>NZ_JBYQCG010000162.1:0-9791 GCF_057837105.1 Burkholderia sp. APQ4-4ca | reverse complement strand
TGTGGTGGCGACACCCGAGACGGTGTTTCAGGACATGCCACATGCCGTGTTCGGCATCGCTCCCAACGATGGCGTCCATCTGCTGTGGCCGGAAATGATCGGCAGCATTCGCGGCCGGTATTTCGTGCTCACGCAGCAAAAGCTCGGGGCCGAGGACGCAAAATCGCTGGGCGTAGTCAACGAGATCGTGCCTGCGGATCAGTTGCTGGAACGTGCGCACGCAATTGCCGCAACGATCGCAAAGCAGCCGCCGCTCACCACCAAATACACGCGCATCGGACTGACGCAGCGTCTGCGCCGCGTGATCGACGAGGGCATCGGCTACGGCCTGGCGCTCGAAGGGATCACTGCGGCCGAAGTGGCCCGCATTGCAGCCGCGCAGAACGCAGCCTGAATTTGCGGCCACCCGATTCCTCAATTCGCTATTCCCCTCAAGGAGAACGCTCATGTCACTGCAAGACAAACTCGATGCATTCCGGGCCGATTTCAAGGCGGGCAAACCACCGTTCAACGCACCGCCGGAGATTCATCCGGTAATGGAGCGTGCTACGGCAGAACTGATAGCAAGCGGACAGGCGGGCCGCGCGATCAAGGCAGGCGACCGCGCACCGCATTTCAACCTGAAAGATCAGGACGGCAACGACGTATCTTCTGCTGCTTTGCTGGTGAAGGGGCCGCTGGTGGTGACGTTCTATCGCGGCGTCTGGTGCCCGTACTGCAATATCGAATTGCAGGCGATCAACGAAGTGCTGCCGAAGATTCAGGCTTATGGCGCGAACGTCGTGGCAATCTCTCCGCAAACGCCGGTCAACAGCCGTAAATCGGTGCGTACCAATGAACTCGGTTTTCCGGTGCTGAGCGACGTGGTTGGCCAGACGGGCGCCGACTTCGGATTGCGATTCGCGTTGCCCGACTATCTGGTCGAGTTGTACAAGAACCTGAAGAACGATCTGCCGGCATTCAACAACGACCCCAGCTGGACTTTGCCGATGCCCGCACGTTACGTCATCGGACAGGACGGCATCGTGCTGTATTCGGAGGTCAACCCGGATTACACGCGTCGTCCGGACCCGTCGGACATGTTTCCGGTTCTGGAAAAAGCAACGGCCAACGCCTGAGCCCTGCCGCTCAACGCCAGCCGATTGCCACCTGCGCCGGAGAACCCGGCGCGGCTTTTCTAGCCCTTCCAGTTCGTAAAGGACATTTGATGACACAGCGTACATTTCTCGTAACCGGCGCGACCAAAGGCATTGGCCTTGCACTAACAGAACGGCTGATCGCCGATGGCCACCACGTGGTGGGCCTCGCGCGTGACGCAAGCGACTTTCCGGGCGAACTGGTCCGCGTCGATCTGGCCGATCGTGCCGCAACCGGCGCGGTACTCGATGACCTCGTTCGCCGCCATGCGTTCGATGGTGTGGTGAACAACGTCGCGCTGGTCAGACCGCAGCCTCTGGGTGAAGTCGCGTTAAACGATCTGGACGACGTTCTCGCGCTGAATCTTCATCCTGCGGTGCAGACCGTGCAGGCCCTGCTTCCCGGTATGCGCACACGCGGCTGGGGACGGGTCGTGAACATTTCCAGCCTGACGATTCTGGGCATGACGCAGCGCACGGCCTATGCCGCAGCGAAAGCAGCGTTGGTGAGCTTTGCGCGTTCGTGGGCGCTGGAACTCGCGGGCACGGGTATTACGGTGAACGCGGTCGCGCCGGGTCCGACCGAGACCGCACTGTTTCGCGCGAACAATCCGCCGGGCAGCGACGGCGAGAGGCGTTATCTGTCCGCAGTGCCGATGGGGCGCTTCGGCCAGCCGCATGAAATTGCCGCGACGATTGCGTTTCTGCTATCCGACGCGGCTGCTTTCATGACCGGCCAGACGCTTTATGTCGACGGCGGCGCATCAATCGGAAAGCTCGCTTTCTGAGGCCATGCCGTCGGTGCCGCTGCCAGCGGCACCAAGGATCTCTTCAACAAAGGCGACGAACGCTCGCGCCTTCGCACTCATCAGTCGTCCGGCGGGAAACACCGCCCACAGGTCGATCGAGGGCAATTCCCAGTCCGTGAGTACCGCTTGAACCGTGCCATCGGCAAGTTCGGGCGAGAACATCCATTCCGATGCGATCGCGAGACCTATGCCGCCGAGCACCGTCGTGCGGATGCCTTCGGCGGCGCTCACGCTGACGCGTCCAGACACGACAACGGCCACTTCCTTGCCTTGCTGGCTGAATGCCCACGACTCGCCACCGCCTCGCAACGAATACACGATCACCTGATGCTGACTGAGGTCCGCAGGCGTTTTCGGCGCGCCCGCTTCGGCGAGATACGCAGGCGTTCCAACAACCAGTCGGCGGCTTTGTGCAATGCGGCGTGCCGTCATCGTCGAATCATCGAGAGAACCCATGCGCAGTGCAACGTCCACACCCATTTCGAGCAGGTCGATGGTTCGATCGTCCAGCACGATATCGATCTGCAGGTTCGGGTGTCGGTCAAGAAACGTCTTGAGCGCAGGCAGGATATGCAGGCGCGCGAAGGTCACGGCGGCACTGATGCGCAGCACGCCGGATAGCCCGGTCGACGCGTCGCGCGCGACATGCTCGGCAAGCTCTACTTCTTCGATTGCGCGCCTCGCGTGCTCGTAGAAGCGCTGCCCCGCATCGGTGGGGGTCAGGCCGCGTGTCGAGCGCAACAGCAGTCGTACGCCGAGCCGCTCCTCAAGTTGCGCAATCGACTTCGATACGGCCGGTTGCCCGAGTTTGAGCCGCTTCGCGGCTGCCGAAAACGAGCCCGCCTCCACAACGCTGATGTACGTTTCCATTGCTGCCATCCGGTCCATGAAGTCGCTTCTCCTTGAAGGACCGTAAAGTCCGTGTTGTAGCCGAGATGTGTGTTCAGCCAGAAGTCTATCGCGCCAGAACATGGCCGATGAAGTCAGTGGTGTTAGCGGCCTTTGCATCGACATCGCAATCAGAATCCGCAAAAGCAAAACGACCCCGCACAGGCGATCCTGCGTCGGAGCCGTCAGCAACGCTCGCTTCTGTTTCAGATAACCGGCGCCGCGCTGTGGAAGGAATAATCGGTGTAGCCGCGCGCATCACCGCCATAGAACGTCGAGCGGTCGTAACGGTTCAGCGGCGCGCCGACACGCAGTCGCTCAGGCAGATCCGGATTGGAGATAAACAGGCGCCCGAAGGCGACGAGATCGGCGTCGCCTGCCTCGATGATGCGATGCGCGCTATCCGCAGTAAAACCGCCCGCCGCGATGAGTGTGCCTTTGAACACTTGCCTCAAATCTTTCGCGGAGACCGCCGAGGCCGCTGCGGCGACGTCATCGTTACCGCGCACACGCGGCTCGACTACATGCAGATACCCGAGCCCATAGCCATTCAGACGACTGGCGACATAGCCGAACGTGGCACGCGGATCGCTATCGGACATCGTGCCGTAGGAGCTTCCCGGCGACAGACGAACCGCGATCTGGCCTGCGTCCCACACCGAACTGATGGCATCGAGCACCTCGAACAGAAAGCGTGCGCGGTTCTCCAGCGAGCCGCCGTACGCGTCGGTACGGTGATTCGAACCGTCCTGCAGAAACTGGTCGGGCAAATAACCATTGGCGGCGTGCAGTTCGATACCATCGAAACCAGCCTGTTTCGCCAGTGTCGCAGCGTATCGGAATTCCTCGATTACGCTGGGAATCTCATCAAGTGCGAGTGCACGCGGGACGACCTGTTCGACTTCGACAACCTGGCCGCTTTCGTCGTGGATTGCCGAGTGTTCATAGGCGCGGATGGCAGAAGGCGCGACCGGCACTTCTCCGCCGATGTTGGCGGGATGCGCCTGTCGTCCCGCGTGCCACAGTTGCAGGAAGATTCGTCCGCCTTCCGCGTGGACGGCGTTCGTGACGCGTCTCCAGCCGCGCGCGTGTGCATCAGTGTAGATGCCCGGTGCGCCCACATAGGCGAAGCCGAGCGGAGAGACGGACGTCGCATCCGAAATCAGCAAGCCGCCCGACGAAGCGCGCTGCGCGTAGTAATCGACCATCAGATCGCCGGGGACGTTGTGCGCATCGGTGCGCATCCGTGTGAGCGGGGCCATGACGACACGGTGACTGACAGGATAAGGACCGACCTGAGTCTGGGTGAAGAGCATGTTCATTGCGCGTTACCTGAAAGATGAGAAGACCTCCGGATCTTCAGGGCAAGCGCGGATCTGCAGAAGACCGCACCGGGTGATAGCTGCCATTCCTGCGCGGAATAGCGAGAAGCGTGCATCGGCGGGCGTCGTGAGTCATTCCTTGCAGGAATAGCGCTTATCACTTCGGCCGGACTTCACCGAAGGTCAAATCCCGCGCAAAGTTCGTCTCACGTCAAGCCGTTACCTCCCAAAGGATCACCCGCCATGTACCACGTTCATGCATTCGCTACGCCCAATTCCGTCAAGGTGCCGATCGCACTCGAAGAGCTCGGAATCGACTACACGCTGCATGCCGTCAACGTTCGAAAGGGCGAGCAGAAGAGCGATGCATTTCTCGCATTGAATGCCAATGGCAAAGTGCCCGTGCTGACCACCGGGGATCGTAGTTTCACACTGACGGAGTCAGCAGCCATCCTTGTTTATCTCGCCGAGACGCACGGCAAGTTGCTCTCACAAGACCCGGTGCGCCGGGCGCGCACGTTTGAACAACTGTTCGTTCATGCGTCAGGACTGAGTCCGGCCTTCGGGCAAGCGGGGTACCTCCTCAAATTAGCGCCGGAGCCGATGCCGCACGCCATCGAACGCTTCTCGAGCGAAGCAAACCGTCAACTGAAACTTCTCGACGCGATTCTTGCCGGGCAGCCATTCGTCGCGGGCGATGAATATTCCATCGCGGATATCGCCCACTTCGGCTGGATATGGCGACGCGCCTTCCCGGACCTGACGCTCGACGAGACGCAGCATGTGCAACGCTGGTACGACACGGTACTAAGACGTCCGGCCGTAGCGCGCGCGATCGCAAAAATTGAGGCGCTCGCTGCGGCGGCGGGCTAGATAACCAGTACTTTATATACCAACTCCCCCTCCCACCGGCGTCAAGGTGAGTCTTGCTTGACGCCCGCTGTATCGAACTGAACGTATCGCAGGAAAGAGAAGGCAGGAGTGCATGAGAGAAAGGGGAAAGAAAAAGGATACATGACTTCACGTCATCTCAAACATGACACTTCCGTAGTGGATTCCTCAGCTACAGGGGGTTTAAATCGCCCTCAAGTTGGCTCGGCGACAGTTGGGCCGTGCTTAATAGTCGTATGTGGCGACTTTCGAAATGAGGTCGCCACCATGAAGAAAGGAGAGCTGAAATGACGGCTAAGACAGTTTTGGTAGTGGGTGCATCGCGAGGCCTAGGGTTGGCACTGGCTCAAGAGTACTGCGAGCGAGGATGGAATGTGATTGCGACTTCGCGCGGTCTGTCGTCCGGCCTGCAGCAGCTTCAGGAGCGCTATCCAGAAACGCTTTCAATAGAAGCGGTAGACGTGGTTGATCTCGGTTCGGTTAAGGCTCTGCATTCACGGCTCGCAGCGCACAAACTCGACGTGCTTTTCGTAAATGCGGGTATATGCAAGGCAAACGAACTCACGCCGCTTCAGGTGAATGAAAAAGACTTCCTGGACATGATGTTGACGAACGCACTCAGTCCCATGCGCATCATCGAACTGTTTCACAGTTCTGTGTCACCCGACGGTGTAATCGCGGTAATGTCTTCGGAGATCGGCAGTATCAGCAACTGCGTTGGTTTTTGGGAGCTGTATAGCTCCAGCAAGTCAGCGCTTAACATGCTGATGGCCGCATTCGCCGCTCGCAACAAGGACGACACGCGCGCATTGCTGCTTGTTGCGCCGGGCTGGGTTCGTACTGAGATGGGCGGCTCTGATGCGCTGCTCGAGATCTCCGACAGCATCCCGCACGTCGTCAGCATGGTCGAGCGCAACGCTGGCAAGCCGGGGCTTCGCTATACCGATCGCCACGGCGAGATCATTCCGTGGTGATTTTACCCTGTATCGAGCTGCTCTTAATCCGCCGGGGAGCTCACTCGCGTCACAAAGCACAGGCGAAAAACCACACCCTACAGCGTGACTGACCCGCATGCAGGGTGGGGCTGACCATCATTAAATCTGTTTCTGCTACCGCTCGGCTGCGCCGCCCCGCCGATACGGCGCGACTGTCACGACGGACATGCCTGCATCGCGCCCCATTGTGCTGGAACCGGAGTAGATAAATCAGGCGTCGCGCGCGTATCCAACTTGATCCGCCAGCAGGTTTTGCCGCAAACGATCGCCGCCACGCGGAATGCTCACAGTCGGTTCTTAGACAACAAGCCGACGCTGGAGTGCCGCCCAGGTGGCAGCGCCGAACGACAGAAGCTGGCCGGCAAGCGACCGCTCGCCGGCCAAGCCGCGATCAAACCTCGGTCTGCTCCGCCATCTCGAGGGCATCGTCGACCTCGATTCCCAGGTAGCGAACCGTGCTTTCCAGCTTTGTGTGTCCGAGCAGCAACTGCACCGCCCGAAGGTTTTTCGTCCGCCGGTAGATCAGCGAAGCTTTCGTGCGGCGCATCGTGTGGGTACCGTACGCGGTATCGTCGAGGCCAATCGATGCGACCCAGCGGTGTACCAGCCGGGCATATTGCCGCGTCGACAGGTGCGGTGACGTATGAATCCGGCTCGGGAACAGAAAATCCGCCGCCTTCAGTCCCCGGGTTTCGATCCACGCTTCGAGGCTCTCACGAGTCTGTTCCGTGATCTCAAATTGCACCGGCCGCTGGGTCTTCTGCTGCATGACTGTCGCTCTCGACGCCACTTGGCTTCCGTGACGGACATCCTGGACCCGTAACCGCGTGAGGTCGCACGCCCGCAGCTTGCTATCAATCGCGAGATTGAACATCGCGAGCTCACGAACGTTCGACGCCATCTGAAGTCTCGTCCGGATCGCCCAGATTTCCCGAAGCTTTAACGGTGGCTTCTGCCCGGTGAGCTTGCCCTTGTTCCACGGCACGCGGTGGACAACCACGACATTCTCGGATTCCATGACAATCTCCTTTCAAGCGAAGGGAGATTAAGTGTGCGCCGCGTCGGGCGGTCGCAACCCGACCCATTGCTGCCGGTCGGAATCGCATTATCCGGCGTCGGCATTAGAGCCGACAGCAGTCATTGAGACAATAATTCGACGGCTAGAAGTAGCCTCCACGCTGCGCACATCCCCTGGCGATGCTGTCGGTAAACCACGCCTTGAGCAATTGAACCGCCTGTTTGGTTGCGGCACTGGCGGGATGGACGAGGTAGTATCCGGCGTCCAACGCAAGCGCATTATCGAATGGCTCAATCAGTTCTCCACGAGCCAGTTCCGCTTCTACCAGCAGGGGGCTGGTAAGCACAACGCCTTGCGCGCGCACTGCGGCGTCGATCGCTATCAACGACTGGTCGAACCGGATACCGGTAATGGTTTCGATCTGCGAACCGTCGAGACCGCTGAATCGAGCAAGCCACGTGGCCCAGTGCGGGTGTAGCGTGTTATGGAGCAGTGTCGCCGTGCGCAAATCGTCGGGGCGCTTCAATCGGCGCTGCTTCGCGTATGCCGGATGGCAATACGCGCGTGCCTCGTCATGGCACAGCAGTTGAACGGATAGTCGTGCATCCATCCCGTCGAAATGCCTAACCGCGAGATCGACGCCATCCAGTTCGAAGTCGACCATCGTTGTCGATGTGCTCAGGCTCAGCGCAATCCCGGGGTTTGCCTGCAGGAAGTCGGCCATGCGTGGGGCGAACCACTTGGCAGCGAAGCTCGGCGGCATCGACAACCGCACGCCGCTACCGCGACGCTCACGAATGCGATGGCTCGCATGAATAAGCTCTGCCAGGGCGGGTTGAATCTGCGCGAAGTAGGCGCGACCATCCTCTGTGGGCGTTACCTGCCGTATCTGGCGCACGAACAGGGCAACGCCGAGCCATTCCTCAAGCTTCTGAATCTGCTGCCCTATCGCACCAGGCGTCACGTTCAGTTCCCGGGATGCAAGAGTAAAACTGCCGTGCCGCATGGCAGCTTCGAAGGCAGGAAGGGCTTTCAGCGGAGGAGTCGATCGCATAGCTCAGTTTTTCTATTTCATAGTCGACATTAAATCATTTGTAGAGCAAGGTGGTGCGGAACACAATCGGGACTTCATCCGCTTTCCTGGTGCGCTGACATGAATCCCGCCTATTTCGCTTTCGCCGCCCTCGGGTTCATCTGGGGCACCAATTTCCTGTTCATGAAGTGGGCGAGCGTCGATCTGGCTGCCAGTCAGATCGTCTTCCTGCGCGTGCTTTTCGGCTTCATCCCGCTGCTCACGGTCGCGCTATTCACTAAGGCGCTCAAATGGCGCCATCTTCGGCACGCTCACCACTTCGTGGTGATGTCGCTGCTTGCGACCGTGATTTACTACTATGCGTTCGCGAAAGGGGCCGGGCTGCTGTTCTCGAGCATTGCCGGGATGCTAAGCGGCGCCATCCCGCTTTTTTCCTTCCTGTGCGCATGGGCACTGCTGCGCGAGGAGCGCCCGAACGCGCGAATGATCGCGGGCATCGTCTGCGGATTCGTCGGCGTACTGCTGATCGCGCGTCCGTGGAATGCGCACGCGGCTGGCGTCAACCTGCTCGGAGTCGGCTATATGATCGCCGGCTCGCTCAGCGTGGGCTGCTCGTTCGTGTACGCGCGCCGCTTTCTTTCCGGCCTGGACCTCTCACCGCTCGCGCTGTCGACGTGGCAGATCGGCTTCGCACTGGTCCTGATCGGCTGCGTCACGGATTTCCACGGCATCGTGCGTGTGACGAGCGATGCGCGAGCGCTGCTCGGCCTCGTGCTGGGACTCGGTCTGACGGGCACCGGGATCGCTTACATCCTTTATTACTTCATCGTCGGACGGCTCGGAGCAGTGGCCGCGTCCAGCGTGACGTACATTCCACCGGTCGTTGCGTTGCTGATGGGTTCGTGGCTTGCGCAGGAACCGATCGGCGCAGTCGAACTATTCGCGATGGGCGCAATCCTCGGTGGTGTGTTTCTGCTGCAACGTGGCCGGCAACCACGCGCAGTCGCGGCGCGCGGTCCGGCGAAGGCGGCCGGTTAGAGCCGCAGTGTCGTATGAATGCTTCGATGAAATATCGCGCAGACCGCAATTCGGCATCTCGACAGAAGTTCACGGGCGAGTGGTCGGCGTACCGGTGCCCGATGCCAGATGAAGCTGACATCCGTGCCATCGGCGCGTAGCGGTCGGCAAATCTATCCAACTCATACCAGCGTAAACAAACATGTCTTCACGGGTCCCCTCGACCATATTCGTCATCGGTGGAACGGGCGCACAGGGATTGCCCGTCATCCGGGCGCTCGTCGCCGACGGCAAATATGCCGTGCGCGCCTTGAGCCGAGATCCTGAATCGCGACGGGCCATCGAGCTCTCCACTCTGGGGAACGTCTCGATCGTGAAGGGCACGTTTGCCGATGAAGCGGTCCTGCGTGATGGTTTTCGTAATTGCAGCGCAGCGTATATCAATCTCGATGGATTCAACACCGGGGAGAAGACTGAGATTTATTGGGCCATCCGATGCTATGAAATAGCCATCGAAGAAGGAGTCAAGTTCTTCGTGTATGGAAACCTCGATTACGCGCTCAAAAGGTCCGGATACGATTCCCGGTTTCGGACAGGCCACTATGATGGCAAGGGCCGCGTAGGGGAATGGATTCTGTTCCAGAACCTGACAAACCGGGACCGGATGGGCGCCGCGCTGCTT
>NZ_JBYQCG010000161.1:0-5795 GCF_057837105.1 Burkholderia sp. APQ4-4ca | reverse complement strand
ATCCCAGACGGTGTCGAGGTCGATACTGTAGTGCCGCAGGATCGCCGGGATGTCCCCGTCGCCGGCCTCCATCAGTTTCAGCAGCCAGTGCTCGACGGTGATCTCGTCCGCGAGACGCGTCTGGCATAAGCTCACGGCCGCTTCGAGCGCCTTCGCGCAGTGCGGATTGAGTCGGCGGAGCAGGTGGGTCGTGTCGCGCGGGGTCATGTCGATGTCTGGAGAGGGAAGGGGCGACGCGCAGTCGTTGGCCGGACTGGGTCTCGGGAACAGGAAGGCCAGCCTGAACCGGTCAGGCTGGCAAAAGAACCGCTCGAGGCGCCGGCGGTTCGACCGTCGATAGGGATCAGGACCGCTCGTTCCAGGTGTCCTTGTGGATAATGTTGCCGTCCTTGTACGACCAGGTGATCGTTTCGTAACGAAGCTCCACGTTTTCGAGGTGGTTGTGCTTCTCGTAGGCCGGATTCTTGATGTCGTGCATGACCGGATTCACGGCGACGATCTTCACGTTGTCGAGCTTCGTGTTGAAGTACTCCTTCTCCTTGCCCGCATCGTCGATCTTGTACCACTTGATCTCGACCGACTTGAGCGTCTGGCCGCTCGTCACGGCCTTGTACAGATACGGCGTCGACGCGTCGGTTTCCTTCGTCAGCGTGATCGGCTTGTGGACGCGCGTGCCGGTCAGCTTGCCGGTATTGCCGTCGGTCGGGATATGTACGCCGTGGTCGAATGCGACGAGTTCGACGCTGCCTTCGCGTTCCTGAACCGTCACCGAGCCCTTGATGTCGGCGCCGCCGTCGTCCTTGAGCCACATGTAGGCCGGAATTGCCATTGCCTTGCTCCTTTATATTTCACTGTACGTACTACTAAACTTGCCAGGAGCGGGCCCCTGGGCTTGAGAATCCCGAAGCGGGTTGCTTCGGGGACTGAACCTGGATTGCTACCTTCCCGTGTCCGGTACCAGGGTAATTTCCACGCGACGGTTTCGCGCGCGTCCGTCGGGTGTGTCGTTGCTCGAGAGCGGGCGCGTCATGCCGTAGCCTTGAATCGCAAACCGGGTCGCGGAAATGCCGGATGCGTCGACCAGCCAGTCGCGCACGGCTTCCGCGCGCGCGGTCGAAAGCTTCAGGTTGCTGTCCGGATTGCCCACGTTGTCGGTGTAGCCGGCGACGAGGATGCGTTTATCGGGATGCGCGTGGATCATGTCGAGCGCGCCGACCATTGCACGGTTCGACCCCGGCTTCAGCAGTGCCTTGCCACTGTCGAACAGCGACATGCTGTCGAGCGAGACGACGGCGGGAGGAGGCGGCGGCGGCTCGTAAGATGCGATCGCGTTGTTCAGCATGGGGATCAGCTGCGCGCCCCGATACATGCCGAACGACAGGCGCAGCGGAATACCGGTGCGCGCGTAGCGATCGAGTTGATCGCGATCGGCCACGAGCGCCTGCAGTGCGTCCCGCTTTGCGGTGTCGTGCGTTTCCGGGATCGTCGAATAGCGGCCGAGATCGGCGGCGATACGATCCAGCAGCGCTTCGTTGTTCTTGGCCGCACCCCAGAATGCGACGGTAGCGGCGCAGGCGAGCAGGGCGAGTGCGTGGCCCACGGCGGCTTGACGGGGAGACGTCCGGTATCGTCGCGGTATCGCTTCGATCAGCGATTGCGGGAGCGGCCACGGCGTCGGCGAGGCGGTGGTGGTGACACGCGCCACTTGCGTCTGCATTTCGACATCGCGTTCCCACGGGTTCCGACATGCGCTCGCCGGTCCGTAGTCAATCCAGCCGGAACCGAACGGCGCCCATGGCGATGCGGGTTGTTGTCGGTCCGTCAGTGCGCCGAAAACCACGCGCTGCGTCCAGCCGACGATGGAGGCCAGCGCGGCGGCGCGTGCCGCTGCAACGCAATCGCCGGCCGCGCGCTGAACCTGGTTTTCCGCCGCGCGAACCACGGATTCGAAACGTTCGCCGACCGCGAGGCGGGTGGCCGACGACACGCCGTACCACACCGGCGTCGAGCGGTCGACGGGGCCAGTGGTGAGGCGCTGGTACACCGCGACATAGCCCGGCAGTCGCGTACCCAGCATGCGAGCGGCATCGCCGACGGCCTGCCGCACGGCACGCAGATTCTGGGTCAGCGTGTCGGTTTCCGCGTGCAGCGCAGGCGCGACCGACAGCACGACGCCGTCCGGGGCCCGCCCGCCGCGCCACTGCCGGACTGCAACGGCCATGCGCGGCAGATCCTGAGCGCGATCGACGCGCAGCCAGATGCCGCCGTCGCCGAGGTGTACGCGACGGACTTCTCCCATACGGTCGAACAGTGCGGGCAGTCCGTCGCCGGTCACCAGCACGAGCGGCATGCGCGTGCGCAGCTTCACCGGAATGTCGGCTGTCGCCGCGCCCAGCGCGGTCAGCACATGTGCGCTCTGGCTACGCGCGCGGCCAAGCGTGCACGTACACCACACCATCAGCGCGAGCGCGGCAATCCCGACGATGGCCGAAAGTGCCCATGCGACGCCGGACCCGAGCGGAAGTACCAGCCAGGTCACCGCGAGCGCCAACACGGTTGCGAACGCGACCATGAGCCGCGACGGATACCCGAGGCCTTCGTGCCCGCGATCAGGCGGCCGCTTCGATTCCGTGGAGAGAACAGACAGGTCGGATTTCACGGGCGAACGGCTTTTGCCGCCACAAGATGTGCGAGCTGTCCGTCGAGAGTGGCGGACCAGATGCTCCATACGATCGTGGCAGCCGCGCATGCGAGTCCGGCGATCGCCCAAGGAGACAGCCGGTAGAACCAGTCAGATAAGCGCCGTCCGACGCGATCCGCGATGAATGGCCGATCGGGGGCGGGGCGCAGCGTCTCCAGTCTGGCATTTAAAGACGCGATCAGCGCGATCCGCTCGGCTTCGCCGTCACGGGCGTACCGGCCGACGAATCCCATTCCGAGGATGGCCGAGTAGCACTCGAGCAACGCGACGGGCGGCGCTGGGTCGCGCATGCGCGCGTCGAGCCGATCGAACACGCGTTCACCGGCTTCGTGCAGGTTGAACTGCTCCACCTGCAGCGGCTCGCGCTCCCATGCGGACCGGGATTCGCCAGGCAAGTGTCGCAGCGCTACTTCGTCGAGCAGCCCGCACTGTGCGACGAGCGCCTCGTTGCGCACGTCGTCCGGAAACCCCCGGTGCTGCAGCGCGCTCGCGAATTGCTCGACAAGCTGCTTGCAGCGCGCTCGCAACGCGACCGCGTCCTGAGTCTGTCCGCCCGAGGCGAGCGTGGTCACAAGCAGTGCGGTGTCGCGCAGCAGATCGCGCATCCCGTCGCCGGGGAGGTTACTGGCGCCCGTCGTGTTCGGCATCAGGGCGGTATCGCTTCGATTGGAGGTCAACACATTCATGAACGCAGCACCGCATAGAGTTCGAGCGAGGCGTCCGGTACCGACGCGGGCAGATAGATCTGGCAGGCTCGCGCAGCGAGCATCTTCGCGTGCACGGCGCTGGACGCGTCCAGCGCGAAATAGTGATTGTCCAGACGCACAGGGATCGCGCCTGGCACGCGCTGGACGGCCTTGAGCGGGACGCCAAGCAAAGCCGAATTGACGATGTGTTCGACGTCGTCGGGGGCGCCGATCTTGCATAGCCGTGGAAACTGCTCGATCAACTCGAATGCGGGCATCGGCGCGTTGACCGACAGGTACCAGTCGGCGGCATCCGCGACGATCCGCTCGTCGAGGAACTGGCCAGTCCACGTGGTCGGCCCCTTGCGGGTGAGGCCGATCGACACGACCCGCGACGGAATGATGGCGTCGAGCAGCGTGCGAATCAGCGATTCCAGTTTCGCGAACACCTCGTCGGCGCGCACATGGTCGTACACCGGAACATCGGTGAGTTGCGCTTCGGTCGAGAATGTCATCAGCGCGCTCGTCAGTTGCGCGAGTGCCGTGTACAGATGCTCCGGAGGGCGGCTCGGATGCGCAGCGAACAGTCGCAACTGAGGCCACGCCGCGTGGATGCAATGAAGCAGCCAGAAGAGTTGCACGTCGGCCACGCCGTATTCCGCGACGTCGGTCATGCGTTCGCTACGACGCGTACCGAGCGCGAGGGTCCGGGCGTGAAGGATGTCCGTCAGACGATTGATCCGCTCGACGTGCAGCGGATGGCTGGCGAGCGTGAGGCACGGCGGCACGAACTGTCGATCGATCTGGAACTGGCCGCTGGCGCCGCGCGTCAGTCGCGCGATCGCGCAGATTGTGTCGTCGGCGTGCGACTCGAAGTCGAACACGAGCCGTACTGCATGCCGTTCGACCGCGATTTCGGCTTCGGTGGTCCCGTTCAGGTCCGCGACCTTGACGAATTCTCGGTAAGCGCGCCGCGGGCGGGCGAGCGACGCCTCGTCGAAACGGCAGTTGCTGCCATTCGCGTCCGGCAACGCGAGCGCTGCGAACACCACGACGCTTTGCAGGTCCGCCGGCACACCTTGCGTCAGGTCGCGCGCAGGCGGCAGCGTATCGGCGACGGACGTATCGATCGGCGTGCCGTCCGGAAAACACAGCTGCAGGCGGGCGAGTTTCAGGCGCCCTGTCGACAGCGCTTCTTCGTCGACCTCGACGGCAAGCGTTCCCCACGGCTGTGCGACAGCCGCGCAGGCGTACTGACGTAGCGCAAATTCGGCCCATCTATCCTGTTGCTGAAAATGCTGCTGGGTCAGGATGAGGCCCTCGTGCCATAGCGGCTTCGCGATTCGCATGGTCTCTCGTGTGATTCGTTTGTTCGTTATTCAAGTCAAGGGCGTAACCTATACACGACATCTTTTCGGATGTGCAACCTATTTTGTGAATGTCCATATGATTTGGTTTACTAATTGAGAGATGTGAAATGTGAACGAAATTTACAATTCGCCGGGTGATTATTTTTGGGATATTTGGATTTTTTTGGGTGAATTCGAGAGGTGCAAAATAGGATGGCGTGCGATCAATGGAAAACGCACGGATCATCGTGTAGCAAGGGAGCGCGGCAGAGTTTCCAGTTACTTTGAGTAACGTCATGCGGCTCGAATGTGATTTATCTCGAAAATATTGGAAGCAATTTAAATTTGTAAATTGTTTCGGAACGTTTGCGATTTTTTACATTTGATCGTTGTGGTTTTTTGGGTGACGCGCTTTGACTCATCCGGAGTTTGACGTGTATAAATCCCGAGCGATTTCGTCGAGCGGACGGAGGCCATGCGATGAAAGATCAATCGGGGCACGCTGCGCATTGCGTTCACGGGTGATATATCGAAGAGACCATCGCGACGAACACGCCGTGCGCCCACCAATGCCTGACCATCACTAAGAGACGGTTTCAAAAAGAGCCCGTGGGCCTGTTAACTTTCGCGGCGAGCTGTTAACCTCAGGCATCGGAACAACCGAGGCCGAGGAGATGGGCAAGCCGATCATCGACGACGAATTGTGGACACTGATCGAGCCGTTACTGCCGCCATCCAAGCCGCGGCGCGAGAAGAACCCGGGCCGCCTGCCTGTTTCGAATCGCGCCGCGCTGACCGGCATCTTGTTCGTTCTCGAGACCGGACTACGCTGGCGCGACCTGCCTGCCGAGATGGGTTGCGGCTCGGGCGTGACATGTTGGCGGCGGCTGCGCGACTGGCAGGCGGCCGGCGTGTGGGACCGCTTGCACGAGTTGCTGCTCGCGAAGCTGCGAGCAGCAGACCAGATCGACTTTTCGCGAGCCGCTGTCGATTCGTCATCGATTCGCGCCGTTGGGGCGGGCCAAAAACTGGGCCAAACCCTACCGATCGCGCTCGACC
>NZ_JBYQCG010000160.1:0-4887 GCF_057837105.1 Burkholderia sp. APQ4-4ca | reverse complement strand
GGCGAGACGAGATTGCGCACCCCGGTGACGTTCTGCGAACTGGTCGCGAGTTCGTCGAGACTGGCTTCCCGCAGCCCCTTGCGCGGCAGCAATCCGTTCGTGCCCGTCACACGCAACGACAGGCTTTCCTCGGGCAGCGCCTCCATGGTTTCCCATGCATGACCACCGAGCACCACCCACGTTTCGTGCAACCCCGTCACGCCCGAGCGCACGCGCGAATGGAAATACCGCTCCGGCGCCTCGTGGCGCAGCATGCCGCCACGATGACGGAACGTCGCAAACGGCACGTATTCGTACCGCTCGGCCGTTTCGTGATCGAATGCCTCGATCGCGTCGACGGAATACGTTTCGACATGTTCGCCTTGATGGCCGGCCGGCACCACGCGATATTCGGTTTCGTGATGGTCGATCTCGATCGGCTCGGCATCCAGCTCGAACAGGTTGATCACCGGCGAGCAGAATAGCCGAACGTTTTCCGCGCTGAAGCGCTGGTCCGACGGATAGGCCTGCGTCAGCACGATCTCCAGCTCGAACCGGGTGGTACGTTCGGGCAGCTTCGTGACGTCCAGTCCGCAAAGATCCACGAACAGGAATTTCTCGCGGAACGTGAAGTATTCGAGCAGCAACTGATAGCCGGAGAAAGCCGCATCGGCCTTCGGCCACAGTCGTTCCTCGGCCGAGAAGCCGGCCGGCTCGATCGTGACGCCGGCGAGCGGCATCGCCTCGCCGTCGCGGATCTCCGGAATGCGCAATTGAATCGTGTCGACCTGGCGCGTGAGCGCAAGGTGCATCGCGAATGCCGTCGGCAGATCCGCATTCAGGTACAGGCGCAACCGGGACAGATCCGTTTCCATCCGGCGCGCCGACCCGCCGAGCGAGAAGCCGAGCCGAATCACCGAGCGACCGTCATGGCGCACGGTCGGCCCGGCATGCGTGACCGTGACCGGTTGCAGCGTGACCGCTTGCGTGGTCCTGTAGATGCATTGCACGGTCTTCGGCGACAAACCTTCGGCGCCAGCCGGCGGCGGCACGGCGATCGGCGCGGAGCGTACCGATACGCCTGCCGGCACGACTTCGGTCTTCTGAAGCTTTTCCGACAGCGGGATGAGTTCCACGATCGACAACGACGGGATCATGCGCAAGTAGTGCGGCCATAGCAGGCTGACCAACCCTTCCGTCAGTTCCGGCAACTCGTCGTCGAGCTTCTGCCGAAGGCGCCCGGTCAGAAAGGCAAAACCCTCGAACAGCCGCTCGACGTACGGATCGCGATCGCCGACACGGTCGAGGTTGAGCAGCCGTGCGCGATCAGGATGCGCCTTCGCGAATTCCTTGCCGGACTCGCGCAAATAGCGCATTTCGGCTTCGTAGTAGCGCAGGATGGGATCGTCGTTTGCCATGAATTCTCGTTACGAAAGAGTCAGCGCTCGCGCCGGGTCGAGCACGGTAAGTTCCGCCTGCAGTTCGCCGATGCGGCGCGCGAGCGTCGGTTTGTCGGCATCCTTGCGGTTGCTCGTCGCTTTCAACGCTCGCACGAGTTGCTGCTTGACCTCGAACGCCAGCGCAGGCTCCCAGCGCATCACCGGCAGCGAACGTGAGGACGTATCGAGTTCGACGAGCAATGCGAGGGCGGCATCGGGTCGCCCCGCATGATCGGCCACGCGCGCCATCACGAGCCGCCGCAGGAAACGGTGACGCTCGGTCTTCATGCCGGGCAGCACATCAAGCCATGCGAACGCGGCCTCGACACCGTCGCTCGCGACCAGCTCGCGAGCCTGCGCCTCGATCTCCGCCCAGTCGCCCGCATCGCCCTCGCTATCCGCGGAGACCGGTAGCGGCGCGACGGTCTCGCCCGCTTCGAGGTCGCGCACGACCGCGTGGCGGGCGATCCACTCGAGCGTCGTGTCGTCGGAGAATGGCGTGCCGTCGCTGAACGAAAGCCGCTCGATGCCCGGCAATCGTTCGAGGAACAACGCAAAGTCCGTGCGCAGCACTTCGCTCCATGCATGGTAGGGCGCGCCGACGTGATCGAGCGCGACGTGCTGGAAATACTGCAGGTCGAACCACAGGTGATTCACGCCTTCCATGAATGCCCCTTCGACGCGCTCGAGCAGTTCGTGCCACTGTTTCTGCAGCACGAGCCGCTTCAGTTGCTGGCGCAATTCGGCGCGTGGCGGCGTCAGACGCGTGTGCGACGCGGTATCCGACGGCGGCACGTCGTGCAAGGTGTCCCACCGAACGCCGCGCGCGATACGCACCGACGGCAAATAGCCGTTTTCCTGATCGCGCAGCCATGCCGACATCGCGCGGGCATGATCGAGCAGGTCGCGCGCCGATGCGATCGATCCGCTCGATGCGCTTGCTGAGGCGGACGTCTGCTGCATCGCCATGTCCGGGCTCACGTTGCGAACCGGTTCGTCCTTGTTCCCGAAGCGGGCAGCCAGCGGATGCAGGTTCGGACGGGCGGCGTCGGACCACGTACCGGTGCGGGTGACGAGTACCTCGAGCGCTGCAATCGCGCGCTCGCGATCCGCGGCGCCGAAGTCACCGCGGCTGTCCAGCGTTTCGATCATTCGCGCGGTCGACAGCATTTCCAGCGCCGCCCGCTTTGCCTCGGCGCGCGCGGGCAGCAAGGTCTCGCCGAACCGGTCGACCAGCGACGCGGCCAGCTCGAGTCCGTCGGCGAACCCGGTGGGACCATCCTGACGCAGTCGCGCAAATGCGTAGTAACCGACCAGACGCAGATCCTTTCCGGTTTCCTTGAGAAGCTGTTCGCATGCGCGGGTAATCAGGCCGTCGTCGATTCCGGACAGCTTGGTCGCTTCGTCCTTCAGTTCGAAGAATGCATCCTCGTAACCGGGATCGCGGCCATGCGCGTGCTCCCCAGGTATCGGGGCAAGCCATGCCGCCCAGGTATGCCGGCGCGCTTCGTGCAGTGAATCGATGCGTGAACCGCCGACAAGTGTTTTTACGAAATTGGCTAGCGTCATGGAGGTCTCAAAACGCAAATGCGTCGCCCAGCAACTGGAGGGCGTGTCCGAACGGTTTGGAGGAAGCATCGGCGGACATCGACGTTGTCGCCAGAGACGACACCGCCATCTCCGGATCGGCCTTGGGCGACTTCATCGCGGACGTAGCCGGCCGCGCGTCCGCGGGGGCCGAATCCACCGCGACGGTTCGACGACGCGCCGGTTCCGGCGTCGCCGGCATAGGCTCATCCGGCAACGACATCGCACCCGGAAGTCCCGGCGGCAACGGCACGGCAGCGTGCTTTGCCGCGGCGATTGCCGCAGCCGGCAACGGCGGCGGGCTGGCTGTCGACAGCTTCGGCCCAGTACCCGCCGCCCCGGTGACGAAAATCCGCGCCGGCAGCGCAAAGTTACGCAACTGGAGTACGTCGAGCGGCCCCGCGCCTGCTTCGGCACGCAATTGCACCTTCAGCGGCATGCCTTGGCTCGTGTCCGGCATCCAGGTCAGCAAGTAACGCGCGTTGTCCTGCTGGACGACCTTCGCACGCTCCAGCAGCCGGATCAGGCCGAAGCGCCCCTGCGAGTCGAGCGCCGTGCGCAATCCGCCCTGCTCGGTCTGCCATTCGATGTGCGACAGGTTCTCGAGCGACTGGCCCGGCCACTCGAACGGCACCCATTCCTGCTTCTGGTTGAAGTAGCGCAGTTCGCGCCCGGACAGCACGAACTTCATGCCGGTGACGCCCGGCGTCGGGACTGCCTGCAGTTCGTACCGCACGCGCGCGTCTCCGGACGGGAACAGCACGGTCGAGACCCGCGCGAGCTTGTTCAGGCCGCTCAGGAAGACCGGATCGATCGTAAGCGCGCCCTGGTCGGCGCCTTGCGCGACGACCCACCGATCGCCCTGTCGCTCGATGACGCCGGCGAGCTGCGTGGCGACGAACTGGGCGATCACGCCGTTGTCGGGCCGCATGAAGCGCGCCATCTCGGGCAATGACGCGTCGTTGTCGGCGTCCGAGAACGGATATCGGCCGCCGAACGACTTGTTCCAGTCGGCCAGGATCGCCGTTCGCCAGATTTCGTTCAGGCTCACCGCCGCAGGCTGCACGACGACTTGCCACGCCTGATCGAACGGTGCACGAAACAGCGCACCGAAGCCGGCCCACTGTTCTCCCAGGCTCGCGGCTACGCGGCTCGCATAGTCGCGGCTATCGGAAATATCGGACGTCTTGCCCTGCAGGACCGACTGAGCGGCCAGCCGCGCGATCGCATCCGGATCGGCGCCGGAGACGATCTGCGATGCCTTCAGGCGCATCGCCGTGACCCGCTCGAGGTAGCGCGCGAGAGCGAGGTCGCCGGTCGCGGCCAGTTGAGTGGCGGCCTTGCCGTTGGCCGGTGCGCCGGACACCAGATCGCTGCCGGTCAGGCGCAGGATCGGGCCGAAGGCCGCGGCAAGCGGCGCAAGCTGCGGTTGAGCCTGCTTCGACGGATCCTTTTCGTCGGCGCCGACCAGTTGTTGCGCCTTGTTGATCAGGCTCTCGGAGAGTGACTGTGCACTTGCGCCCGCGCCTGCCTGGTAGACGATCGCGTTCATCAGCGCGACGAGCGGCGAACGTTGCGAATCGCCGAGCAGTGTCAATTGGTCGGCCGTGGCCGACAGCGTCGGCGCGGATTGCCAGCGCAAGCTGTTGAGGAACAGCGCCCATGCGCGCGCGTAGTCGTCGAAGTAGCGTTGGCGCAGTTCGGTTTTCAATGTTGGTGGAGGGAGGTTACTGTCGTTGTTGTCGGATGCGCCAACGGCGTTTCCTTCATGGCGCAACACCCAATCACCAGACACGTCGCGCTTCGCGCTTGCGTCGTCGATCGCCTTCGAGATGCGCTCCTCCCATGCCGCACGCGTGTAAACGCCCGGAACGGTCGCGGT
>NZ_JBYQCG010000159.1:0-4898 GCF_057837105.1 Burkholderia sp. APQ4-4ca | reverse complement strand
TCGACGTAGAAGACGAACGCGTCGAGCAATTGCCCGACGCTCGGCTCGTCGATCTGGTCGTGTGCGTTGATCACGATGTCCTCGATCGTCGCGCTGTCGAGCGTGACTTTCCAGCCGGACTGCACCGCCACGACAGGCGCGGCGTCTGCTTCCGCGTCATCGGCATCTTCGAAAAACGCCCCTTCGGTGTCGAGCGTCCACGGCATCGGCGGCAGGTAAAGCCACCCGGAGAAATCGCCGGGACGTTCGAGAATATGGTGCAGCGACACTGCGGTCGTGGAATCGAGCGACATGGGTATTGCGGTGGTATCCGGATTGATTGCGTTGCATCGGCCGCGAGCAACCCGCGGCAGGCCGTGATTATGCCAATTCCGCGCCCGCCCGCCGCCGAACGCACGTCAGTCGATACGCAGCGTGACCGAGGTTCCCGCAAAAACCGCCGCCAACCCCTGCTTCACGTGTTCCAGCCCGTCCGTCGCGCGCAACGCGATCGTGACAAGGCCCAGCCCTTGCGCCCATCGCGCATCCAGCGCCAGTTCGATATTCAGCATGTCTCCGCGCAGCGAGACGGATTCGACACCGCCATAACCGGCCACGCCGCGCTCGCACACTTCCATGTAGTACGTGTCGAGGCCGAGCGCCTCGTCCTGTTCGTCGTCCTCGGTTCCACGCTGCAGGATCACGTAGTTCGTCGGCGGGTCACGATCCGCGAAGCCGACGACGTGAATGCCGTCCTCGAACGTGTAAGTCGCGACGTCGGCGAAAAATCTGAAATCCATGTCGATCTGCTCCTGGCCCGATGATGTCGGCGTCTTCCAGCGGACGGTTTTCGTCAGATTATTCCGCCTGCGCGAACGCGTCACCGGTTTTCGGTGAAATCGATTGCAATCAGGGCCAATTCGACTTCCGGCGCGGCGCGGTTGCGAGTAGTGTCTACGTGCCCGCATTCCGGCCGCCCCCGGGTCCGACCGATACCCGGCGCTCACACCACGACACTGAATCCTGGAGATCTGCGATGAAACGTTCGAAGTTCCTGCTGTCGAGCCTGCTGCTCGCGTCGGCTCTCGGCTTCACGGCCGTCGCCGCGCACGCGGACGACCTGCTCGATTCCGTGAAGAAGGCCGGCGTGCTGCGCGTCGGCCTCGAAGGCACGTATCCGCCGTTCAACTCGCGCGGCACGTCCGGCCAGCTCGAGGGCTTCGACGTCGACGTCGCGAACGCGGTCGCGGGCAAACTCGGCGTGAAGACGCAGTTCGTCCCGACCGAATGGAGCGGCATCATCGCGGGGCTGCAAGCCGGCAAGTTCGACGTGATCGTCAATCAGGTCACGATCACGCCGCAGCGCAAGGAGGCGCTCGACTTCAGCGAGCCGTACACGTACTCGGCCGCGCAACTGATCCAGCGCAAGGACGACACGCGCAACTTCAAGTCGCTCGAGGACTTCAAGGGCAAGAAGCTCGGCGTGACGCTCGGCACCAACTACGACCAGATGGCGCGCAGCGTGCCGGGCATCGAGGTGCAGACGTATCCCGGTGCGCCGGAGAAGCTGCGCGACCTCGCCGCAGGGCGGATCGAGGCGACGCTCGACGACCGGCTGATGCTGCCGTACATGATCAAGACGTCGAACCTGCCGCTGCGCTCGGGTGCGGTGCTGAACGGCGGCAAGCAGGAGATGGCGATTCCGTTCCGCAAGGGGAACCCGAAGTTCGAGAAGGCGATCAACGATGCGCTCGATTCGCTGCGCAAGGACGGCACGTTGAAGAAGATCTCGATGCACTGGTTCGGCAGCGACGTGACGGTGCCGGTCGCGCAGTAAGCGGTTCGGTGCGCGTTCAATGCGTCACGTTTTTCGCTGCGTCACGTTTTCACTGCGGCGAAGGCGTGACGCGCGGTTGCAGCCGTCTCCCCTCTGCTTCCCCTTTTCCTTTTTCCTTTTTTTCGTCAGGCCGCCTCGTCGAAGCGGGCAAGCAGCATCTGGCCGATCGGCGTCAGCGCCGGGCGCGCCGCTATCTCGTTCACGCGTACCTGCGTGTCGTCGACCAGCCGCTTTTCGACGAGCACGGCGAAAGCCGGGTTCGCGAGGTCGACACTGTCGGGCGCGCGCGCAATGCGCAGCAGCATAGAGAATTCATGCGGACTCAACATGGTCCATGTCTCCTGATCGTCCGCGATGCAGTTCGATCAGCGTCGGTCGCGTTTTCGAATGGAATGGATGGGTGGCAGAAGCCGATGCGCTGCCGGGAGCGAGATCCCGGGATCCTGCGCGACGCGGGCACGGCGTCGGATGCGATCACGCACACCCCGACCGCGATAGTGCTGCCGCGGCGAGAAGGTGCAACATTAGAGATGCGGCGTGACAAGAAAAAGGGGGTAACGACAGCGCTCGCGACATCACGGCGCGCAGCCCCATAAACAAAAAAGGGGTTACGGAAAACTCCGTAACCCCTTTTCGGATTTGGTGCGGCTGCAGGATCAACAATCCTCATACAATCCACTGATTCAAAACGAAAATTGAATCAGCGATTGGAGCACAAACCCCCAAACATACCCCCAATCGGTTAAGCCCATGCGGACGAGGCCATCGAGCGAGAAATTGCGGCGTAAGTCGTCGATCGCCGGCCGCCCGAACAGAAAACTTCTGGAGATTTGGAGATATACGCTCAATTCACCCCGGAAGCCTTACTGGGCAAGGGTTTGACTATCTCCAAGTGTATCTCCAAAACACTCATTTACTTGGAGACAAAGTTGGAGGTAGCAGGCAAATAGGTCGCATGACGCCAGCCGTGTCGAGAAGCACCCTGCGGTCTGGAACGCTGCGCGCAAAGAAACTCCCGTGCCGCAGCCCTCCCCGATGCCACGGCAAAAGCTAGCCTTGTGTTCAATGAAAAGTGACTTTGGACGGTCAAAAATTGCACCGCGCCATTCACCTGCGAAGCCTCCCGGCAACTTTGACAGGGTAGTTACCCTTATTCGGTGCGTGCTACAGTCCTCGCAAAATTTCAACAGAGGATTCGGCATGAGTTCTGCGTTCGTTCGGGAAGGCGATACGACTTCGCACGGTGGCCGGGTGCTCGCCTGCACGTCTACCAACATCGTCTTCGGCAAGCCACTCGCGCTCGAAGGCGACATGGTGTCGTGTCCCAAGTGCAGCGGCGTCTACCCAATCATCGGTGTCCGCGTTCGCAGCATGACGTTTGGCGGCCGGGCTGTGGCGACCGAAGGCGACAAGACTGCATGCGGCGCGACGCTGATAGCATCGCAAGGCATGGCGACGGTAGAGCCGACCTCCGGCGCAGGCGGCTCGGTTGGCGCAGGCAAAAGTGTAGTCACGCAGACGACCGCGCAAGACGATGGCGCATATCGCGGCCGCTTCCAGCTCGTCGACGACAAGACACGCGCGCCGATCCCGAATCACCCATACACGGTCATATCGGCGGACGGTCAAACGATTCAAGGCACGACGGACGCGAGCGGCCACACCGATTGGATCAGCAGTCACCAAGCTGCATCGCTGTCGTTCCATCAGCCCGGGAGCGATGCATGACCGGCCCCTACTCCCCAGGGTCGTCTACTGGGGGCTCGAGCACCGGTGGCAAGACAACGCAGGTTGGATTAAGCGCCTCCAAACTCTCCCCGAAGGATCGGAAAGTTCTGTGTCACACGTTCTGCGAGTGCCGTCGGATCGGCGTCGCGACGAAAGCCGGAACAATCCAGCGGCAGCGCTGCGTCGAGATGCGCCTCGGGCTACCCAATGAGGTGTCGAAGATGCAGACGGGCGTTCCAACAGAATACCGGCCGGAACAACCGTACGATATGACGACGAATCCACCCGAGCCGATCATGGACTACGACGATCCGCTAGAGCCCAATTCGGGCATTCGCCAGTGGATCAAGGACGTGTGGCCCAGCAAGGGCAGGAAGTACGAGAAAGGCGACGTCCGCCGCCCTGACGTCGTCATCGTGAACGACCCGTCGAAACCTCCGGAGCAATCGAATATCAAGACCGTCGTGGAAATGAAATTCCCCGGCGATCGATACGGCCCTGATCAGGAAGACGACTACATCGAAATCGCGGGCGGCCCGTCGAAGTTTGTTCACCTCGGCGCGGCTGATTGCGGATGCGGCGACGACGACGGCCAGAAGGAAACTTCGCGCTCGAAGCAATCCGCGCGACAATCCGAGCTTGACGACTTGTTCGGCGGCAATAGCACCGCGCCCGGAGGCCCACCGCTCCCGACCGCGCCCTCATTGCCGCCATCTGCATTCCCGCTCCCGCTTTGACGCCATGACGAACGACGAAATTGAAGCTTGGGCCAAAGATCCGCGCCGTGCGGACACCATGCCTTTCGGGCTTTACGAGCCCGCGCACCAAAAAGGGATCACGGGTGCCGCCCTTGTAGTGCGGGGCGTGCTTTACTTCCGCAACGGTTTCACGTCGGAGGTTCGGCAAAAGCTGGTGCGCTGCTTCAAGCAGTACAACGCGGCGATCGAGGAATATCAACACGCGCTCGAAGTGGCGGCCGGCCAGACGCCGTCAAAGTCCGGGCCGCTGCGCTGGTTCTATTCCGAGGGAGAAGAACCGATCCAGTACGACAAGTCTCCGGGATTCGAAAGTCTCGCGACGAGCGTTCCCTCCGACGAGGCCCTTGCGGTCGCGATCACCAGCGCCGAGCACAAGCTCGCGACCGGGTTCTATGAATTCACGGTGTTCGCGCTTAGCGAAAAGAAGGCTGCACGGAAACGCGGTCTCGACGGACTGGTCTTCACGGTACCGCGTGCGTTTATCGCCCACCGCCCCGGCGTGTTCGAGGCGATGTTCCGCGCGTTCGCAGAAGCGTTGCCGATAGTTAGCGGTCACGGCGGGCTGGCCGTGAATGTGCCTCCAATGGGGCGGCGAC
>NZ_JBYQCG010000158.1:0-4207 GCF_057837105.1 Burkholderia sp. APQ4-4ca | reverse complement strand
GGGGAAGGCCGCGTGCCCGCCGTACGACGGCAAGCGCACGCATACGGAGGTCTTCGAGTTCTGGCCGTCGGATTTGCAGCAGGTGTTCGCGCAGGCCGGCATTCCGCGCCGGCGGCCGCCGCAGAATGCCGATTGTCGCGATGCCGGACAGGTCGAAGGCGACCCGCCGCGCATCACGTCGCCGCTGCGCGGCAGTACGTACGCGATGCGCGTGAAAAGCACCGACGACACGCGCATCGCGTTCAACGCGAGCGCCGATGCGAGCGCGCATGCGCTGTACTGGTTCGTCAACGATGCGTATGTTGGCCGCAGCGCGCCGGGCGACACGCTGTTCTGGCAGCCGCGCACGGCCGGCAGCTATACGGTGCGGGTGGTCGACGATCACGGCCGCAGCGATCAGCGGCCGTTGGGCGTGGGGCTGGAGCAGTAACGCGCGGCCTGCCCGCGCCGGTTCAGACGGTGTAGCCGATCCGCAGGACACCCCATGGCCGTCCGCCGACGACGATCGGCGCGGACACGTCCTTCATCAGCACGAACTGGCCGTTGCCCATGTCGCGGCGATAGGTCTGCAGCAGGAACGGCTTGTCATGCGCCACGGACATGCGCGCCGTGCGGTCCGTGTAGATCCGGCGGTTCCGGCAATTGGCCGCATTCCACGCGGCGTCCGCGCGCTGAGGCAGGGAAAACTTTCGGTTGTGAGTCGGCAGGTAGCACTGCCGGTCGAAGCTCGCGCAATAGACGACGCGTGCGTCGACGTCGAGCACCGGCTCCTGGATGGCCGGCAGCACGCGATCGGTGAACGCCGTGAAGCGCGTCATGAACTGTTGCGGGTCGGTGCCCGGAATCGGTTCGTAGTGCGTGTCGAACAGCGCGTCGAGCGTGATGTCGCCGCGGCCGATCGCCTCCTCGAAGCATTTGCCGATCGCGGCGGCCGTGCTCCGCGCGGTGTCGATCAGGCGCGTGTCCGGCGATTCGATGCCGGTCGCGGCGGTGAGCTCGATCAGCGTCTCGGAGACGGAGAGCAGATTGCCGAGGCGGTCCTTGGCCTGCGAGAAGTTGTCGGCCGAGTTCTCGACGCCGGACGCCATCTCGCCGACCTGCTCGTCGAGACGATGGCACTGCGCCTCGATCTCGTCCGTCAACGACGCGATCTGTTCGGCTTCGCCCGCAAGTTCGGTGATCGCGTGCCCGGTCGCGTGCACGACCTCGCCGATCGTGCGCGTGCCCTCGCGCACGCGATGCGCGCGGGCGGCGTTGTCGGTGCCTTCCGCGAGCAGGTGTTCGGTCTGCTCGGCGAGCCGCGCGAGCGTCGTCTCGATCTGGGCCGTCGCCTGGCCGGTTTTCGCGGACAGGTTCTTGACCTCGGCCGCGACGACCGCGAAGCTGCGGCCCGACTCGCCGGCACGCGCGGCCTCGATCGCGGCGTTCAGCGCGAGCAGGTGGGTCTGGCGCGCGATGACGGAAATCTCCTCGGACACCGCCCGCACGTGGTCGAGCGCATCGCGCAGCGCGCCCATCTGGTCGCCGATCGTGGTGACGCCCTCGACGAGCCCGTGAATGTCGGCGAGCGACGCCTCGATCGTCTGCTGCGACTGCTGGACCGCATTCGACGCATTGGCGCTGACGTTGCGCACCTGCTGCGCGGCCTCGGCGATCCGGTGGTTGCCGCGCAGCGTGAGGGCGGCCGATTCGCGCAGCGTGTGGCACACCTCCGCCTGCCGGGCGACGCGGGCCGCGACTTCCTCGACGTGGCCCGACACGTCGCAGATCTCGATGCCGAGCCTGCCGGCCTGCTCGGCAATGTCGCCGACGAGCGCGCGCGACGAACGGCGGTGGCGGCCGATTCCGAAGAAGTTCACGTTGGTGGGTCTCCTTGAGGGCACGCGCGCCGGGTTTCCGGCGGATGTTGCGCATGCGTTCCTGACTTGACGGCCGCGCAGCCGCGGACTTGAGGTCGGGTAAACATCGAGATCGGTGCGCCGGATGGCCGGGCCGGCGCCGGGTGAGGCGCGTGTGCGTGACGTTCGCATGACGTCTGCGCGACGTTTATGCGTCGTTTCCGTGTCCGGACGGGCGGCGCGTGGCACTCGCCCGTCCTCGGCGGCTGTATCAGAACACGTGATGGATGCCGGCGTTGACGCCGACCGTCGTGCCCGGCAACCCGTACAACGCGCCGCCCGTGATGCCGAGGCCCGTATTCATCGCGCCGTGGTTGTTGACCACGCCGACCTGCGCATACAGGCCCGTTCGTTTCGACAGGCTGTAGTCGGCGCCGATCGCGGCGAGCAGCGAATGATTGTGCGAATCGTTGCGGTCGGTGGTGTACCACGCGCCGGTGTTCAGGTCGAGGGCCGGCGTGACGCGGTAATCGAGGCCGGCGCTATACACGTCGTTGCTGAACGAGCCGGCGACCTTGTAGCTCGTGAACGACGCCTTGCCGGTCACCGGCCCGAACGTGTAGGCGGCGCCGATCGTGCGGCCGACGAACGCGACCGTGCTCGCAACCGGCGTCGGCGACGTGCCGCCGTTGCCGTCGTAGAGCGCCGCGTTGAGCATGAAGCCGCCGTTCGTATAGGTGAGGCTGCCGGAATACTGGCGTCCCGCCTGGAAGTCGCCGGCCTTCCCGCCGAAGCCGAACATCGCGCTGGCCGTCAGCCCGGCGATCGTCGGGCTCGTGTACGAAATCGCGTTCGGGTTGAAGAGGCCCGTAACGAGCACGTTGTCGACATACGGCACCAGCGCCGCGCCGAAGTGCGAGACGTTGCGCGGATCCGATCCGAGGATCGCGAGCACGAACGGCGAGAACTGCAGGCCGACCTTCGTTTCGCCGAAGCCGCCGTCGATCCCGACCCACGCCTGGCGGCCGAAGAAGTTGCCGTTCGAATGGCCGAACGCGCCGTCCGTGATGTTGAAGCCGCTTTCCAGCTTGAATCTCGCGTGCAGCCCGCCGCCGAGATCCTCGGTGCCCGTGATGCCGAAGTTGGTCGGCGTCATGCCGGTGTCGGTCAGCGCGAACTGGCGGCCGGAGTTACCGCCGGTCGCCGAATCGAGCGACCGGCTCGTATAGAGCAATGCGGCATCGAGATCGCCGTACAGCGTGACGCTGCTCTGCGCGAAGCTGCTCGTGCTGGCGGCCGCGCCAAGCAGCGCCGCGCACATCGTCCGTGTCATTCCCTTCATCGTCTGTCTCCGTTTTGTGAGTGTTGTAATACGTACGACTAATTAAAAATGCAATGGCGGAAGCGATGCGAGCCGCCTGCATGCCGTGCCGTCGGGGAACGCACGGCGATGCTTGTCGCCGGCGCCGAAGCGACCGCGAGCCCGGTGTGAGAGGCGGGCGGTCGTGCTTCGGCGCCGCGGTGAAGCGATAGGCCCGCCGTGGCGGGCGATGTCACATCGAGCGGTTCAATTGCTCGAGGATGGCCGGATTCTCGAGCGTGGACGTATCCTGCGTGATCGCCTCGCCCTTCGCGAGCGAGCGCAGCAGGCGCCGCATGATCTTGCCCGAGCGCGTCTTCGGCAGGTTGTCGCCGAAGCGGATGTCCTTCGGCTTCGCGATCGGCCCGATCTGCTTGCCGACCCAGTCGCGCAGCGTCTTCGCGAGCGCCGCCGCTTCGTCGCCTTCCGGGCGCGCGCGCTTCAGCACCACGAACGCCACGACCGCTTCACCCGTCGTGTCGTCCGGACGGCCCACCACCGCCGCTTCGGCCACCAGCTCGTGAGACACCAGCGCCGATTCGATCTCCATCGTGCCGAGGCGGTGGCCCGACACGTTCAGCACGTCGTCGATCCGGCCCATGATCGTGAAGTAGCCGGTCTCCTTGTCGCGCACCGTGCCGTCGCCGGCCAGGTACAGCGTGCCGCCGAGTTCTTCCGGGTAGTAACTCTTCTTGAAGCGCTCCGGGTCGCCCCAGATCGTGCGGATCATCGCGGGCCACGGCCGCTTGACGACGAGAATCCCGCCTTGCCCGTTCGGCACGTCCTGGCCGGTCTCGTCGACCACCGCGGCCATGATGCCCGGCAGCGGCAGCGTGCAGGAACCCGGCACGGTCGGCGTCGCGCCCGGCAGCGGCGTGATCATGTGGCCGCCGGTTTCGGTCTGCCACCACGTGTCGACGATCGGGCAGCGTTCGTGGCCGACGTGCTTGTGGTACCACATCCACGCTTCCGGATTGATCGGTTCGCCGACCGTGCCGATGATGCGCAG
>NZ_JBYQCG010000157.1:13095-14324 GCF_057837105.1 Burkholderia sp. APQ4-4ca | reverse complement strand
GGCAACGTCGTCGCGCGCATTTCGAGCGCGCTGACCGATTCGACACCTCCCGCCTCCAGGCCGCTGTACGGCCGGTACGCAACTGTCAGACGCTCGGGATCGCGGCGGTAGTGCGCATAGTCGTCGCCGAAGCGCACCTGCTCGCAATGCTTGCCTTCCTCGCACACGAACCAGATGCCAGAGCGTCTGCACAAGCGCGTAATGAACGCCAGGTCGTCCTCACCCCATTGCATCACGAAGCTGCGCTTGCGATAGGTACGATGTAGCTGGAATTCAAAGCGCACGAAGATCTGATTGAACTCATGCTCCCGCAGAATCTGCTCGATGATCTCGGGAATGGTTTTGTCCAGGAAGAACCGGCATTTGGGCGCATTGCGCAACAGCGCCAGACGCGATTCCAGCACAATCTCGTACAACGACTGGTCGCGGTGGTCGCCTTGAGTGCGAAGCCCGTCACCACGCCTTGCACGCGGCGTGCGCTTTCAGGCTGGCTCCACCGATCACGCGGCGGCGGCTGAATCACAAACGCTCCGATTCGGTTCAGGAATTCAGTGCGTGACAGGTCATGGCGAGGGTGCGTGAACTGGATCGTGTACTTCGTCGGCTCTCCGATTCCGCGTGCCCCATCGAACTCATAGACGTCCGCTAGTGCGGCGGCAGGCATGCCCTTGAGATCAAGGCTATAGAACTGATGGATGTTGATACCCGCACGTGCGGGCGTGTCGAAATTGGCCGTGCTCGGGGTCAATCAATCCTCCGAAAACGTTTGCGGAATAGGCCGCGCGACTTTAACCGAGCAAGGGACAAAGCCGCCATAGGACGAATATGAAATTGGTAAGAACCGGGATTTGAAGCCGAATCCATTTACGCGTTCCGATGGAACGAAAATGGATTTCGTGTTTTTCCGATACCGATTCTCTCGGTCGCAACCACCCGGCTGACTCATAGCCGTTCGCCACGCGACATGTCCGAGCCTCCCGAAGGTCGAGTCCAAATGGAGCAACGGCGGAAATCGGACGTAGGTGAGCGCTACCGATTTCATTGCGACCGTACCCGCCCGGCCACGTAACGGCAGCTTCGTTCCCTCCCGAACAGCAAGGGGTTCCACCCATTACATTCGAATATTTCCTCTAATCCGCAATTGCGGCTCGCGATCCGAAAGCAGCCTGCAAGACTGGCCGCCGCGCTGTTCCACAGTTCGGGAAACGTTCGGGTTCGGCTGGCCCCAT
>NZ_JBYQCG010000157.1:0-13075 GCF_057837105.1 Burkholderia sp. APQ4-4ca | reverse complement strand
TGGAGCAACGGCGGAAATCGGACGTAGGTGAGCGCTACCGATTTCATTGCGACCGTACCCGCCCGGCCACGTAACGGCAGCTTCGTTCCCTCCCGAACAGCAAGGGGTTCCACCCATTACATTCGAATATTTCCTCTAATCCGCAATTGCGGCTCGCGATCCGAAAGCAGCCTGCAAGACTGGCCGCCGCGCTGTTCCACAGTTCGGGAAACGTTCGGGTTCGGCTGGCCCCATTTTTGTGCCTGCGCGAAGCGGTTCCTGACGAGTCGCTTCCAATGACCACATAGTGCGATACGGCGTGCCGCCATTGACACGCAAACGCCATGCATCCACGTCGCGCTCTCGTCTACGGCCACGCACATTCCGGCGCTGCAACGAACGACTCGTGCGTGTGAGCGACGCGCGTTGCCGCGCCGTCGTGCCGCGAACCGGTTCCGCCCACCGGGCCCGTCATTGCCCGCGTGAACGGCGCTGCGCGCGCAGTCATGCGCCCCGTTGTCAGAACTGACAGCTATGGAAAATGGCAGCTACCCGAACGGCACCGACGCCCTACGCTCGTCACCGCTCGCGGCCCCACAAGGGCCGGGGTTCCAGTAACGTCGCCTCTCCTAAAAAGGACTCCCGATGAAAAGGAACGCCTGGTTTGCCCTTCCCCTTCCGTCGCCCCGCCGCCTCGCGTGCGTGGCACCGCTCGTGTTCGCCGCCGCAGCGGCGCACGCGACGACGGATTGGGTCGATACTCATACGAAGGCCTTTCTGACCGGCCCGCAGTTGATGGCGCGCAGTGCGGCGCCGTCGCGCGAACTGGCAGCCGGTGAAACGACCAATGTCGTCGTCAGCCTGAAGCTGCGCAACGCCGCGCAGCTCAAGCAACTGGCGCGCGACGTGAACCGGCCCGGCAGCGCGCATTACCGCCAGTACCTGACGCACGAGCAGTTCCTCGCGAACTACGCGCCGACCGACGCGCAGGTGAAGTCGGTCGTCAATTATCTGCACAAGAGCGGCTTCACGAACGTCGAGGTCGCGCCGAACCGGCTGCTGATCTCGGCCAGCGGCACGGCCGGCACGGTGAAGGCCGCGTTCAACACGTCGCTCGTGCACTTCGACTATGCGGGCCGCTCGGGCTTCGCCAACACGTCGACCGCGCAAGTGCCGCGTGCGCTCGGCGACGTCGTCGGCTCGGTGCTCGGGCTGCAAAGTGTCGCGCGGGCGCGGCCGATGCTGCGCATCGGCAACGTGGCGAAGCCGCAGGCGCTCGCGGCCGGCACGGCGACAGGCCACTATCCGAAGGAATTCCCGGGCCTCTACAACGCGACCGGCGTGCCGACCGCCGCCGGCGTGACCGTCGGCATCATCACGATCGGCGGCGTATCGCAGACGCTGCAGGACCTGAAGCAGTTCACGTCGAGCAACGGCTACGGCACGGTCACGACGCAGACCGTCAAGACCAACGGCACGGGCGGCAGCTACAGCGACGACCAGGACGGCCAGGGCGAATGGGATCTCGACAGCCAGTCGATCGTCGGCTCGGCCGGCGGCCAGGTCGGCAAGCTGGTGTTCTACATGGCGGACCTGAACGCCGCCGGCAACACGGGCCTCACGCAGGCGTTCAACCGCGCGGTGTCGGACGACACCGCGAAAGTGATCAACGTGTCGCTCGGCTGGTGCGAAACCGACGCGAACGCGGACGGCACGATCGACGCCGAAGAGCAGATCTTCACGACGGCAGCCGCGCAGGGCCAGACGTTCTCGGTATCGTCGGGCGACGAAGGCGTGTACGAGTGCAACAACCGCGGCTACCCGGACGGCTCGAACTACACGGTGTCGTGGCCGGCTGCGTCGCCGCACGTGCTCGCGATCGGCGGCACGACGCTCTACACGACGTCGGCCGGCGCGTTCTCGAACGAGACGGTGTGGAACGAAGGACTCGATTCGAACGGCAAGCTGTGGGCGACGGGCGGCGGTGTCAGCACGATCCTGCCCGCGCCGTCGTGGCAGTCGGGCAGCAATCGCCGGTTGCCGGACGTCGCGTTCGATGCCGCGCAAAGCACGGGCGCGTACATCTACAACTACGGCCAGCTGCAGCAGATCGGCGGCACGAGCCTCGCCGCGCCGATCTTCACGGGCTTCTGGGCACGGCTGCTCGCGGCGAACGGCACGGGCCTCGGCTTCCCGGCCGGCAACTTCTATGCGGACATTCCGTCGCATCCGTCGCTCGTGCGCTATGACGTCGTGTCGGGCAACAACGGCTATCAGGGGTACGGCTATACCGCCGGCACCGGCTGGGATCTGACGACCGGCTTCGGCAGCCTGAACATCGCGAACCTCAACCAGCTGATCAAGTCGGGCGGGTTCTGAGCGATGCATGAAAGCTGGCGCGCGGCGAGGGTGTGCCGTGCGCCGGTCGCGACCGTGCCGCGCCCTACTCCGCCGCCGGTTCCTTCACCGGCTCCGACACGACCGGCGCGCCGGCCCGATGCGACGGCGCGAACAGCCGCAGCCCGCTCGCGACGCTCGCCGCGCCCGCGAAACCCGCACCGAGCATCAACGCCAGCGTCGGCCCGTGGCGGCCCGCGATCCCGAACGACAGTGCAACCAGCGCCGCGCCCGTCGCCTGCCCGATCAGCCGCGCGGTCGCGATGATCCCGCTCGCGCCGCCGCTGCGTTCGGGCGGCGCGCTCGACATCAGTGCTTTCAGGTTCGGCGACTGGAAGAAGCCGAAGCCCGCGCCGCACAGCATCATCCGCCAGCCGATGTCGACGACACCCGGCGACACCGGCAGCGCGGCGAGCGACACCATCCCCGCACTCAGCAACGCGAGCCCGATCGCGCCGAGCAGCCCGGGCGGATAACGATCCGACAGCCGCCCCGCGATCGGCGCGGCGAGCGCGACGATCGCCGACCACGGCGTCATCAGAAAACCCGTCTCGACCGCGCTGCGATGCAGGACGGTTTCGAAATAGAACGGCAGCGACACGAACGCGAGCCCCTGCGCGGCGAACGCGCACACGGCCGTCAGCGCGGACAGCGTGAACACGGGCCGGCGGAACAGGTCGACCGGCAGCATCGGCGCCGGATGGCCGGCCTGCCGGCGGATCAGCAGCCAGCCGAACGTGAACGCCACCGCGGCGGCAGTGCACACGACCGAGAGCGGCCCGCGCTGCGCGAATTCGCCGAGCGCGAAGATCAGCGACGCGAACGTGATCACGTTGAACAGCGCAGCCACCGGATCGAATACATGCTTGCCGCGCGCCGTCTGCGGCAGCGAAGGAATCGCCACGGCCAGCGCGAATACGCCGAGCGGCACGTTCACCGCGAACAGCCACGGCCACGCGGCCACCGACAGGATCAGCGACGCGATCGTCGGCCCCACCGCGAACGACACGCCAACGACGAGCGCGTTGAAGCCGACGCCGCGCCCGAGCCGGTGCGCCGGGAACAGGCCGCGGATCAGCGCGACGTTGACGCTCATGATCGCGCTCGCGCCGAAGCCCTGCACGATGCGCGCGGCGGTCAGCATCGGCAGCGTCGATGCGAGCGAACAGCCGAGCGACGCCAGCGTGAACACCGCCAGCCCGGCGACATACACGCGCTTGTGGCCGACGATGTCGCCGAGCGACGCGAACGGCAGCAGCGTCGCGACCATCGCGAGCTGATACGCGTTGATGATCCACACGGAGGCGGCCGGCGACGCATGCAGGTCGGCGGCGATGGCGGGCAGCGCGGTGTTCGCGATCGCGGTGTCGAGCGTCGCGAGCGCGACGGCCAGCAGCACGGCGGACATCGCGCGCCAGTTGACGGCCGGCTCGTGCGCGCCGGCGGGGGAAGCGAATTCGGACAAGATGGGCTCGGCTGACGAGCGACGCGCGGCGTCGCGGATTGAGCGGCGCGGCGGCGGCGTGCCGGACGGCAAGACCGGCGCGCGCGTTGCCGCGATCCGTATTGTTGCAGAGCCGCATCAAACCTGCAGGCGGCCGCCGCGTCAGTCAGCGAAACGAAAGCTGGCGAGATGCCGTGCCTTGCGCCCGGCATCGTCGATGCGCACAACGATCGACGATCCGGCGGCTGCCGGGCGGCCGTTCGAGCTCGCGTCCCGCTTCGTCGTGTCGGCGCTGGGGGCCGGCCCGGCCGCGTCTGCCGGCGACATCACGCATCGGCAATGCGCCGATGCGTGGCATGCGCGCGCCGCCGTCGCGCCACCACGTCAGGTCAGGTCACCGCACGCCGCGCATTGCGGCCGCGCAGCCATTCGAGCGCGAGCAGCAGGCTCGTCGAGAAGATGATCAGGATCGTTGCGAGCGCAGCGATCGTCGGGCTGATGTTCTCGCGGATGCCCGTGAACATCTGGCGCGGCAGCGTCGTCTGGTCGGCGCCCGCGAGAAACAGCGTGACGACCACTTCGTCGAACGACGTCGCGAATGCGAACAGCGCGCCCGACATCACGCCCGGCGCGATCACCGGCAGCGTCACGCGGAAGAACGTCGTGACCGGGTTCGCGCCGAGCGACAGGCTCGCGCGCACGAGGTTCTGGTTGAAGCCCTGCAGCGTCGCGGCCACCGTCGTCACGACGAACGGCACGCCAAGCGCCGCGTGCGCGGCGATCAGCCCCGTGTAGGTATTCGCGAGCCCGAGCGGCGCGAAGAACAGATACATGCCGACGCCGACCACGACGACGGGCACGATCATCGGCGACAGCAGCACGGCCATCAGCAGCCCCTTGCCGCGGAAGTCAGCTTTCGTCAGGCCGATGGCCGCGAGCGTGCCGAGCACGGTCGCGACGACAGTCGCCGACGGCGCGACGATGAAGCTGTTCTTCGCGGCCATCCGCCACTCGTCCGATGCGATCAGGTTCTCGTACCAGCGCATCGAGAAACCCGGGATCGGATACACGAGGAACGTGCTCGACGAGAACGACAGCGGCACGATCGCGAGCACCGGCAGGATCAGGTACAGCAGCGTCAGCACGACGAGCACGCGCAGCGCGACGTACCACGCGCGCTCGACGAACGACATGTGCGGCGCGAACAGCGGCCTGGCGAGTTTCATGGTCGGCATCCCCTTCCCGTTTCCCTGTGCCCGGCGCTCAGCCGAGGCTCACGTTGGTGCGCGTGAAGCGCCCGTACACCGCATACAGCACGAGCGTCGCCGCGAGCAGCAGCCCGCCGAGCGCACACGCCATGCCCCAGTTGATCGTCACGTTCGTGAAGTACGCGACGTAGTAGCTGACCATCTGGTCGTTCGGCCCGCCGAGCAGCGCGGGCGTGATGTAGTAGCCGATCGCGAGGATGAACACGAGCAGCGCGCCCGCGCCGACGCCCGGATAGGTCTGCGGCACGTACACGCGCCAGAACGCGGCGAACGGATGGCTGCCGAGCGACACCGCCGCGCGCTGGTAGGTCGGCGGAATCGACTTCATCACGCTGTAGAGCGGCAGGATCATGAACGGCAGCAGGATGTGCGTCATCGAGATGTACACGCCGACGCGGTTGAACAGCAGCGAGAGCGGGTGCGAGATCAGCCCGCTGCCGATCAGCGCCGTATTGATCAGCCCTTCGCTCTGCAGCAGCACGATCCACGCGGCGACGCGCACGAGCACCGACGTCCAGAACGGAATCAGCACGAGGATCATCACGAGGTTGGCGCGCCGCTCCGACAGCGTCGAGATCCAGTATGCGAGCGGATAGCCGAGCAGCAGCGCGAACAGTGTGACGGCCACGCCGATCACGAACGTGCGCCCGAAGATCGCGAGGTAGATCGACTGGTCGGGATCGGCCTGCACGATGTGGCCGAAGCCGTCCTGCTTGTGGTCGAGCGCGGCGAGCAGGTAGAACGGCGACACCTGGCTGCCGTTCTTCGCGATCGCCTGCCAGTACGCGACGTCGCCCCAGCGCGCATCGAGATCGATGAATTTCGCGCGGGTCTGCGCGGGCGTCGGCGCCGCGTCGCCGTCGCCCTTCAGCGGCATCGCGCGCGCCGTCTTCGCGACGAGCGAGCGATAGCCGGGAATCTCGGTGTTCAGGCGCCGTGCGAGCGCGCCCATCGCCTCGCTGTCGGCCACCTTCGTCATGTCGGCCGCGAGCGCGACATACGCGGCGTCCGCCGGCGGCGTCTTGCGGTCCCAGCCCGACAACGCGGCGATCGTGTTCGGCAACGCGGTCGCGATCTCCGGGTTCTGCACCGCGCGCGTGAGCAGCGTGCCGATCGGCACGACGAAAATCAGCAGCAGGAAAATCGCGAGCGGCGCGATCAGCAGCAGCGCCATCGTGCGCTTGCGGGACTCGGCAGCCTTCAGCTCGCGCTTGAGCGCGGCGGTCGACGGCGAGGAAGGCGCGATCGTCATCGTGTTCAATGGTTCTCTCCGGCCGGGCACGTTCCGGCGGAATGCCGCGCGACGCGATCGACGCGTCGCGCGGCCGGTTGCATCACGACACCCGTGAGGATGCCCGACCGCTTACTTCGTTGCCCACGCGGCGAAGCGCTGTTCGAGCTCGTCGCTGTGGTCGGTCCAGAAGCCGATGTCCTCCAGTACCGCGTTCTTGCCGTTGGCCGGCGAGTTCGGCAGGTTCGCGAGCGTCTTCGCGTCGAGCGACTTGATCGCCGCGACGTTCGCCGGGCCGTACGCGATGTGCTGCGCATACGCCTGCTGCGGCTTCGGCGTCAGCGTGTACGCGATGTACTGCTCGGCCAGCGCCTTGTTCGGCGAGCCCTTCGGAATCGCCCAGTAGTCGAGATCGTAGATGCTGCCGTTCCACACGACCTTCAGGTTCTTGCCTTCCTTCTGCGCGGCGTCGATGCGGCCGTTGTACGCGGTCGACATCACGACGTCGCCGGCGACGAGGAACTGCGGCGGCTGCGCACCCGCTTCCCACCACTGGATGTACGGCTTCAGCTCGTCGAGCTTCTTGAACGCGCGATCCTGGCCGGCCTTCGTGCCGAGCACCTTGTAGACGTCCTTCGTCGCGACGCCGTCGGCCATCAGCGCGAATTCGAGGTTGTAGCGCGCGCCCTTGCGCATCCCGCGCTTGCCGGGGAATTTCTTCACGTTCCAGAAATCGGCCCAGCCGGTCGGCGCCGACTTCAGCTTGTCCGCGTTGTACGACAGTGCGGTCGACCACACGAAGAAGCCGACGCCGCACACCTGCGGCGCTTCCGGAATCAGGTCGGATTTCTTCGCGATCTTCGACCAGTCGAGCTTCTCGTACAGCCCTTCGTCGCAGCCGCGGTTCAGGTCGCCCGATTCGACTTCGACCACGTCCCAGTTGACGTGCTTCGCCTCGACCATCGCCTTCACCTTCGCCTGCTCGCCGTTGTATTCGACGGCCGTGACCTTGTTGCCGGTCGCCTTCTCGAACGGCTGGTTGAACGCGACCTTCTGCGCGTCGCCGTTCGCGCCGCCGAAGTTGACGACCGTGAGCTCGGCAGCGGCGGCCGATGCGCCGAACGCGACCAGGGCCAGCGCGAGCGCCGTGCGACGCGCGGTAAGGCTTGCTCGTTTCATGATGGTTCCTCTCCTCTCGTGGTGGAAGTGGGCTTTGTTGTTGACGACGTGCTGCGGAAAACCGGGTGAGCCATGCTCACGCGAACACGCGCAGGTGTTCGGGCGAGAATGCAAGCGAAACCGGCGCACCGGGCGAGAACGCATCCAGCGCGCCGGTGCCGAGCGGCACCTTCACGAAGCATTCGTCCTGGCCCGGCAGTGCGCAGCGCATGCGCACGTGATCGCCGAAATAGATGAGGCTGCGCGCCTCGCCGCTCACGCAATTGGCGGCGCCATTCGTGCCGTTCGAGCCATTCATGCCGTGCGCGGCGAGGCTCATGCGCTCGGGGCGGATGCACGCGACGGCCGATGTGCCCTCGGCGGCTTCGCCGATATGGCGGCCGACGAGCTTCGTGCCGTCGTCGAGCCGGAACTCGCAGAATTCGCCGTCCACGCGCGCGATGGTGCCGCGCAGCCGGTTGCTGTCGCCGATGAAGTTCGCAACGAATTCGTTGCACGGCGATTCGTACAGGCGGTCGACGGTGTCGAGCTGCTGCACGATGCCCTTGTCGAACACGGCGACGCGATCGGACATCGTCAGCGCCTCGCCCTGGTCGTGCGTCACGTACACGAAGGTCACGCCGAGCTTTTCGTGCAGCGCCTTCAGTTCGTATTGCATGTGTTCGCGCAACTGCTTGTCGAGCGCGCCGAGCGGCTCGTCCATCAGCACCAGCTTCGGCTCGAACACGAGCGCGCGGGCCAGCGCGATGCGCTGCTGCTGGCCGCCCGACAGCTGCGCCGGATAGCGTTTCGCGAAGCGCTCCATCTGCACCATCTTCAGCGCGTGCGCGACGCGCTCCGCGCGCTCGGCGGCCGGCAGCTTGCGCACCGTCAGCGGATACGCGACGTTCTGCTCGACCGTCAGGTGCGGAAACAGCGCGTAGTTCTGGAACACCATGCCGATGTTGCGCTTGTGCGGCGGCACGGTGTTCAGCAGTTCGCCGTCGAGGCGGATCTCGCCGCCGGTCGGGAATTCGAAGCCGGCCAGCATCATCAGGCAAGTCGTCTTGCCCGAGCCGGACGGCCCGAGCAGCGTCAGGAATTCCCCGCGGTGGATGTCGAGGTCGAGCGATTTGACGACGAGCGTCTCGCCGTCGTAGGTCTTCCGCACGCCGCGAAAGCTGACGATCACATCATCGGACTTCATCGTGGCTATCCCCTGGTTCCGCGACAATTGATTTTGAGATGCGAGCCACTATACGGCCCGCACGGTTCTATACTAGGGAACCATTTCAATATTCCTAGTAGGACCACTTTGGATACCGTGATCCTCGCCGACTGGCTGTCCGCCCGAGTGGACCGCAACTCGCCCGAACCGATGTACCGGCAACTGCTGCAACTGATGCAGCAGGCCATCCTGACCGGGGAATTGGGGCCGGGCACGAAGCTCCCGAGTTCGCGTACGCTCGCGGGCGACCTGTCGATCGCGCGCAATACCGTGCTGCACGTGTACGACCAGCTGACGGCCGAAGGCTACGTGCTGACGACGACCGGCAGCGGCACCTACGTGGCCGACACGCGGCCGGACGCCGCCGCGATCCGCGTGCCGGGCGCCGCGCCGCCGTCGTCAACCTTCGATGAACCGCCGCCGCCCGACGCGCAGGGCAGCCTGTCGATGCGCGGGCGGCAACTGGTCGAGCATGCGGGCGTGTCGCGGCGCCAGTGGGGGGCGTTCATGCCGGGCGTGCCGGACGTGTCGGAATTCCCGAGCCGCACGTGGAGCCGCCTGCAGGCGCGACTGTGGAAGGAGGCCAATCCGGAGCTGCTGACCTATGCGCCGGGCGGCGGCTACCGGCCGCTGCGGCGCGCGCTCGCGGATTACCTGCGCGTCGCGCGCTCGGTCAAATGCTCGCCGGACCAGGTGATCATCACGACCGGCATCCATCAGTCGATCGATCTCGCCGTGCGGCTGCTGTCCGACATCGGCGATCGCGCGTGGGTCGAGGAACCGTGCTACTGGGGCGTGCGCAGCGTGCTGCAGGCGGCCGGCCTCACGCTCGCGCCGGTGCCGGTCGACCAGGAAGGGCTGGATCCGCGCGCGAGCGACATGCAGCATCCGCCGCGGCTCGTGCTCGTCACGCCGTCGCATCAGTACCCGCTCGGGATGGTGATGAGCCTCGCGCGGCGCCGCATGCTGCTCGAATATGCGCGCCAGCATCGCTGCTGGATCATCGAGGACGACTACGACAGCGAATTCCGTTACGGCAGCCGCCCGCTCGCGTCGCTGCAGGGGCTCGACGAGGGAGGCCGCGTGATCTACGTCGGCAGTCTCGGCAAGATGCTGTTCCCGGGGTTGCGGATGGGCTACATGGTCGTGCCCGAGCATCTGGTCGACACCTTCCGCACCGGGCTGTCGGAGCTGTATCGGGAAGGCCAGCTGATGCAGCAGGCCGTGCTCGCCGAATTCATCATGGACGGCCACCTCACTTCGCACGTCAGACGAATGCGCACGCTGTACGGCGAGCGCCGGCAACTGATGATCGACGCGATCCGCGCGCGCTTCGGCGACGCGCTGCCGGTGATGGGCGACGAGGCCGGCCTGCATCTGGTGCTCGGCCTGCCCGACGCTTGCGACGATCGCGCGGTCACGCAGAGCGCATTCGACGCGGGCGTGATCGTGCGCCCGCTCACCAGCTACTACAGCAACCTCGATACCGCGCGGCAGGGTTTGCTGCTCGGCTATGCCTGCGTCGCGCACGAAGGCATTCGCCCCGCGTTCGACACGCTCGCCGATACCATCGAGCAACACCTGCCGCGGAACGTCACGCGCGCGGCGTGAAGCCTGCCGCACGCGGCGGCACCCGGTTCGTCAATGCGCGCTGCCCGCGCCACGATCGAGCGACGCTGCGCGCACGGCTTCGCCGGGCTTCGTGAACACACGCTGCCGCAGCGCGGCAATCTGCGCGTCCCGATCCTGCGGCGACAGGCCGGCCGACTCGATCTGCGCACGCTGCGCCGCGTAGTCCGCGTAACGGCTCTGCCACGACGCATCGTCCTGCTGCATCTGCGCGACGCGCGCGGCGGCCGCAGGGCCGAGCGTCTGCGTCAGTTGCGCGCGCATCGCGTCGGGCGTCGCGCCGCTCTTCTGCAATTGCGCGATCTGGTCGATCGCGGCGCGCTGCCGGTCCACCCGCTGCTGCGCCGCGCGTTCGTCGGCCGGCATCTGCTGCTCGAGCGCCGCGAGCCGCTCCGCCTTCTGCGCGTCCGTCAGTGAGCGATCCTGAACGATCTTCAATCGTGCGAGGTCGTAGCGCTGCCGCCACTGCTCCGCGCCGAAGAACGGCTGGCTCCAGTCGCCGAGCGTGCGGTACGCGATCGATGCGCGCTGGTCGAGCGCGAGTTGCAACGCGCCGAGGTCGGACTTGTCGACCGCGCCGGCGTCGGGTAATTGGGCGAGCGCGTCGAGATACGCGCGATACCGGTGCCACACGTCGAGCGCCTCGGCCTGCGCGACCGTGCCGTCGAGCTGCGCGGCGATCTCGCGTACGACGAACGCATCGAGCGCGGCCGCGCTCAGGTCGCTCTGCGCGGTCAGGCAATAGTCGAAGAAATCGCGCACCGCGCGCGACTTCGCGAGATGGCCGCCCGCATCGAGCGGCAACCGCGGCGCGCTTGAACCGGCGAGCGACGGCGGCAGGCCTGCACTCGCCGGCACCGCTGGGTGCGGCGCGGCGGCCGCCACGCCGCCCACCGCGGCCGCATCCGGCGCGTCACCCGCGGCGCCCGTGCCGCGATGCGATCCCGCACCGCTCCACATCGCGACGCCGGCAATCGCCGCCAGCCCGACGACACCATAGATCGCGGCGCGCCGCGCCAGCGGCACGCGCCCTTCACGTGCCGTCATCGATCACACGCCCGCGAGTTTCAACCGGTTCGCATGCGTGCGGATCACCGCGACCGGATCTTCCGCATACGCGCCGCGCACGCCGAGCAACTGGTTGATCTCGTCGAGATGGTTCCATTTGTAGGTCGTGCTCAGCACCTTGCCGTACAGCGCACTGCACTTCGACACGAGCCCGTCGTTCTGGCCCGAGCCGCGGTTGATCATCACCGTGCCCGTTCCGAGCAGCGCGAGTGTCGACAAGTCGAGCGCGTTTGCCGGATCGACGACCGGAATCGTGCTCGTGTCCGTCGCGCCCGTCACGCCGAGCACGGAAAGCGTCGGCTGCACCGCCGTGCCGGCCCACGAATACAGCAGATGCGTGTTGCCGCCGACGGTTTCCGTGGGCGCGCCGGTCTGGCAGCTTCCTGGCGCGCCGAGGCCCGCGCTCGGATAGTTCTGGTTGTAGATGGCGGCCTGCGCGGTCGTCAGCGTCTTCAGCGACGCGAGCGCGTCCTGATTCGTGTTGTGGCTGCTGCTCGTCAGGATCCCGAACACATTGACGAATGCGGCGATCACCGTCGACGACAACCCGGTCGGATCGTACGCGAGCACGCTCTGCACGAAGTCGGCGAACTCGGAGCCGCGATGCGGCGTGCCGATCGTCGTCACCGACGCGACGAGATCGGGCGCGACGGCCGCGACATAGCGCGACGTCAGCCCGCCCTGGCTGTGACCGACGAGATTGACCTTGGTCGCGCCGGTCGCGGCGAGCACCGTCTTCACGTAAGCGAGCAGCTGTTCGCCGCGCCCGTTCGGGCCGTCGTCGCGCTGGAAGCCCGACAGGTTCGCGACGTAGACGGTCGCGCCATGCTGCTGCAGGTCTTCCTGGATGCCGTACCAGTACTCGAGTACGCCCGCATACTTGTCGGTGCCGGTCAGCCCGTGCACGAGAATGATCGGATAGCGCGTCGCCGCATAGTCGTCGGCGGGCGCGGTTGCCGCCATCGCCGTGTGCGTCGTCGCGAGCGTCGTCACCGCGGTCGTCGCCGCGAACGGCGCGACGCTCATCGCGCATGCCACTGCCCCTGCCATTACCCTGGAACGCATCGATCTGGCCATGCATGTTCTCCTGATTATTGTGCTGCCGGTGCGAATGACACCGGATCGACACGCACGCCGCATTGCGCGCACCGCGCGGGTCGAATGCGGGAGTGAAGCACGACTGGCGAACGTTTGAGCCTCGACTAGATACGGTTCTCTAATCGGTTGACGCGCGCCGCCCGTTCGGGCGGTGCGGCGTTCAGGCATGCGGATGCTGCGACGCACACGCGCGTTGCGGGCTACAGCTTCGCGCTCACGCGCACCCATGCGGTACGCCCCGGCTCCATGACCGGCGCGTTCGCCGGATAGCCGAAACCGGCATTGCCGGCGAGATTCAAATGCTCGGTGTAGGCCCTGTTCAGCACGTTGTCGACGCCGACCGAGATCTGTACGGTCTTGCCGACGTTGTACTGCGTATGCAGCGACAGCACGCCGAATCCGGCGCTTGGGCCGAAGTCCTTGCCGACCACGTTGCCCTCGTTCATCGCATAGCGATGCTGCGGCGCAACGATGCGCCACAGGCTGCCAGCCGACCACGCGCCGCGCGTGTATTCGAGCCCGATGCGCGCTTCGAGCGGCGGCATTTGCGGCAGCGGATCGCCGCTCGCCACGTT
>NZ_JBYQCG010000156.1:0-4739 GCF_057837105.1 Burkholderia sp. APQ4-4ca | reverse complement strand
CGTGCGAGTGCACCGAACCCATGTAGATCACGACGCCGCCGCGATCGTCCTTGTACATGTGCTTGAGCGCGGCCTTCGTCGTCAGGAACGCGCCGTCGACGTGGATCGCCTGCATCTTCTTCCAGTCGGCGAACGAGTAGTTCTCGATCGGATTGACGATCTGGATGCCGGCGTTCGACACGAGGATGTCGACCGAGCCGAACGCTTCGGCCACCTTGTCGATGCCGCTGTTCACGGCATCTTCATTGGTCACGTCCATCGCGACGCCGATCGCCTTGCCGCCTGCCTTGACGATCTCGTCGGCGACCGCGTTCGCGCCGTCCTGGTTCAGGTCGGCGATCGCGACGGCCGCGCCGGCCTTGGCCAGCTCCAGCGCGATTTCCTTGCCGATGCCGCTCGCGGCGCCCGTGACGACTGCGGTCTTGCCGCTCAGATCTGCTGCCATGTCCGTCTCCTCCCGTTATCGGATCGATAAAACACGCGCCCGCCGCATCCGCGTTCAGCGCGAAATCGCGGCGGCGGGCCAGCCGTCATTGTGCACGATCGGCCCCGCCGTTCGTGCGCAAAACGTCTAAGCTTAAGGTCGGTTCCGTTCAGCAGGAGAGTCTCATGCACTATCGACGGCTAGGCCGCTCCGGCCTGCAGATCAGCGCGCTTTCACTCGGTTCGTGGGTGACGTACGGCAACCAGGTCGACCAGCGGGTCGCGCGCGAATGCCTCGCCGCGGCACGCGACGCGGGCGTCAATTTCTTCGACAACGCCGAGGTCTACGCCGGCGGCAAGTCCGAGGAAATCATGGGCCACGCGCTCAAGTCGCTCGACTGGCCGCGCGTCAGCTATATCGTGTCCACGAAGTTCTTCTGGGGGCTCGCGGAAGCCCCGAACCAGTATCACACGCTGACCGGAAGTACCTGCTGAACGCAATCGACGGCTCGCTGCGCCGGCTGCAGCTCGACTATGTCGACCTGGTCTATTGCCATCGCCCGGATCCGCATACGCCGATCGAGGAAACCGTCTGGGCGATGAGCGACATGATCGTGCGCGGCAAGGCGCTGTACTGGGGCACGTCGGAATGGAGCGCCGACGAGATCCGTGCAGCGTGCGAAATCGCCGAGCGCCACCATCTGCACAAGCCGGTCGTCGAACAGCCGCAGTACAACCTGTTCCACCGCACGCGGGTCGAGCAGGAATATGCGCGGCTTTACGACGATTACGGCCTCGGCCTCACGACCTGGAGCCCGCTGGCCTCGGGTCTGCTCACCGGCAAGTACCGCAACGGCGTGCCGGCCGGTAGCCGCGCGCAGTTGCCGGGCTACGACTGGATGCGCGAACGCCTGACCGATCGGGCCGCCAACGACATCGTCGAACGGCTCGGCGAGATCGCGGCCGAGCTCGGCTGCAGTACCGGCCAATTGGCCATCGCTTGGGTGCTCGCGAATCCGCGCGTGAGTTCGGTCATCACGGGCGCATCGCGGCTCGACCAAGTCGGCGACAACATGCGCGCGCTCGACGTTGCGGCGAAGCTGACGCCGGATGTGAAACAACGCATTGAGGCAGTGGTCGGCGACGCATACGAGTGAGGCGACGCGCGGCCACTCGCGTACAATACGCGGCCGCATCGGCGCCCGGCCTCACCGCCGCGCCCGATCGACCGCTTTCATCGATTCACCTTTCGTTTCAGGCAGCCAGCCATGCTCAGTTATCGTCACGGTTTTCACGCAGGCAACCACGCGGACGTGCTCAAGCACGCCGTCGTCGTCCAGCTGCTGCGCTACCTGAACAAGAAAGACAAATCGTACTGGTACATCGATACGCACGCGGGCGCCGGCGTGTACTCGCTGCGCGACGGTTATGCAGCGAAGACGTCGGAATTCGATACCGGCATCGGCCGGCTGTGGGACGAAAAGAGCCTGCCGGAGGCGCTCGGCGACTATGTGGACGAAGTCCGCGCGCTGAACGACGACGGCGAACTGCACTTCTATCCGGGCTCCCCGTACATCGCATGGCGGTCGATGCGCGAGCAGGACCGTATGCGCCTGTTCGAAATGCACACGACGGAAATCGATGTGCTGCGCCACAATTTCCGCGATGCGGGGCGACGCGCGATGATCTTCGCCGGCGACGGTTTCGAGGGTATCAAGGCGTTGCTGCCGCCGCCGCCGCGGCGCGCACTCGTGCTGATCGATCCGTCCTACGAGGACAAGAAGGATTACGCGCGCACGGTGAGCTGCGTGACAGAATGCCTGAAGCGTTTCGCGACCGGCTGCTATGCGATCTGGTATCCGCAGGTCACGCGCACGGAATCGCAGCGCTTTCCCGAGCAGTTGAAACGCCTGCAGCCGAACAACTGGCTGCACCTGACGCTGACGGTATCGAACCCGCCGACCGACGGACTGGGCCTCTACGGCAGCGGGATGTTCATCCTGAATCCGCCATATACGCTCGCTCAGAGCATGAACGAGGTATTGCCGTACCTGGTCGAGAAGCTGGGACAGGATAGCGGCGCCCGCTTTCAAATCGAGCACCGCGGAAACTGACCGGGCGACGGTCGTTACGGCTACGGCCGGGGCGCGAGCCTCGGCTGGTTGTTCGGCTGCCCGCCCCACGCGGGAACGTTGATATACGGCGCGACGAACAGCGGAACCGACGTGTTCGGCCCCTGCCCGGCCGGATCCCGCATGCCGGCCGGCTCGACGATCGGTTCCTGCGATAACGGGGCCGTCTGCAACACCAACCCACCCTTGCCGTCCTGGATACCGCGCTGCGTATCGAGAACCAGTGGCCGGGACGACGTCGCGGCACCGGCCGCGAGGCCATGGACGAGCACGACCGCACCCAGAACGAGACGCGCGCGGGCACTGCGACGCACATCGAAACGCAAACCCATGATCATGTCCTTCACAAGGAAAAGCAGGTCCACACCATAGCGCTGCACCGACGATTTCGCCAGATCCGGCGCACAAAAAAACAAAGCCCCGTCAATACGGGGCTTGCTTATCGCTCGGTGCCGCGCGGCACCTGACGGTGACTCCGATTACAGCGAGTAGCCGTTGGTTTCGAGCGAGCGGATGCGGCTCTCGAGCTGGACGATGTCCGACGACGTGGCGAGGTAAGCCTCACGGCGCTCACGTTCTGCGGATTCAAACCAGTTGCTCAGCTTTTCGACGATGTAGGCGATCATGACGTTCTCCAAGGAAGAGGGACCCCTGGTGAATCGAGATTCAGGGATTTCCCGTATAGGGTTATCCCGAATTATAGCGACGCCGCACCAAGATACCAGTGAAAAACTTGCATGGAGACCATTCCAATTTGGAATGACGACGATTGAATCGCATGTAACACTTTGATTTATAATGATATTCGGCCTGAGCACATTTTGAGACTCGAGCCCACGCACTAATTTGGTTCAATAGCGGCGTCGGCCAAGCGCGCCAAAATCGGGCACTCAGGCCGGCCGTCACCATGACAGTGCGCGGCCAGATCGGCCAGCGTGTCGCGCATGTCGCTCAACTCCGCGATGCGTTTGTCGAGTTCGGCCACGTGCTCAAGTGCGATCGATTTCACTTCGGCGCTGGCGCGTGAGCGATCCTGCCAGAGCATCAGCAGCTTGCGGATGTCCTCCACAAGAAAGCCGAGTCGGCGCGCCTGGCGGATGAACCGCAGGATATGGATTTCGTCCGCGCCGTAGATGCGGTAGCCGGCATCGGTACGCTTGCTCGGCGCAAGAAGGCCGACCTGTTCGTAGTACCGGATCATTTTGGCGCTGACTCCGGATTCGCGCGACGCGTCGCCGATATTCATTCCCCGCCCCTCTCCATCAAGCCCTGTTCGAACACGATCATCGACAGATGCCCTCGTCGACGACACTTCGATCGTATCAAATCGCGGAGCTTCGTTCCGGAGGAAGGCTGGGCAGCAGGAGCGCGGATGATCTGATCTGGCGTGTGCACGCTGTTGGGTTACGAGGAATGGGGCGCTTCGCCGTATGCTTTTTAGGACGCTTAAATGCAAAAACCCCCGCCTGATCAGGCGGGGGTTTCTGGCTTGAGGGGAGCCTGACGATTACCTACTTTCACACGGGAATCCGCACTATCATCGGCGTAGAGTCGTTTCACGGTCCTGTTCGGGATGGGAAGGGGTGGGACCGACTCGCTATGGTCATCAGGCAAAGGGGTTGTTCTGCTGGCGTGGCCAACAGAACCAATCTGGGAAGAAGCAGTAATTAGGTTGTGTGTATCACACACGAGAATCCAACTTGTCGCTTTGGATCGCGGCCAGTGCTTTCACACGGCGCCGATCGACAAGGCAGACTTGTTATAGGATCAAGCCTTACGGGCAATTAGTATCAGTTAGCTGAACGCATTACTGCGCTTACACACCTGACCTATCAACGTCCTGGTCTCGAACGACCCTTCAAGGGGATCTAGTCCCCAGGGATATCTCATCTTAAGGCGAGTTTCCCGCTTAGATGCTTTCAGCGGTTATCTCTTCCGAACATAGCTACCCGGCGATGCCACTGGCGTGACAACCGGTACACCAGAGGTTCGTCCACTCCGGTCCTCTCGTACTAGGAGCAGCCCCCTTCAAATATCCAACGCCCACGGCAGATAGGGACCAAACTGTCTCACGACGTTTTAAACCCAGCTCACGTACCTCTTTAAATGGCGAACAGCCATACCCTTGGGACCGGCTACAGCCCCAGGATGAGATGAGCCGACATCGAGGTGCCAAACACCGCC
>NZ_JBYQCG010000155.1:0-5456 GCF_057837105.1 Burkholderia sp. APQ4-4ca | reverse complement strand
CCCACTGCTGCCTCCCGTAGGAGTCTGGGCCGTGTCTCAGTCCCAGTGTGGCTGGTCGTCCTCTCAGACCAGCTACTGATCGTCGCCTTGGTAGGCCTTTACCCCACCAACTAGCTAATCAGCCATCGGCCAACCCTATAGCGCGAGGCCCGAAGGTCCCCCGCTTTCATCCATGGATCGTATGCGGTATTAATCCGGCTTTCGCCGGGCTATCCCCCACTACAGGACATGTTCCGATGTATTACTCACCCGTTCGCCACTCGCCACCAGGTGCAAGCACCCGTGCTGCCGTTCGACTTGCATGTGTAAGGCATGCCGCCAGCGTTCAATCTGAGCCAGGATCAAACTCTTCAGTTCAAACCTGTTACTGTTTTCGGTTCTTGCGAACCGGTCGCTCACTCAAAGCTGACAGGAATATGAATCACTTCATAAACCTGACTTACTTTAGTGTGAGACTCTTGATACTTTCGCTATCTGATCCGAGGATCAGCTCGCTGCCATCAAGCGCCCACACTTATCGGCTGTTAATTTTTAAAGAGCATTTCTGCGAGGAACCTAGCGTTTCCCGCAGCGCTGCGTTTTCAGCAGCAGAGAAGCGAGATTATCAACCGTTTTTTGAGACTCGTCAACAACTTTTTTAACTACTTCGTTGCGACGACTGCGGTTTAATTTCACGTGCACTGGAATCGATAAAACCGACTTCAACAGCACCGCTTCCCTCTTTTCTCCCGCGCCGTGTTTCCGTTAGCGCGAAAGAGGCGTGATTCTATGCATCCGCCCCGGTCTCCGCAACCCCTTTTGTGAAATATTTTTGACGTGCTATGGCGGGGGACCGCTGAGCACTTCCTGGTGCTCATATATAGGCGACACGGCAGGCGCAGCCTCGGTCGCCCTTGAACAGCCCCGCCGCATCGCACGCAACCTTCCGTCGATTACCGCCCCACCATCGCCCTCACCACCCCGTCCCGCCGAATCAGCCCGTGATACAGCGCCGCGGCAAAGTGCGCGAGGAACGTCAGGAAGAACAGATACGCCAGCAGGCGATGCGCAACCCGGAGCCACGCGAATGTCACCGGATCGGCCGACACCAGCGCCGGCAGTTGCACGCCGCCGCCCAACGTCACCGGATATCCGCCCGCCGACAGCATCGCCCAGCCGATCAGCGGCATCGCCACCATCAGCGCATACAGCACGAGATGCGACCCGTGCGCTGCCGCCTTCTGCCACCACGGCAGATCGTCGGGCAACGCCGGCGGCTTCGACAGCATCCGCACCACGATCCGCACGCACACCAGCACCAGCACGGCCACGCCCAGCGGCTTGTGAATCGCCACCAGGATCTCGTGCCGCTCGGAAACCGACGCCACCATTCCCACCCCGATGAACAGCATCGCGAGGATCATCGCGGCCATCACCCAGTGCAGCACCCGCGCCGGCAAACTAAACGTCGTCGAAGCCTTCATCATCGTCCCTCCCCACTCACTCGCGCCACGCCTGCCACGCCGGCCTCTTCACTCGTGCGTCGCAGATACGAATCCGCATACGCGGCCGAGCGCGCCGCCAGCAACGGATCGCCCGACACCTGGATCCCCTGCGGCAGCACCGTTGGGTCGTAATTCACGTCGCGGCACGGGCCGCTGTCCTGCGCCTCCACGCGGTCGAGCACGAGCGTGCCCGCATCGATCGTCTTGCGCTGCTCGGGCCAGACCTTCGTCGCGTCGTCCACGGGGTCGCCAGGGTCCGCCAGCGTGACCAGCAGCTTCCACTTCTGCGGGCCGGCCGCGATGCGCTGCGTCACGTCCTGCTGCAGCACGTTCGGATCCGCGGCCGTCGCGACGTCGCCGGCGCCGGCCGTCTGCTCCGGCACGACGCGCCACCGCACCGCCTGGCGCTTGCCGGCAGCATCGACGAAGTAGAAGGCGTTCAACCCGTAATAGCTTTCGGTGACGTAGCTCGCGCTCGGCTTCGCACCCTTCACCCACTGCAGGAACGCGCCCGCTTCCGGATGCGCGCCGAAGAACGCCTTCACCTTCGCCGGATCCGGCTTGCCCGTCTTCGGATCGGGCCGGGTCGCGAGCGTCTGCTCGTAGAACGCCTGCGGCGTCGCGACCGGGAACACCGGCATCGCGTTCATCCCGGTCCGCCATTGCTCGCCGTCCGGCGCGGTGAGCTTCAGCGCGAGGCTGCGGATCGGCACGCTGCTGTCCGGCGCATAAGGATTCCCGCCCGGCAACGCGAAACGTCCGACCACCGGCGTGCGCACCGCCTTGAAGAACGGCGCGACCGAATACGCGCTCGCGGCGCCATTGCCCTCGAAGTAGCCGGTCACGCACACGCCCTTCGCGTGATTGCGCCGGTAGCCGGGATGGATGCCGCTGTTGGTCTGCAGCGCATCGACGATGCGATGCGGGGTCAGACGCGCCGGCGCGAGCCACCCGCCGGCATACCCGAACGCCGCGGCCACGCCGGCCACCGCGCCGCCGATCACGGCCCAGCGCCACCACCCGCGCCCGCGCCCGGGCTCGCGCTGCGGCGAAGAAGAAGATTGCTTCATGAATGCACTCCCGATCGTCAGATCATTGTCGAACGCGCGTAGGACGCCGCCCACGCCGCTTTATTCCACGAAGAATTTTTTCGTATGCTGGAGGGAATAACCGATGCCGGCCGGCGTCCTACGCGGCATCTACGACCCTTTCGGCAACCGGCCCAGCCATGCCCTCCACCGCCCTCGACGACGAAGCATTGCGTGAACTCATCCCCAGGCTGCGACGCTTCGCGCTCTGGCTGGCGCGCGACGTCCACGCGGCCGACGATCTCGTCCAGTCGACGCTCGAACGCGCACTGTCGCGCTGGACGAGCCGTCGCGACGACGCTTCGCTGCGCAGCTGGCTCTTCACGATCCTGTACCGGCAATTTCTCGATGGCAAACGCAGCGCGAAGCGCTACGCGTGGCTGCTCGGCCGCATGGGTGAAGACGACGAAGCGCACTGGCCGTCCGCCGAACGCGAATTCGCGGCGCGCGCGACGCTCGAAGCGTTCGGCCGGCTCTCCGACGAGCAGCGCAGCCTGCTGCTGCTCGTGGCGGTCGAAGGCTTCACCTATCAGGAAGCCGCCGACCTGCTCGAGGTGCCGATCGGCACCGTGATGTCGCGGCTCTCCCGCGCGCGCCAGGCGCTGCGCCAGCTCAGCGACGGTGAGCTTCCTGCTCCTTCTCTCCGATTGATGAAGAAATGAACACGCCTCCGAACGAACATGACCTTCAGGCCTATGTCGACGGCCAGCTCGACGACGATGCGCGTGCCGCGGTCGAGCGCTATCTCGCGCTGCATCCGGCGCGCGCCGAACAGGTGAAGCAATGGCAGCAGGACGCGCAGCGGCTGCGGGCCGCGCTGGAGAGCGTGCGGATGCCGGCCGATAACCCCGCGCTGGATCCGGCGGCGATTCGCGGCCAGCGGGCCGAGCGCGCGCGGATGCGGTTCGCGATGGCGGCTTCGTTCGTGTTCTGCGTCGGGCTCGGGACGTTCGGCGGATGGCAGGCGCGCGGGTGGAACGCGCCGCCGCCGATCGCGCCGATGAGCGATGCGGTCAAGGCTTACCAGATGATGGTGATCGATCGGACGGCCAAGGTCGATTACCGGCCGACCGGTGCGCGCGACTTGCAGGGATGGCTCACCAAAGGCGTGGGTGCATCGGCGAAGCTGCCGGATTTGAGCGCGGCGGGGTTCAGGCCGGTCGGCGGGCGGCTGTTCACGACGGACAGCGGCGCGACTGCCGCGATGGTGCTCTATCAGGATGATGCGGGGCGGACGCTGAGTTTCTATCTCCGGCCAGCGGAATCGGAACATCGGCTGCTGCCGAACGGGCAACGCGTGGATGGCGCGCTGCTCGCGCGGTATGGGTCGGTGAACGGGCTCAACTATGCGGTGGTCGGGCCGGCCGGGAGCGTTGGCGAGAAAGCAGTCGTGCAGGCGCTCGATCAGCAGACTTGAAGCGGTAGGATAAGCGCCCGGTTGACGGTTGGTGGCGGCCGCCAGCGCCTTTCGCGGGGCGGCCCGGCGGGCTTGAGCGGGTGCACGCTCACGAATCGAATGCACAGCATTTCGACTGACTTGCCGGCCTGTTATTCACATCGAACCCGCGCTGGCGCCCTCACCTTTAAAATCACAGGGTTTCGAGTCGCCGTGGAACAGGATATCCACATCGATCATGACGGTCCTGCATGCTGGCTTCGGTCGGTTCGCTCACCCGGTGAATGCACAGGATTTTGAGTGGCTGCGAGTCGGCGATATCCACAAGACATTCAACTTCCGGACGTCGCCGGCGATTCGTTCGCTGCCTTCTTTCATTGTCGGCAAGCCTTGCCGGGCAAGGTATTCAGGCCGATATGCGCATTGAAACCGGGACACTCACCGGTCGGATGCACAGGGTTTGGACTGGATCGTGCGTCGGTTGTCCACATGCGCTCATTTCGTGCGCTCCACGAACGCACTACCGTCATAGCGATACTCATGCGTTGCAGGGCCCGAATCGTCGATGTTGGTCCACGTGACCTTGAAGCCCACGGCATCGTCGATCCATTCGATGGCCAGGTAAGGCGATCGATTATCCCCGTCGGTGTCGAGCGACACGCTATCCAGACAACTCTGCACCGGCATTGCATAGCTCGACGCAGCAGCGTCGCCGCGGATCCGCAGGACGTAGAGCGTACTTTCCTCGCCCGCGCCGCAATAGCCCATCGGGTCGCGACTCGACGAATGGTTCACGACGATCAGTACGAACTCCTTGCCCCCGATGGCTCTCGAGCTCGCCGACGGAAAGCCGATGCTCGACGCAGACGCGATCGCCCGACGCAGTGCGATCGGCAACCGTACCGTGCTCGTGCGGTGATGCGCGTCGTCGACCTCGAACAACCGCTTTCCGTGTTGCTGCAGTTCACGTCCGTTCGAGAGCCGCACCGAGGCAGGCGCGTCGACTTTCGCGAATGCCGTTGCGACGGTCGCAACGGCTGCGAGGCCGAAGCTCCACCTGATGACCGGAGACATGATCGACATGAGGAATCCGTGTGAAGTGCGGCATTCAAGCGTGGGAAAGAACACGCAGCTTGCATGACTCGCGTCGATGCTCACTCGGCGAATGCACAGTGTTTGGAGCTGTTTTGCGCGTCGGTTATCCACACACCGCCGCCCGCGCTTCTGGTCACTTCGTTCCGACTATCCCGAGAATCTCGCCGGTTTCCGGCGCGATGACGTAGTGGAATGACTTCCCGATCCTGAAGTGCAGCCACGAACACGCCGGACGACATTTCGGATTCGTCGTGTCGGTCATCGTCAAAGGCTCAGGGTTCGAAATCGACCGTCATGTGCCGAGAAGAGAAATATGCGGCGATTGCCGAAATCACGGCTTGACGTGTGATGGCATCGATCGGCCGGTCATCGTGCGGCGGCGCCACGTACTTC
>NZ_JBYQCG010000154.1:0-7927 GCF_057837105.1 Burkholderia sp. APQ4-4ca | reverse complement strand
GACGATGGAGCAGATCAGCGACGCGTCGCAGCGGATCTCCGAGATCATCGTGATGATCGACAGTATCTCGTTTCAGACGAATATTCTGGCGTTGAATGCGGCGGTTGAGGCGGCGCGGGCGGGGGAGCAGGGGCGTGGGTTTGCTGTGGTCGCTTCGGAGGTGCGGAATCTGGCGCAGCGCAGTGCGCAGGCGGCGAAGGAGATTAAGTCGCTGATCGAGCATAGCGCGGGGACGGTGGGTGCCGGGTCGCGGCTCGTTAGGGAGGCGGGGAAGGTGATGAGTGATGTTGTGTCGCAGGTTCAAGGCGTTAGCGCGATGATGAGCGAGATTGCTGAGGCTAGCCTGGAGCAGAGTGCCGGGATCGATCAGATCGGGGATGCGGTGCAGTCTTTGGACCAAATGACGCAGCAGAATGCGGCCTTGGTCGAGGAAAGCGCGGCGGCCGCGGAGAGTTTGAAGCAGCAGGCGGCGGAATTGACCAAGCTGGTTTCGGCTTTTAAGGTGGATGAGTAAGGGTTGGTTTGGGGTTTGGAGTTGGGGTGTGAGGGACGGCTACCGTGGGGTCACGGTAGCTGACCCTAGCCCACAAAACTGTCCCGTTTGAAAGTGGAAAATTCCGGCATGACGTTGTCATCAAGACCAGGAGGTCATGCCGTGAAGAAGAGCAGGTTCACCGAAGAGCAAATCGCATACGCATTGAAGCAGGCCGAGCTGGGCACGCCTGTCGCGGAGGTCTGCCGCAAGATGGGGATCAGCGATGCGACGTTCTACAACTGGCGGACGAAATACGGCGGGCTGTCGCCCTCGGAACTGCGTCGGCTGAAGCAACTTGAGGAAGAGAACGCCAAGCTCAAGCGGCTCGTGGCCGATCTGTCGCTGGACAAGGCCATGCTGCAGGACGTGCTGTCAAAAAAATCTGAAGCCTTCTCGGCGCCGTGAGCTTGTCACGGACTTGATGCAGCGTTTCGGCGCAAGCCAGCGACAGACCTGCGCATTGTTGCAGCTGTCCCGCACGGTCTACCGCTACGAGTCGGTCGCGCGGGATCAAAGCGCACTGGAAATGCGCATCAAGGAGATCACGGAAGTGCGGGTGCATTACGGTGCACCCCCGTGTACGTGATGCTTCGCCGGGAAGGCTGGAGAGACAACCACAAGAGAGTAGAACGCGTGTATCGCGAACTGGGCCTTTCGTTGCGCCATAAGCGACCTCGACGGAACAAGTCGGCTCGCCGCCGCCAGCCGAAGCAGTCAGTAAGCGCAATCAACGAAATCTGGAGTATGGATTTCGTCGCGGACGCGCTGTTTGATGGTCGACGCTTGCGCACGCTCACGATCGTGGACAACTACACGCGGGAGTGCTTGGCGATTGAAGTCGACGGATCGTTGCGTGGCGAGCACGTTGTCGCTGCGCTGACTCGGCTCGCGCATCATCGTCCGCTTCCCCGCTATATCAAGGCAGACAATGGCAGCGAGTTCATTTCGAAGGCGCTCGACAAATGGGCGTACGAGAATGGCGTGGAGATTGACTTCTCGCGTCCTGGCAAGCCGACCGACAATGCGAAGAATGAATCCTTCAACGAACGCTTTCGGGAGGAGTGCCTCAACGCACACTGGTTCTTGTCGCTGGAAGACGCCAGATGCAAAATCGAAGTCTGGCGCGAGTACTATAACGAGGCGCGTCCTCACTCTGCGCTGCAGTGGATGACACCGGCGGAATTCGCCCGCCAGTGCACCGATCGGGCCGGTTCGGCCCGCCCCGAAGAGCCGGAATTTTCCAGCTAAGACTGGGACGGAAATTTGGCTAGCCTCAGTTGCGCCGGGACGTTATCAACGTTTGGTCCAAGCTTTGGGAATGCCATCTTGAAAAAATCAGCGTTAAAACTTACGACTGCGCGTGTTCCGTTGTTTCGGGAAGGTACCCCGTGCATGCTTGTCACACATGTCGGAACTATGCTTGCGATGACGATGCTTTGGTCGGGTCTAGCAAGCGCAGCACCACAGTCAACTCTGCGCTTTGCATTGCCTGGCGGAGCCGCAGTGATCTATAGCAACGCGGCGAACCCTCAAGATCCATTGCCCCGCCGGGCCTGGAAGAAAGCAGTTTTCTCCTTTCCCAATGGAACGACGTTTGGCTTGCTGCCACGAGCAGGTGAGCCGAACGCCGACGGTGGAACTCAGATGGAGCCGCCCAACAAATGGAATATCTCCCCTTCAGGTCAATATGTAGTCGTTATGCGCAACGACCAGGGGACAGTGTCCACGGGGCAAGGGCAACCGGAAACGGTACTAAACCGGGAGTACTGTTCCATGATTGAGATAAAGACAGGTTGCATTACGGCCGAGCAAACCGGAGAGATTTGCGGAGCGGGATGGCAACCGAGTCAAGGTGCACAGTGGGGAACAGATTCCCAAACTTCGATGATGCTCACGCGCGATCGTCCATCGGCAAGCAACAAGTTAGCGTCCATCGATGCAGGACAGCCCCCACATTTGCTGATGCGCAATGCTTCAGGGGCCGACAATCTCTTGCGGTGTGACCCACCTTCATCGACGAATCGCGAGGCCTATCGGAAAATTGCTGCGGCTCTGAAAGCGGATGGGGCGCGCTTCGATGCGCAACTGATTGATACCGCGCTTTCGAAAGGCTCTAGTAGCTCTGCAGGTACAGCAGTAGCGCAAGAAGCGGTGGCTGATGGCCTGACCGCCACGGTATCGGTAGCAAAAGCGACTCTGTTCACAGCCCCCGACGACGGTACCGCAAGTCGAGCCTATCTCGTCCAGAATGATGTCGTAACCGTATTGAAGCAGTCTCCGAATGGGTGGGCCTACGTGGACTACGTTAACGCATCGGGTAAGCATTTGCTTCGTTGGATTAAAGCCGATCATATATTGATTGAGCAATGATGCGGGTTGTCAAGCTCTGCTCGCGAATATGAATTTCGTTCAGGACCGTCGACTGGGAATTTCGAATGGGATAGTGCATTGAGCGGTTTCGCGGTATGAAGTTAACGATGGACAACCCGAGGTAGCTCCTTCGGAGATCAACGAATTGAGGAAGCTTAGTGATTAATCTGATTCGAATTGGGGATGCCACTGACCACGGTGGCAAGGTAGAAACAGGTTCAACGAAGATGCGCTTTGATGGACGCTTTATTGCTCGCAAAGGCGACCTTGTCTCTTGTCCGCAGCACCCTGATGTCTCACCGAACGTCATCGAGGAGGGTGATGTTTTGATGACGGATGACGGTATCCCGATTGCGCGGCACGGGCATCGGGCTACGTGTGGATGTCACGTGCTCTCAAGCCTAGTCTGATGCCGATTCCGAAAGGGTCTGCTGCCCCGACAACGCTCAGCCGGACGTCCACACTCATCAGTCCTGTCGGGAATAGCTCCAGTAACAACGCATCTGATCCGGTATGCTCGAGGCGGCCAGTGGGCGACGCAGTTCGGCCCGACTGCTGTGCGGGTTCCGAATTCTCGCTCGAACTTGCATGCGCGTTGGTCTGTGACAGCCGGCCGCGTCGGGCCGCATTCGGCCACTTTGAGTCATTCACCAGTGTCCGCGTCGGATGTTCCGGATGAGAGGATAACTGCCCATAGCGGGCTGTTAAACTGGTAGACACGAGCTGAACTCTTACTCCATGGATACTCTCGAACAAAACCGCCCATTGTCTGCATCCGAGATGTCTCTCGCTCGTTGGATGCTGGAGCACGGTGAGCCGAAGGCGCGAGAGTTTTTCGAACAACTCGCAGCGGCCGAGGTAACACCATGGCGCTGTCCTTGCGGCTGTGGGTCCATCAATTTCCAGATCAAGGGCCGCGACTCTGCGCCGCCAGGCGTACACATCCTCGGCGATTTTATTTTCGGTCCAGACGATGAACCAGCCGGGATATTCATATTCGAGAGCGGCGGATTGTTGAGTGGCATCGAGGTCTACGGGCTCGCAGGCAATGCTCCTGCAGAACTGCCCCGAGAAGACGCGCTTCGGCCATTCTCTCCCGGTGGCGGCAAGTCATCGTAGATCCCTAGCCCGTAGAAAGGCCACTGACCTCTCTGCGGCTGCGAGTCTCGTATCATCTACGTCCGCTTCGGGTCGGTGCGCGCCGTCCTCCGATCCAACGCAGTGTGACGGCGGCATCGGGCGGTCATCGGCCACGAACGGACACTCATACCCAGTGCAAACAACGCCTTGCTGAAAGGCATCTATAGTGCCGACCCGCCTATGAAACTCGATATGGAAACGTGGTTGGTTGACGAAGGCGACCGAGTCATTCAGAAAACATCACTCGAGGGTTTCGACAGCCTGACGCTGATCGAACGCGTCGTCTACAGCATGTGGGTCATTGACTACGCCGTTCGGAACTCCGGCACTCTCGAACCAATGAGGGAGTTGTACCCTGATGCTCCGCATGAACTCGAAGCCTTTGCTGCCTCGAACAATGCGGCGAATCTCCTCGCGTTATTGAACTTATCGTCGAACGAGAAACGATTCTGTGCCGAATACCACGAGCGATTTGATCGCGCCTGCGGCGACATAAGACACACTATGACCAATGCACATGAGTCGGTCGTTTATTGGGCTCAGATCGGCCAGCATCGGACCTTCTATATCATGGTCAGGATGGGCGACAATGAACCTGTCCGCATTGTTGTGGGCGAGGCGGTTGAACAACGCGTTATCCACGCGCCTGCATAAATCGCTCGCCGAACAGGATAGCAAACTGGTTCATTGCTGATTTCCAGTCGAACGCGGACCGCACGGTCTTGGCCAGTACGTTGCGCATCGCCAGCCAGAGCAGCTTGATGGCCGCCTCGTCATTCGGGAAGTGGCCACGGGTCTTGATGATCTTGCGCAGTTGCATGTTCAGGCTCTCGATGGCGTTTGTCGTATAAACGACCCGTCGAATCTCCGGCGGAAACACGTAGAACGGCACGACGTGCTCCCACGCGCGTTGCCAGGACTGCACGATCGTCGGGTACTTTGCGCCCCAAGGTCCGTCGGCGAAGTCTTGCAGCGCCTGCCGTGCCGCCTCTTCGCTGGCAGCCGCGTAGATCGGGCGCAGCGCCGCGGCGAGCACCTTACGGTCCTTGTAGCTGGCGTATTCGAGGCTGTTGCGGATCAGATGCACGATGCAGGTCTGAACGGTGGTCCGCGGATAGGCCGCGCCGATGGCTTCGGTGAGCCCCTTCAGGCCATCGACCACGGCGATCAGGATGTCCTGGCAGCCGCGCGTCTTCAGTTCGTTGAACACCTTGAGCCAGAACTTGGCCCCCTCGGTCTGCTCGATCCAGAGGCCCAGCACGTCGCGCTGGCCGTCGGCCTGAATGCCCAAGGCCAGATAGACGGCCTTGTTGCTGACCACGCCGTCGTCGCGGATCTTGACGCGCAGCGCATCGAAGAACACCACTGGATACATCGTTTCGAGCGGGCGGCTTTGCCAGCTCAGCGCCTCGGCCATCACCTCGTCGGTGACCGAGCTGATGAAGTCGGGAGATACCTCGGTGCCGTAGCTCTCAGCCAGAAAGGCCTGAATCTCGCGCACGCTCATGCCGCGGGCGTACATCGCGATGATGCGTTCGTCGAAGCCGGTGAAGCGGCGCTCATGCTTGGGAATCAGGATCGGTTCGAAGCTGCCGTCGCGATCGCGGGGGACTTCGACCCGAACCGGGCCCCGATCGGTGATGACCGTCTTGCCGCTGGCGCCGTTGCGCTCGTTGGCTTGCCCCGGCGGCTTGGACTGGCCCGACGGGTAGCCCAGATGCAGATTCATCTCGGCGCCCATTGCGCGTTCGATGACTGCTTTGTTGAACGCCAGCATCAAATCCTGGACCTCGGCCGGCGTCATCGGCCCCTTGACCAGTTGGTCCAGCAGTTCCTTGGGCAGTTCAGGCAGCGGCCCGCGGGCCGCTGCCTGACGCGCTACAGTTTGCCTTTTCTTCTTCATTGGCATATCCATGGCTTTTACCTCTCATGATATGCCCCGCCCACAAAATGACGGATAGGTCCACAATCGCCTGCCACCCAAGAATGTGAACTATGCTTTTTCGCTCGCTATTTCGATCGACCGGCTCGAAACAAGCTGCGCAGCAGCGGACCGATTCTATTCATAGAACCGTCGATTGCAAGCGGTTTGCCCATCCGGAATTCCAGATTCAGGTCACCAACGGTGCAATCCCCGATCAGGACATCAGTTGGCTGCTACGTTTCCTTGAGCAGCGTGTCGCCGACGGCGAGCGATTCCGCGCGGGCGAGACCCTGCAGATCGGCTGGATGCTAACGATGCTCGATGGAGGGGCGACAGACACACTGCGCATCATCGAACCCGATATGAAGGAGATTCCGATCAGGTTCATCGATTCCGTCAACAGCACGCTGATGCACCTGCGCAATCAGAAGGACGTGGTCGGAAGCGTCGCCATGGATCTGCAACCTGACTTTCCTTCGCTGCGGCAAAGTGCGGTAGTGCACGCCGAATACAAGAGCGCATGTCGTGTACTGCTGACTCGTGATCTCGCTCATGAAACAGACTCTGGTTGGTCGCTCACAGATTTGAATGATGAACTTGGTTTGCAGAATCCCGGGCAATTCATCAGAATTTCGCTCTATCAATTGGGCGTAGACAGGCCCGATTTGATCAAATTCTTTGCCTTGCCGCCGGGGCTGCAAGTTGCCGTCAACGATCCGCAGATTCGTGTGATAGGACCTGAAGGCGAGATGCAACCAATACCCGGCTCATTTCTTGAGGCGTTGAATAGTCGCCACCTACAACGTCACAGTGCGTGACTGCTTCGGGGAAGGTGCGCTGTCCGCTTCGGGTCGGAAGTCGCCCGTCGCAGAGCAGCGGCCGGCGGATCTCAGCCAGCAAGCGGGTAGACCTCGCCTTCATCGCCCCGGATGACGGCAGAAAGCGCCACGGCCAGTTGCATAGCCGCCGCCATTGTTGGATCGACCGCGGATAGATTCAGAGGCGCGTTGAAACTTGCACGGCCCCGATTCCAGCTAAAGGTCTTGATCCATTCACCATCGACAAGGACCGCGACATCGCCAGGTCTGCCCGGAATCGAAATCCTTTCGCCCGTCACTGGATTCACCGACGTGACCGGGCGCTCGTCTTCTTTTAATGAGGCTTGCCCGAGGATAGCGGCCCGCCATTCATCCAGCGAGATGGACGGATCACGTTCGATGTGCAGTCGATAAGCCATGGCAGAAACCGGAACGGTAGAGGGTGGATTGAGCTAACACGAATGACGGCTCAGGAGAAAACCGGGTGGTCGCAAGGGGGCACGAAGGTGTCGTCGAGCGGCGCGGCGCGGCATCCGGCCATCAAGCGTCGTTCGGATGTCCCATCAACCTTCGAAAGCGGTCACCCGAAAGTCAGATTCGTCACGTGTGAGCCCGGTTCGCTGCTCACAACGATAGCGTGTCACGCAAGGTTCGCCGGCCTGCGCAAATACTCGCCCAGGAAGTCAACAAATGTCCTGAGCTTGACCGAAAGCTGGTTGCGCTCCAGATAGATCGCATGGATATTGGCGTCCGGCAATGCCCAGTCCGCGAGCAACGAAACGAGTTCGCCGCTCGCTAGGTGCTCCGCGATCTCCCACTGCGATCGCACGACAATCCCGCGCCCTTCGAGCGCCCAATGCAGCACGACGCCGCCGTCGTTGCTGGACAATGCGCCATCCACCTTGACAGTCTCCGCCCGCTTGCCGCGGGAAAAATGCCACGTGCCGTACGCCGACTCGTTCTCGCGCAACACGATGCACGCGTGCCGTATGAGATCGTGCGGCACGGAAGGCTCGCCATGCCGCGCTACATAGCCGGGTGACGCGCACACCACGCGCCTGTTTTCGAGCAGGAGCCGCGCGTTGATGCGCGCATCCGGCACCTCGCCGAAGCGAATTCCGAGATCGAAGCCCTCGTCCT
>NZ_JBYQCG010000153.1:0-7782 GCF_057837105.1 Burkholderia sp. APQ4-4ca | reverse complement strand
CGCGGCCTGCTACGGCCGCGACCTCGGCCGCGGCTCGCTCGTGAACGTCGGCGAAGCCGTCGGCGTGATCGCGGCGCAGTCGATCGGCGAACCGGGCACGCAGCTGACGATGCGTACGTTCCACATCGGTGGTGCGGCATCGCGTGCGGCAGTGGCCTCGTCGGTCGAAGCGAAGAGCAACGGTATCGTCCGCTTCACGGCGACGATGCGCTACGTCACGAACGCGAAGGGCGAGCAGATCGTCATTTCGCGTTCGGGCGAAGCGATGATCACCGACGACTTCGGTCGCGAGCGCGAGCGTCACAAAGTGCCGTACGGCGCGACGCTGCTGCAGCTCGACGGCGCGACGATCAAGGCCGGCACGCAGCTCGCCACGTGGGATCCGCTGACGCGCCCGATCATCACCGAGTACGGTGGTACGGTGAAGTTCGAGAACGTCGAGGAAGGCGTGACCGTCGCGAAGCAGATCGACGACGTGACCGGCCTGTCGACGCTGGTCGTGATCGACGTGAAGCGCCGCGGTTCGCAGGCTTCGAAGAGCGTGCGTCCGCAGGTGAAGCTGCTCGACGCGAACGGCGAGGAAGTGAAGATTCCGGGCACGGAACACGCGGTGCAGATCGGCTTCCAGGTCGGCGCGCTGATCACCGTGAAGGATGGCCAGCAGGTGCAGGTCGGTGAAGTGCTCGCACGTATCCCGACGGAAGCGCAGAAGACGCGTGACATTACCGGCGGTCTGCCGCGGGTGGCGGAACTGTTCGAAGCGCGTTCGCCGAAGGATGCCGGCATTCTCGCGGAAGTCACCGGTACGACGTCGTTCGGCAAGGACACGAAGGGCAAGCAGCGTCTCGTCATCACGGACCTCGAGGGCAACCAGCACGAGTTCCTGATCGCGAAGGAAAAGCAGGTTCTGGTTCACGATGCCCAGGTCGTCAACAAGGGCGAAATGATCGTGGACGGTCCGGCCGATCCGCACGACATCCTGCGTCTGCAGGGTATCGAGGCGCTGTCGCGCTACATCGTCGACGAGGTGCAGGACGTGTACCGTCTGCAGGGCGTGAAGATCAACGACAAGCACATCGAGGTGATCGTTCGCCAGATGCTGCGTCGTGTGCAGATCACCGACAACGGCGATACGCGCTTCATCCCGGGCGAACAGGTCGAGCGTTCCGACATGCTGGACGAGAACGATCGCATGATCGCCGAGGGCAAGCGTCCGGCTTCGTACGACAACGTGCTGCTCGGTATCACGAAGGCGTCGCTGTCGACCGACTCGTTCATCTCCGCGGCATCGTTCCAGGAAACGACCCGCGTGCTGACCGAAGCGGCGATCATGGGCAAGCGCGACGATCTGCGCGGCCTGAAGGAAAACGTGATCGTCGGCCGTCTGATTCCGGCCGGTACGGGTCTCGCGTTCCACAAGGCGCGCAAGGCGAAGGAATCGTCGGATCGCGAGCGTTTCGACCAGATCGCAGCGGAAGAGGCATTCGACTTCGGCACGCCGAGCGCGCCGGCGGAAGAGCCGCAACACCCGGCAGCCGAGTAAGCGCGGCGCGGCGCAAGCCGCGTTGCCTTGCTATCATCGCTGCCACCGAAACCGCCCGGTTCTGCCGGGCGGTTTTTTTTCACCCTTCGTTCACGCGCATGACGTGCCTGTGCCGCGTCGGCGCATGCGCCGCGATCGCCTTCGGCATGACCGCGACAGGCCCGTGATGCACGCGAACGAACCCTGACCGAATGGCCAGCATCGTGCGATTCGCCACGCGTCGCGCGAGCGGGTTGTTAAAATTGCGGTCATCGTTTAGCCGTCCCTGGTCTCATTCATGTCCCGCGCCCTCGAAATACTCGACGAAGTCTTTGGTTACTCCGCCTTTCGCGGCCAGCAGGGCGAGATCGTCGAGCACGTCGCCGGCGGCGGCGATTGCCTCGTGCTGATGCCGACCGGCGGCGGCAAGTCGCTGTGCTACCAGATTCCCGCGCTGCTGCGCCGCGAGGCCGGCCAGGGCGCCGGCATCGTGGTGTCGCCGCTGATCGCGCTGATGCAGGACCAGGTCGCCGCGTTGAGCGAAGTCGGCGTGCGCGCGGCCTACCTGAATTCGACGCTGTCGGGCGCCGAGGCGGCGGCCACCGAGCGCGCGCTGCGCGAGGGCGAAATCGATCTGCTGTACGTCGCGCCGGAGCGCTTGATGACGGGGCGCTTCCTCGACCTGCTCGAGCGCGCGAAGATCGGCCTGTTCGCGATCGACGAAGCGCACTGCGTGTCGCAATGGGGGCACGATTTCCGCCCGGAATACATCCAGCTGTCGGTGCTGCACGAGCGCTTCCCGTCGGTGCCGCGCATCGCGCTGACCGCCACCGCCGATGCGATCACGCGCGACGAGATCATCCATCGTCTCGCGCTCGACGACGCGCGCGTGTTCGTGTCGAGCTTCGACCGCCCGAACATCCGCTACCGGATCGTCGAAAAGGACAACGCGCGCGCGCAACTGCTCGACTTCATCCGCGCCGAGCACACGAATGCAGACGGCACGACGGATGCCGGCGTCGTCTATTGCCTGTCGCGCCGCAAGGTCGAGGAAACGGCCGAATGGCTGAAGGCGCAGGGCGTGCGCGCGTTGCCGTATCACGCGGGCATGGAGTTCGAGGTGCGGCAGAAGCACCAGGAAATGTTCCAACGCGAGGAAGGCATCGTGATGTGCGCGACGATCGCGTTCGGCATGGGCATCGACAAGCCCGACGTGCGCTTCGTCGCGCACCTCGATTTGCCGAAGAGCGTCGAAGGCTACTACCAGGAAACCGGCCGGGCGGGCCGCGACGGGATGCCGGCGAACGCGTGGATGGCGTATGGCCTCGGCGACGTCGTCCAGCAGCGCAAGATGATCGACGAGTCGGACGCGGACGACGCGCACAAACGCGTGCAGACGTCGAAGCTCGACGCGCTGCTCGGGCTGTGCGAGACGATCTCGTGCCGCCGCGTGCGGCTGCTGAACTACTTCGGCGAGGCGAGCCAGCCGTGCGGCAACTGCGACACGTGCCTCGAGCCGCCCGATTCATGGGACGCGACGCGTGAGGCGCAGATGGCGCTGTCGTGCGTGTTCCGCGCGCAGCGCGCGAGCGGCTTCAACTTCGGCGCGAGCCATCTGATCGAGATCCTGCGCGGCGGCCGCACCGAGAAGGTGCTGCAGCGCGGCCATGACCAGTTGAGCACGTTCGGTATCGGCGCGGCGCTGTCCGAGCCCGAGTGGCGCGCGATTTTCCGGCAGCTGGTCGCGTACGGCTACCTGGCCGTCGATCATGGCGGATTCGGCGCGCTGGTGCTCACCGAGGCCGCGAAGCCGGTGCTGAAGAACGAGGAAAAGGTCACGCTGCGCCGCTACGTGAAGCCGCAGCGCACGCGCCAGTCGTCGAGCCGCAGCGGCACGCGTGTCGACCCGACGGCCGGCATGGGCGCCCGCGAGCGCGCACGGTGGGATGCGCTGCGCGCGTGGCGTGCGGAAACCGCGAAGACGGACGGCGTGCCGGCTTATGTGATCTTCCACGACGCGACGCTCGCCGAAATCGCGCGCAACGCGCCGGAGACGATCGACGACCTGCGCCACATCCCCGGCATGGGCGTGCGCAAGCTCGAGCGCTTCGGCGACGAGATCATCGACGTCGTCGAATCGGCCTGACACAGCGTTCCGACCCCTGCTGTAAACCACCCGGTTGGTCGGAAAATCACGCAAGCCGTTGACTTAGTTGGTATTTCCGGAATATCATGCTGGGTTCCGGTATTCGGTGGGCCGAGTCGCGTTCGACAGTTCGCACCCGATTCGCCGGTTCGGAAGTCAACTGTGCGTCGATTCTCGCTTTGCCCGAAATCGGCGTGCAGATTTTGTTCAATTTCAGGAATAAACAATGCCAACCATCAACCAACTGGTTCGCAAAGGCCGTCAGTCGGAAACGACGAAGAGCAAGAGCCCGGCCCTGCAGGACTGCCCCCAGCGTCGCGGCGTGTGCACCCGTGTGTACACGACGACGCCGAAGAAGCCGAACTCGGCACTCCGTAAGGTCGCCAAGGTTCGTCTGACGAACGGCTTCGAAGTGATTTCGTACATCGGCGGTGAAGGCCACAACCTGCAGGAACACTCGGTTGTGCTGATCCGCGGCGGCCGTGTGAAGGACTTGCCGGGTGTGCGTTACCACATGGTTCGCGGCTCGCTGGATACCCAGGGCGTCAAGGACCGTAAGCAAGCGCGTTCGAAGTACGGCGCGAAGCGTGCAAAGGCTGCCAAGTAAGCAGTTTTTGATCAGGGATCGCCGCAGGGCGGTCAAGGCGGGAGTGCCGGATTGCCGGTGCTGTCGAGTAAGTGGTCACCCGGCCAAGCTGGTTAGTCGTGAAGATGTGATCGGGTTTGTTGGTGGCCGCGGAGCTGAATTCAGCTCCAACTGAACAAGTAAAGGAAGAATCATGCCGCGTCGTCGCGAAGTCCCCAAGCGGGAAGTGTTGCCGGATCCGAAGTTCGGTAACGTTGATGTTGCCAAGTTCATGAACATGCTGATGCTGTCCGGCAAGAAGTCGGTCGCAGAGCGCATCGTTTATGGCGCATTCGAACAAATCCAGACCAAGGGTGGCAAGGACCCGCTGGAAGTGTTCACGGTTGCGCTCAACAACGTGAAGCCGGTGGTCGAAGTGAAGAGCCGTCGCGTTGGTGGTGCCAACTATCAAGTTCCGGTCGAAGTGCGCCCGTCGCGTCGTATGGCATTGGCGATGCGCTGGCTGCGTGAGGCTGCGAAGAAGCGCAGCGAGAAGTCGATGGCCCTGCGCCTGGCAGGTGAACTCTCCGAAGCGGCCGAAGGCCGTGGCGGCGCGATGAAGAAGCGCGACGAAGTTCACCGCATGGCAGAAGCCAACCGCGCGTTCTCGCATTTCCGTTTCTAAGCGCCTGGCTGGGCTGTTTGCGGAAATAAATTCCGGGCGGGTGCGCTTTTCAGGCGCCTCGCCCGTTTGTGTTGAGGCGTGATGCGGCAGGGCTGCATCACGTCATCCCAGTAGAGGATCAAAGTGGCTCGCAAGACTCCTATCGAGCGCTACCGCAATATCGGTATTAGCGCTCACATCGACGCCGGCAAGACGACGACGACCGAGCGCATTCTGTTTTACACCGGTGTGAACCACAAGATCGGTGAAGTCCACGACGGCGCAGCCACGATGGACTGGATGGAGCAGGAACAGGAACGTGGCATCACGATCACGTCCGCTGCTACCACGGCCTTCTGGAAGGGCATGGGCGGCAACTATCCGGAACACCGCATCAACATCATCGACACCCCGGGCCACGTCGACTTCACGATCGAAGTGGAGCGTTCGATGCGCGTGCTCGACGGCGCGTGCATGGTGTACTGCGCAGTGGGCGGCGTGCAGCCGCAGTCGGAAACGGTGTGGCGCCAGGCGAACAAGTACAAGGTGCCGCGTCTCGCGTTCGTCAACAAGATGGACCGTACTGGCGCGAACTTCTTCAAGGTCTACGACCAGCTCCGTCTGCGCCTGAAGGCGAACCCGGTTCCGGTCGTGGTGCCGATCGGCTCGGAAGAAAACTTCAAGGGCGTGGTCGACCTGATCAAGATGAAGGCGATCATTTGGGACGAAGCGTCGCAAGGCACGAAGTTCGACTACGTCGACATCCCGGCCGAGCTCGCGGAGACCTGCAAGGAATGGCGCGAAAAGATGGTCGAAGTGGCTGCCGAAGCCAGCGAAGACCTGATGAACAAGTACCTGGAAGAAGGCGATCTGCCGGAAGCCGACATCGTCAAGGCGCTGCGTGATCGTACGATCGCGTGCGAAATCCAGCCGATGCTGTGCGGTACCGCGTTCAAGAACAAGGGCGTGCAGCGTATGCTCGACGCCGTGATCGACTTCCTGCCGTCGCCGGTCGACATCCCGCCGGTCAAGGGCGAACTCGAAAACGGCGAAGAAGCCGAGCGCAAGGCGTCGGACGAAGAGAAGTTCTCGTCGCTCGCGTTCAAGATCATGACCGACCCGTTCGTCGGCCAGCTGATCTTCTTCCGTGTGTACTCGGGCGTCGTCAACTCGGGCGACACGCTGCTGAACTCGACCAAGGGCAAGAAGGAACGCCTCGGCCGGATTCTGCAGATGCACGCGAACCAGCGTGAAGAAATCAAGGAAGTCCGCGCAGGCGACATCGCCGCAGCGGTCGGCCTGAAGGAAGCGACCACGGGTGACACGCTGTGCGACCCGGCGAACCCGATCGTTCTCGAACGCATGGTGTTCCCGGAGCCGGTGATTTCGCAGGCAGTCGAGCCGAAGACCAAGGCTGACCAGGAAAAGATGGGCCTCGCACTGAACCGTCTGGCTCAGGAAGACCCGTCGTTCCGCGTGCAGACTGACGAAGAGTCGGGCCAGACCATCATTTCGGGCATGGGCGAGCTCCACCTCGAAATTCTGGTCGACCGGATGAAGCGTGAATTCGGCGTGGAAGCGACCGTCGGCAAGCCGCAGGTTGCGTACCGCGAAACGATCCGTTCGACGGCGAAGGATGTCGACGGCAAGTTCGTCAAGCAGTCGGGTGGTCGCGGCCAGTACGGTCACGCGGTCATCACGCTTGAGCCGAACGAACAAGGCAAGGGCTACGAGTTCTTCGACGAGATCAAGGGTGGTGTGATTCCGCGTGAATACATCCCGGCGGTTGACAAGGGTATCCAGGACACGCTGAAGTCGGGCGTGCTGGCTGGCTTCCCGGTCGTCGACGTGAAGGTTCACCTGACGTTCGGTTCGTACCACGACGTTGACTCGAACGAAAACGCGTTCCGCATGGCCGGTTCGATGGCGTTCAAGGAAGCGATGCGCAAGGCGAACCCGGTCGTCCTCGAGCCGATGATGGCTGTCGAAGTCGAGACGCCGGAAGACTACATGGGCAACGTGATGGGCGACCTGTCGGGCCGTCGCGGTATCGTCCAGGGCATGGAAGACATGGTTGGCGGCGGCAAGATCGTGCGCGCCGAAGTGCCGCTGTCGGAAATGTTCGGCTACTCGACGTCGCTGCGCTCGCTGACGCAAGGTCGTGCAACGTACACGATGGAGTTCAAGCACTACGCTGAAGCTCCGCGCAACGTGGCCGAAGCGATCATCAGCGCGAAGTCGAAGTAAATCTGTAGCTACCAATCGATTATTTTTTGAAAGAAGAGAATCATGGCAAAAGGTAAATTTGAGCGGACCAAGCCGCACGTGAACGTTGGTACGATTGGTCACGTTGACCACGGCAAGACGACGCTGACGGCAGCGATCACGACGGTTCTGACGAAGAAGTTCGGCGGGGAAGCGAAGGCGTACGACCAGATCGACGCGGCACCGGAAGAAAAGGCGCGCGGCATCACGATCAACACGGCGCACGTCGAGTACGAAACGGCTAACCGCCACTACGCGCACGTCGACTGCCCGGGCCACGCCGACTATGTGAAGAACATGATCACGGGCGCGGCGCAGATGGACGGCGCGATCCTGGTTTGCTCGGCAGCAGACGGCCCGATGCCGCAAACGCGTGAGCACATCCTGCTGGCGCGTCAGGTTGGCGTTCCGTACATCATCGTGTTCCTGAACAAGTGCGACATGGTGGACGACGCTGAACTGCTCGAGCTGGTCGAGATGGAAGTTCGCGAACTGCTGTCGAAGTACGACTTCCCGGGCGACGACACGCCGATCGTGAAGGGTTCGGCCAAGCTGGCGCTGGAAGGCGACACGGGCGAGCTGGGCGAAGTGGCGATCATGAGCCTGGCCGACGCGCTGGA
>NZ_JBYQCG010000152.1:0-5997 GCF_057837105.1 Burkholderia sp. APQ4-4ca | reverse complement strand
GGATCGTATGCGGTATTAATCCGGCTTTCGCCGGGCTATCCCCCACTACAGGACATGTTCCGATGTATTACTCACCCGTTCGCCACTCGCCACCAGGTGCAAGCACCCGTGCTGCCGTTCGACTTGCATGTGTAAGGCATGCCGCCAGCGTTCAATCTGAGCCAGGATCAAACTCTTCAGTTCAAACCTGTTACTGTTTTCGGTTCGGTTAAGAACCGGTCGCTCACTCAAAGCTGACAGGAATATGAATCACTTCATAAACCTGACTTACTTTAGTGTGAGACTCTTGATACTTTCGCTATCTGATCCGAGGATCAGCTCGCTGCCATCAAGCGCCCACACTTATCGGCTGTTAATTTTTAAAGAGCATTTCTGCGAGGAATCTTGAACCCCTCAGCAGCGCTGCGTTTTCAGCAGCAGAGAAGCGAGATTATGAACCGTGTTTCGCAGCCCGTCAACAACTTTCTACACGACTTCGTTGCGACTGCGGGGCTCAACTTCCTGCGCCGCCCAGGTTCGCTACTTCCCGAACCCGACAGCACCGCTTCCCTTCCTCCCGCGCCGTGTTTCCGTTAGCGCGAAAGAGGCGTGATTCTAAGCACCCGCCCCCATCCGCGCAAGCCCTTTGTGAAGAAAGTTTGAAAAAGCCCCCGTGCGCTCACGCGCACGAGGGCTTTGACGCATCGGGCGAAGCAATCGCGCCGGCGACGGATACAGATCAGTACCGGATACCCACCGAGGCGCCGGCCGATCAGCGATGCTTGAACACCGGCTTCCGCTTCTCGACGAACGCCGCCATCCCTTCCTTCTGGTCTTCGGTTGCGAACAACGAATGGAACAACCGGCGCTCGAAGTGGACGCCTTCAGCCAGCGTCGTCTCGTACGCACGGTTCACCGACTCCTTGACCATCATGACCGCCGGCAGCGAAAACTCGGTGATCGTCGTCGCCGCGGCAATCGCTTCGTCGAGCAGTTTGTCGGCCGGCAACACGCGCGATACGAGCCCGGCACGTTCGGCCTCGACGGCATCCATGAAGCGCGCGGTCAGACACATGTCCATTGCCTTCGCCTTCGATACCGCACGCGGCAGACGTTGCGTGCCGCCGGCCCCCGGCATGACGCCCAACTTGATTTCCGGCTGGCCGAATTTGGCCGTGTCCGCCGCGAAGATGATGTCGCACATCATCGCGAGTTCGCAGCCACCGCCCAACGCAAAGCCCGAAACCGCGGCAATGATCGGTTTGCGAATCTCGCGGACCGTCTCCCAGTTACGCGTGATGTAGTCGCCCCGATAAGCATCCATATAGGAGTAGGTCGCCATCATGCCGATGTCCGCGCCGGCTGCGAACGCCTTCTCGCTGCCGGTCACGACGATTGCGCCGATATCGTCGTCCGCGTCGAACGCCTTCAGCGCAGCGCCCAGCTCATCCATCAGCGCATCGTTCAGCGCATTCAGCGCCTTCGGACGGTTCAGCGTCACCAGACCGACACGCCCCCGGGTCTCCACCAGGATGTTCTCGTAAGCCATCTATTTCTCCTCGATCAATGAAATGAGAAACGCCTCGCACATGCGAATAGTTTGATGCTACCATTCTCCGACCAACCGGTCGGTTAATTAATTGATCCGATCCCTCTCAACGTTCATCAAGCCGCCGCCATGACCCATGCCCTGTTCACGAAGCACGAAGACACGCTGAAACACGCACTCGCCGCCATCGAGAGCCGCGGGTACTGGAGCCCGTTCGCCGAAATGCCGAGCCCCAAAGTGTACGGGGAAAGCGCAAGCGCGGACGGCGAGGCCGCGTTCAAGTCGCACCTCGACAAGACCTTCGTGCTCGACCAGCCGGCGTCCGACGAAACGGTCGGCACCGAGCGCTCGCCGTACGGCATCGCACTGGGCATCCGGTATCCGAAATCGACGCCCGACGCCCTGATCGCTGCCTCACGCGCCGCACAACGCACATGGCGCGAAGCCGGCCCCAGCGCGTGGGTCGGCGTCAGCCTCGAAATCCTTGCGCGCCTGAATCGTGCAAGCTTCGAAATCGCCTACAGCGTGATGCACACGACCGGGCAAGCCTTCATGATGGCGTTCCAGGCCGGCGGCCCGCACGCGCAGGACCGCGCCCTCGAGGCGGTCGCCTATGCGTGGAACGAACTGCACCGTATCCCGGCCGATGCGCACTGGGAAAAGCCGCAAGGCAAGAACCCGCCTCTCGCGATGCACAAGCGCTACACGATCGTGCCGCGCGGCACGGGCCTCGTGCTCGGCTGCTGCACGTTCCCGACCTGGAACGGCTACCCCGGCCTGTTCGCCGATCTGGCGACCGGTAATACCGTGATCGTCAAACCGCACCCGGGCGCCATCCTGCCGCTCGCGATCACGGTGCGGATCGCCCGCGAGGTGCTGCGCGAAGCCGGGTTCGATCCGAACGTGGTCACCCTCCTCGCGACCGAACCGAACGACGGCGCGCTCGTCCAGGATCTCGCGCTGCGCCCCGAGATCAAGCTGATCGATTTCACCGGCAGCACGCAGAACGGCACGTGGCTCGAACGCCATGCCCACCAGGCGCAGGTGTACACCGAGAAAGCCGGCGTCAACCAGATCGTGATCGACTCGACCGACGACCTGAAGGCCGCCGCCAAGAACATCGCGTTCTCGCTGGCGCTGTACTCCGGCCAGATGTGCACGGCGCCGCAGAACATCTACGTGCCGCGCGACGGTATCCGGACGGCCGACGGCCATGCAAGCTTCGACGAAGTCGCGCAAGCGATCGCGATTGCCGTGCAAAAGCTCACCGGTGACCCGGCACGCTCGGTCGAATTGATCGGCGCGATCCAGAACGACGGCGTGACCGCACGCATCGACGACGCGCGCAAGCTCGGTCGCGTGCTCGCCGACAGCGTGACGCTCCAGCATCCCGCCTTCCCCGACGCGCGCGTGCGCACGCCGCTCGTACTGCAGCTCGACGTGGCCGACCGCGAGAAATTCACGCAGGAGTGGTTCGGCCCGATTTCGTTCGTGATCGCGACCGACTCGACCGCACAATCCCTCGATCTGGCCGGTGAAATCGCCGCAGAGCATGGCGCGCTGACCCTCTCCGTCTACAGCACCGACGACGCGATCATCGATACCGCGCACGACGCGGCGGTGCGTGGCGGCGTCGCGCTGTCGATCAACCTGACGAGCGGCGTATTCGTCAACCAGTCGGCCGCGTTCTCCGACTTCCACGGCACGGGCGCGAACCCGGCAGCCAACGCCGCGCTGGCCGACCCGGCATTCGTCGCCAGCCGGTTCCGCGTGGTGCAAAGTCGCGTCCATGTTGCCCCGAAGGCGGCACCTGCGGAAGCCGGCCAGACGGCATAACCCGATTGGCCGACGTGCAAACGCCGCCATGTTCTCTACCATGAACGAATCCGCCACCCGGCGGGTTCGTCACTCACCGATACGCTCATGACAGACGCCTACATCTGCGACGCGATTCGTACCCCCATCGGCCGCTACGGCGGCGCCCTGAAAGATGTCCGCGCCGACGACCTTGGCGCGGTGCCGCTCAAGGGGCTGATCGAGCGCAACCGTAACGTCGACTGGGCGGCGATCGACGACGTGATCTACGGCTGCGCGAACCAGGCCGGCGAGGACAACCGCAACGTCGCGCGCATGTCGGCGCTCCTGGCGGGCCTGCCCATCGCGGTGCCGGGCACGACGCTGAACCGGTTGTGCGGCTCCGGGATGGACGCGGTCGGCACGGCCGCGCGCGCGATCAAGGCGGGTGAAGCGCGCCTGATGATCGCAGGCGGCGTCGAGAGCATGACGCGCGCGCCGTTCGTGATGGGCAAGGCCGCGAGCGCGTTCGCGCGCCAGGCCGACATCTTCGATACGACGATCGGCTGGCGTTTCGTCAATCCGATGATGAAGCAGCTGTACGGCGTCGATTCGATGCCGGAAACCGCCGAGAACGTCGCGGTCGACTACCACATCAGCCGCGCGGATCAGGATTTGTTCGCGCTGCGCAGCCAGCAGAAAGCCGCGCGGGCGCAGCAAGAGGGCACGCTGGCTGAAGAAATCGTCGCGGTCACGATTGCGCAGAAGAAAGGCGATGCGATCGTCGTGTCGCGCGACGAACACCCGCGCGAAACGTCGCTCGAGGCGCTTGCGAAGCTGAAGGGTGTCGTGCGCCCGGACGGCTCCGTGACGGCCGGCAACGCGTCGGGCGTGAACGACGGCGCCTGCGCGCTGCTGCTCGCGAATGCGCAGGCAGCCGACCAGTATGGCCTGCGCCGCCGCGCGCGTGTCGTCGGCATGGCAACCGCCGGCGTCGAGCCACGCGTGATGGGCATCGGTCCTGCGCCGGCCACGCAGAAACTGTTGGCCCAGCTTGGCATGACGATCGACCAGTTCGACGTGATCGAACTGAACGAAGCGTTCGCATCGCAAGGTCTCGCCGTGCTGCGCATGCTCGGCGTCGCCGACGACGATCCGCGCGTGAACCCGAACGGCGGTGCGATCGCGCTCGGCCACCCGCTCGGCGCATCGGGCGCGCGGCTCGTCACCACGGCGCTCCATCAACTCGAGCGTATCGGCGGCCGCTTCGCGCTCTGTACGATGTGTATCGGCGTCGGCCAGGGCATCGCACTCGCGATCGAACGCGTGTAACCGACACGCCGCGCGCCTATAACGAAGTCATGACGGAGATACTGCATGTCCTATCAGGCGATCCAGCTGGATATCGATCAGGCCGCGCGCGTGGCCACGATCACGCTCAACCGCCCCGACAAGCTGAACAGCTTCACGCGGGCGATGCATCGCGAACTGCAGTCTGCGCTCGATGAAGTCGAGGCGGCCGGTGCACGCGCGCTGATTCTGACGGGTGCGGGGCGCGGCTTCTGCGCGGGCCAGGATCTGGCCGACCTCGATTTCACACCGGGCGCGTCCACCGACCTCGGCACACTGATCGACGAGCATTTCAATCCGCTGATCCGCCGCCTGCAGCGTCTGCCGATTCCGGTGATCGCCGCCGTCAACGGCACGGCGGCCGGCGCCGGCGCGAATCTCGCACTCGCGTGCGATCTCGTGTTCGCCGCCCGCTCGAGCAGTTTCATCCAGGCCTTCGTGAAGATCGGGCTGGTACCCGATTCAGGCGGCACGTGGTTCCTGCCGCAACGCATCGGCATGGCGCGCGCGCTGGGGCTCGCGCTGACCGGCGACAAGCTCGGCGCCGAGCAGGCCGAACAGTGGGGACTGATCTGGCGAGCGGTCGACGACGACGCGCTCCTTGCGACGGCCCGCCAGCTCGCCGCCCAGCTCGCGCAGCAGCCGACGCTCGCGATCGCGTCGATCAAGCAGTCGATGCGAAACAGCGTCACGAACACGCTCGATCAGCAGCTCGACGTGGAACGCGACCTGCAACGCAAGCTCGGCCAGTCGCACGACTATGCGGAAGGTGTACAGGCCTTCATCGAAAAGCGCGCGCCGCGCTTCGAGGGGCGTTGACATGACGAACGCCACCGCCACGCTCGACCCCGACTCGCTCGCCCGCGCCACCGCGCAAGCCATGTACGACGCCGATGCCTGCAGCCGCGCATTCGGCATGGAAATCGCCGAAGTCCGCGCCGGCTATGCCCGCCTGCAGATGCGCGTGCGGCCCGAATTCCTGAACGGGCACCAGACCTGTCACGGCGGGATCATCTTCACGCTCGCCGATTCGACGTTCGCGTTCGCATGCAATTCGTACAACGTGAATGCGGTCGCGGCCGGCTGCTCGATCGAATTCCTGCGCCCCGTGCACGGCGGCGACATGCTGACGGCCGAGGCGATCGAACAGGCGCGTGCCGGTCGCCACGGCATCTACGACATCCGCGTCACGAACCAGACAGGCGACACGGTCGCGATGTTTCGCGGCAAATCCGCCCAGATCAAGGGCACGGTCATCCCGGAAGACCGCTGACGGCGACGGCTCGCCCATAACAAACACTGGAGACATGCATGACTACCCCGCT
>NZ_JBYQCG010000151.1:11178-12612 GCF_057837105.1 Burkholderia sp. APQ4-4ca | reverse complement strand
ATCTGCTGCTGACCGATTCCAGCGGCATTGCGGCGTCATGGAACAGCTATCGACCGGTAACCGTCAACATGAAGACGGGGGCCGTCATGCTGGACGACACGGGGGCCGGAACGTACGTCGGTGGACAACTGGCCGTCAAGGGCATGCTGAACGTCAGCAACGGCGCGAATGAGGCCCGCATGCTGCTCGGCCCGAGCGGCGGATACTTCTTCGGGACCGGCAATGCTGCCGGGTTCTACCTCCCGTCCACGGGCGCGATGTTCGCATTCGATTTCGCGAAAAAGAACCTGACCGTCGTCGGCAACGAAGTATGGAACACGGGCAACCTGCCGAACCCGGCGCAGACGACGGGCATCACCATGTCCGGTCAGATTCTGGCTGCCGAAGGCACCGTGACGCGGCCTGGCTATTCGTTCGTGAACGACGGTGCACCGGACACGGGTTTTTTCCACATTGCTGATGGCGTGTTTGCCGTCGCGAACAACGCGCGTGAAACCATGCGGTTTCTGTCCGGTGGGGCGGCCAATCGCGTGCTCATCGGTTCGCCAAGCGATGACGGTCAAAGCCTGTTGCAAATCGGTGGGAACGCAGCGACGCGAGGGGTGCATTGGTTCGGCACTGGTCCGGTTGTTACGTGGTCGAACAGCGATGCGGGATGGGGATATTTCCGCTCGAATGGCAGTTTGTCGATCGGCAGTGAAAACACGAACGGTGCGCTTCAATTGATCGCGGGCAACGCAGAGATCGCGAGGCTCTATCCCGGCGGGCGGATGACGATCGGCGGAACGACCGACGATGGCGTGAATGTGGCGCAGGTCGCGGGCAGCATGCGCGCGGCCAACTACTTCATCAACGGGCAGGGTGCTGGCGACTCCGGTCTGATCGGCATCAACAAAGGAAGCAACGGACCGAACATCGCGTTCTACGGCAGCACGACGGCAGGTGGGGGCGCGCTGACGTTTAGCGCAGGCGGTACTGAGCGTGCGCGCGTCACGCCGTCAGGGAAATTCGTTGTTGGCGCAACGAGCGAGGACAGTAGCAGTGCCGTCGTACAGGCGAAAGGCCCGATTAAAGCGGCCAGCGGTGTCGGTGCGCTTGTCGCATCGAATGGTGGGGGTACGGATCAAACGTCCATCATGCTTCGACGCGAAGGTGGCCCGGCCGATCAAAAGCAGTGGGAAATCATACACGACTCAGTCGGGTCGTTCGGCATCCGCACGGTGAATGACGCGTACTCCTCGGCTCAGAATGCAGTGCTGATTTCGCGCGGGCCGGGTTCCTCTGTCGGGAACATGAGTTTGATGCCGAGCGGCGGGCGCGTGTTGATCGGCGGCGCAGTTGACGATGGCTCGATTCTCAACGCGGAAGGGCTCGTACGCGGACGCGGATACGCTGTCGATGGTGGGGCGTCCTGGGCGACGATCTATTTCAAGA
>NZ_JBYQCG010000151.1:8776-11158 GCF_057837105.1 Burkholderia sp. APQ4-4ca | reverse complement strand
GCTTCGACGCGAAGGTGGCCCGGCCGATCAAAAGCAGTGGGAAATCATACACGACTCAGTCGGGTCGTTCGGCATCCGCACGGTGAATGACGCGTACTCCTCGGCTCAGAATGCAGTGCTGATTTCGCGCGGGCCGGGTTCCTCTGTCGGGAACATGAGTTTGATGCCGAGCGGCGGGCGCGTGTTGATCGGCGGCGCAGTTGACGATGGCTCGATTCTCAACGCGGAAGGGCTCGTACGCGGACGCGGATACGCTGTCGATGGTGGGGCGTCCTGGGCGACGATCTATTTCAAGAACGGCGCCAAGACGCGATTCGCGATCGGCAAAACCGACACCGACGACTTTGCAGTAACCGCATGGGCCGATGACGGTACCACGCAAACTAAGGTGTTGGACGTTGCCCGTGGAACGCAGGTCGTTTCATTCGCGAAGCGCCCGACGTGGGCGGCTGGTGCGGTTCCGTTCGACACCGGCAATTTCGACCCGAACACGAAGTTCAACAAGGCCGGTGACACGGCGACCGGCGACATCCGTGTCAAGCAGCCCAACAACACGGACGCACGCGGCTTTGTGCTCGCGCGCGCAGACGGCACGGCGCAGGCATGGTTCCACGGAACGATGAACGGCGGCTACTCCGCATGGGCGACGATGAAAGCGGACGGAGCGTGGCAGGCGAATGCCATCCTTGTCTACAACTCAGACAACCGAGTCGTTTTCAACACCGACATCCATGTTACGGCGCAATCGCGCTTCTATAACCGTCCAACTCTCAACCGCGACGGTTGGCAAGCCGATTTCGGCTTGCGCAATAACCGGCCCGGTTACGACTCGTGGACGTACTTGCGTGCGCGTGACGGAGGCGGCTTCGAATTCATCAATAACGCCTACAACGCCACGACGCTTTCAGTGGACGATTGGGGAACGCTCTATCTCCGTGGCGCGCAAATCCTGCAAACAGACGGGAACCTGAATCTGACGTGGCGCGGACGATTCCTGAGCGCGGAAATTGACGATATCTGGGGGAACATCAACGCGCGAGCCAGTGCGGGCGCACGTGTGCAGTGGGACTCCGGCGTGAACAACTTCGGCACCGTGGATCGCCTCAATGGCGCGTTGCCGGCTCCGTGGGTCGTTTGCGGATTGAGCGGCCCGGGCAACGGAACGGCAAACGCGATCACGGTCTATGGCGTAGTACTGAGGAACCAATGACGAACAATTTCATGCTTCATGTCGAGCAGGCGGCGTTCATTCTCTCGAAGAAATTCCCGCAGCTCGTCCGCTGCAAGGATTATTGGGTTGCGCACCCGGTCGACGAGAAATCGCTCGAGCAGACCAAAACCGCATGGGTGCCGATCTGGACGCCGACCGACATTTCGCCACCGACGCCAGCGGATCTGCTGCGCTGGTGGCCCGAGTTCCAGGAAGAGTTCGAGCTGACCGAAGCGGCCGCGAGTGTGCGGCGCCGGCGCGACGAGCTGCTCGCCCAGGTCGATCCGCTCGTCGAACGGGCGGCCGACTCCGGACAGGCCGAGCTGGAAGCAGCCCTTCGACGCTACCGCGCCGAGCTGAGAGACGTTCCGCAACAGACTGGATTCCCGCTGGACGTCGTATGGCCGCAATCCCCCGTACCACTGAATTGACACACACCACCAGGAGTTCGAAATGGCAATCAAGAAAAACGTAGTTCTCGCATTGACCGGCGCGACGGCCGGCTACCACGTTATCGGCAACGTCACGCTCGACGTGTTGAGCAGGACCACGGTTGCATCGATCAACAGCTACGTGTCGGAGGAAACGTACAAGGCGGGCAAGCAACCGCTGCAGCTCTCGTCGACCATTTCCGTCGAAGGTGTACCGGAAGAGAACGAGGGTGCGGTGCCGTACATTCACCGTCGCCTGATCGAAGCGAAGCCGGAAGACGAGAAACCGGCGGCCGATCGACCGATGATGTACAACGCGCTCGACCGCTACATGCTGGCCGGCGGCGAGATCGTCGCCTGAGTAACGTATCGGCGACATAGAAAGGAAAGGACGCGGCGACGTGCGCGATGCGGGAACATCGTGCACGCCCCGCACCAGCAGAGCATACCTGCAGGATTGGCCAGGGCCGCGACACCTCTCGAGAGGCGCCGGCATCCTAGCACAAGCAGGAATCACCCCATGCAGGACATCCGATGCGGAAGCTGTAACCGCAAACTTGGCGCCGGCGAATACATCCGGCTCAACATCAAATGCCCGCGTTGCGGCGCATTGAATATTCTGAGGGCCGCGAGCCCCTTACCCGCAGGCCACCGAGCCTCCGATACGAGGGAATCGCCCCATGCAACACACCATCTCCGCTGATCTGATCAACCGCGTGCACCAGGCCGACGCCCTGAGCG
>NZ_JBYQCG010000151.1:0-8756 GCF_057837105.1 Burkholderia sp. APQ4-4ca | reverse complement strand
GGGCCGCGACACCTCTCGAGAGGCGCCGGCATCCTAGCACAAGCAGGAATCACCCCATGCAGGACATCCGATGCGGAAGCTGTAACCGCAAACTTGGCGCCGGCGAATACATCCGGCTCAACATCAAATGCCCGCGTTGCGGCGCATTGAATATTCTGAGGGCCGCGAGCCCCTTACCCGCAGGCCACCGAGCCTCCGATACGAGGGAATCGCCCCATGCAACACACCATCTCCGCTGATCTGATCAACCGCGTGCACCAGGCCGACGCCCTGAGCGTCATGCGCGCGCTGCCCGATGCGTGCGTCGACCTGGTCTTCACCGACCCGCCCTACTCGTCCGGCGGCACGACGAGCGCTTCGCGCAGCCAGTCTCCGTCGAAGAAGTACCTGGTCAGTCAATCGCAGGACCTCTACCCCGAATTCCAGCACGACAACAAGGATCAGCGATCGTGGACGTTCTGGTGCATGACGTGGCTCGCGGAAGCGTATCGCCTCTGCCGCAACGAAGCGCACCTGGCCTGCTTCGTCGACTGGCGCCAGTTGCCGAGCCTCACCGATGCGATCCAGGCCGCCGGCTTCACCTGGCGCGGCGTCGCCGTATGGGACAAGACCGGCGGCCGCACACGCCCGCGCGCCGGCGGCTTCGCGCAGCAGTCCGAGTTCCTGGTCTGGGCCACGAAGGGCGCCGTGCGCCGAGCCGACGTGTATCTGCCTGGCGTGTTCTCCGAGCGCCTCGCGCATCCGAAGCGCCACATGACCGAGAAGCCGGCGCAGCTCGCGCGCGACGTCGTGCGCCTGGCGCCGGCCGGCGGCGTTGTGCTCGATCCGTTCGCGGGGTCCGGCACGTTCCTCGCCGCAGCGAAGGAGGCCGGTTTGCACTGGATCGGTTGCGAGCTCGAGCCGACCTGTCACCAGGTCGCGACCGCGCGCCTGGCCGAGCTGGACGCGTTGCCCGTCGCTGCGTAGCGACACCATGCAGCGGCTTCGGTTGTGCCCTGCCGCTGTACAACCTCCCGCGCGTGATCTCCGCGCGCGCGGAAGGCAATCTTTCGGAAGGCTCACTTCCGGGAGAAAAGCTTGCCTTCTGATTACCACCACGGCGTACGCGTCATTGAAATCAATGACGGTACGCGCCCCATCCGCACGGTCAGCACGGCCGTGATCGGCTTGGTCAGCACCGGCGACGATGCCGACGCTGCTACCTTCCCCGAAAACCGTCCCGTCCTCATCACGGACGTGCGCTCCGCAATCGGCCGCGCCGGCACGAAGGGCACGCTCGCGCGTTCGCTCGACGCGATCGCGGCGCAGACCTCGCCGCTGATCGTCGCCGTGCGCGTGCCGACCGGCAAGGACGCGGATGCAACGACCAGCAACGTGATCGGCACGACGACCGCGGACGGCCAGTACACCGGCTTGAAGGCGCTGCTCGCTGCGAATACCCGGCTCGGCGTCAAGCCGCGCGTGCTCGGCTGTCCTGGTCTCGACACTTTGCCGGTCGCGACCGAGCTGGCGACGATTGCGCAGAAGCTGTGCGGCTTCGCATACGTCAACGCTTTCGGTGCTCAAACGAAGGAAGAGGCCGTCGCCTACCGCGCGAATTTCGGCCAGCGCGAGCTGATGACGATCTGGCCGGACTTTGTGAACTGGAACACCACGACCAGCGCCGAGGACATCACCTGGGCGACGGCGCGCGCGCTCGGCATGCGCGCAAAGATCGACGAGGAAACGGGCTGGCACAAGACGATCTCCAACGTCGTCGTGAACGGTGTCACCGGCATCAGCCGCGACGTGTTCTGGGACCTGCAAGACCCGAACACCGACGCCGGCTACCTGAACAGCCACGAGGTCACCACGCTGGTGAACGCGAATGGTTACCGTCTGTGGGGATCGAGGACCTGCTCCGAGGACAAGCTGTGGGCGTTCGAGAACTATGTGCGCAGCGCGCAGGTGATCGCCGACACGATGGCCGAGGCCCACATGTGGGCGGTCGACCAGCCGATGAGCCGGACGCTGATTCGCGACGTCGTCGATGGCGTGAACGCGAAGTTCCGGATGTGGAAAAACGCCGGCTACGTCATCGACGGCGAGTGCTGGTTCGATCCGGGCGCGAACGACAAGGATTCGTTGAAGGCCGGTAATGGCTTCATCGACTATGACTTCTGCCCGACGCCTCCGCTCGAAGACCTGACGTTCCGCCAGCGCATCACGGACCGCTACCTGCTCAAGTTCGCGGAAAGCATCGCCGTCTGACGGCTCGCCACTCACCATAGGAAAACGCAATGGCTCTGCCATCCAAACTCAAGAATTTCATCGTGTTCGAGGACGGTGTCTCGTACGTCGGCGAGGTGCCGGAAATCCAGTTGCCGAAGCTCACGCGCAAGATGGAGGCATATCGCGGCGGCGGCATGAATGGCGAGGTCGACATCGATCTCGGCATGGAGAAGCTCGAGCTGGGCCTCACGATGGGCGGCTTCATGAAGGAGATGTTCAAGACGTGGGGCACGTCGAAGGTCGACGGCGTCACCGTACGCTTCGCCGGCTCCTATCAGCGCGACGACACCGAAGCGGTCGACGCGGTCGAGGTGTACGTGCGCGGCCGCTACAAGGAAATCGACCCCGGCAAGGCCAAGGCCGGCGACAACGCCGACCAGACCGGCACGATGTCGCTCGCGTATTACCGCCTCGTCGTCAACGGCGAAACCCTGATCGAGATCGACTTCCCGAACTTCATCGAAATGGTTGGCGGTGTCGATCGCCTCGCCCAGCAGCGCCGCGCGCTCGGCCTGTAACCCCTATCCCCCTCACGTTCTAAGGAGCGCCCATGTCTTTGAAACGAACCGACCCGCTGCCGCTCGACACCCCGATCGCGCGCGGCGAACAAAAAATCGACGCTGTCACGCTGACCATGTCGGGCAGCGGCGCTCTGCGCGGCGTCACGCTCACCGATGTCCTGCAACTCGACGTCATCGCCCTGTCGAAGGTGCTCCCGCGCATCAGCAATCCGATGCTGACCGAGCAGGACGTGCTGCGCATGGACCCGGCCGACCTGGTCAAGCTCGGCACGGAGCTTGCCGGTTTTTTGGTACCGAACTCCGTGAAGCAGGACGCATCCCTCGATCCGTCGACGAAGTGATGGCCGACATCGCCCTCGTTTTCCACTGGACGCCTGACGTGATGAACGCCATGTCGCTGGATGAACTGATGACCTGGCGCGAGCACGCGCGCGTCCGCTACGAACGGGGCGATGAATGAGTGACCGTTCCCTGCGCCTCGAGGTCGTCCTCAAGGCGCTCGACCAGGCGAGCCGGCCGATCCGCGAGATCGCCACCAAGAACCGCACGCTCGTGAAGGAGCTGCGGGACTCCCGCGCGCGGCTCAAGGAACTCAACGATACGCAGCGGCGCGTCGGCGAGTTCCGCGAGATGCGCACGGGGCTCGCCAACACCGCGACGAAGCTCGCCGACGCACAGAAGAAGATCAAGGAACTCGCGACCTCGTTGCGAGCGTACGGGCCGCCGTCGCAACAGATGGTTGCCGAGCTGGCGAAGGCGCGGCAAGCCTCGTCGAAGCTCGGCGCCGCGTTCAAGAAGCAATCCGCCAGCGTCGACGAGCTGCGCACGCGGCTGACCCGCGCCGGCGTCGACACGGGCAAACTCTCCCAGCACGAGCGCACGCTGCGCACCGACATCGCCGCAACGACCGGCGCGATCGACGCCCAATCGCGCCGGCTCGACGCGCTGAACACCCGTCAGAAGCGCATCGCGGACGCGCGCGCCAAGTTGGGCGCCGCGCGCGGCGCAGCGGCAGAAATGGCGATCGGCGGATATGCCGCGCGTGCGACCGGCTCGCACATCCTCAACGATTTGCGCGAGCCGCTCGCCGAGGCGAAGAAGGTCCAGAACGAACGCGGCCGCATCCAGGGGCTCGGCCTCGGCGACCGTGCGACGCAGGATGCCGAGCGCTACGTCCGCGCGATGAAGACGCCAGGTGTTGCGATCGCAGAGAACATGACGCTGATGCGCGACGCGATGTCCATCTTCGCGGACGAGCATCACGCGCAGATGGTGATGCCGACGCTCGCGAAGATGAAGTTCGCGAACGAGGCGATGTTCGGTGCCGGCCAGGGGCACGAGAACGAAGAGAAGTTCATGAACATGCTGAAGGTGATCGAGCTGCGCGGCGGCACGAAAAGCGAGGCAGCGTTCAAGGGCGAAGCGAACATGGTTCAGCAGGTGCTGACCGCCACGGGCGGCCGCGTCGGCGGCGACGAGTGGCGCAACTTCATCCAGACCGGCAAGGTCGCAGCGAAGCAGATGCGCCAGGACGCGTTCTACTACCAGATGGAACCGCTGATTCAGGAAATGGGCGGGCATGCGGCCGGCACCGGCGTGCAAGCCGCGTACAGCAACCTGATGCAGGGCAAGACGACCGTGCGTGCCGCGAAGCGCCTGGTCGAGCTGGGCCTGGTCGATAAGAAGTCGGTCGAATACAACACGATCGGCAACGTGAAGCGCATCAAACCCGGCGCGTTGATCCAGGGCGACCTCTTCAACGCGTCGCCGTTCGAGTGGATGGAGAAGGTGCTGCTGCCGAAGCTCAAGGCCAAAGGCATCACGTCGGACGCGAAGATCCTGGAGGAATTCTCCACGATCATGACGAACGGCAACGGCGCGAACCTGTTCGCGACGATGTTCATGCAGCGCGAGCAGATTCACAAGAACGAAAAGCTGAACCGTGGCGCGTACGGCATCGACAAGCTGCACGAGCTGGGACAGAAGCAAACCGAAGGGAAGGAGCTGATCGCGCTCGAGAAGGTGCGCAACCTGCGCACCGTCATCGGCGAGCAGGTGCTGCCCGTGTACAACCGCGCGCTCGAGCTGACGACGAGCGTGCTCGAGCGGCTGCTCGGCTTCGCGAAGGAATACCCGAATTTCACGCGTGCGGTCGCGATCGGCGCGGCCGGCCTCGGCGTGCTGCTCGCCGTGCTCGGCACGTTGACGATCGCCCTCGCCGGCATCCTCGGGCCGCTGGCGATCGTGCGCTTCAGCATGTCGATGCTCGGCATTCAGGGCGGCGCCTTTGTGCGCGCGCTCGGTGCCGGCGCTGGCGCGCTGCGCGGCATTTCCGGCGCGGCGTCCAGCGCAGCCGCCGGCGTCACGGCCGCCGGCAAGGGCACGCAGTCTGCAGCCGGGCGCATCCGCACGGCGCTGTCGAGCGCATGGCAGGCGTCGTCGCCTCGAGCGGCCGCGTCGTCCCTCCGCACCTATCTCGCGTCGCTCGCGCAGCGCGTGCCGGCCGCGGGCCAGGCCGCGAAGGCGTCGATCCAGCAATGGGGCGTGTCGGCCGCGACCGCGATGAAGGATGGCGCAGGCGCCGCGCGGCAGTACACCGCCCAGGTGTGGCGCGCCGTCGCCGCGCAGGCGGCCGCGACACGCGCGGCTGCGGCGTCGCGCTGGACCGCAGCCCGGCAGTACGTCGGCGGGCGCGGTGCGGCCGGCATTGCCGGGGACGCCGCGCGCGGCGGCTTCAATCTGGTCAAGGGCGGCACGACGGGCGCGATCAACGGCGTGCGCGCGGCGCTCGGCGGGCTCGCGCAGACGCTGCTGTTCGTCGGCCGCGCCGCGCTGATGCATCCGATCGGACTGGTGATCGCCGGCATCGCGCTCGCCGCGCTCCTGGTCATCAAGTATTGGGAGCCGATTAAGGCGTTTTTCTCGGGCTTCTGGCAGGGGCTGACCGAGGGCCTGCGCCCGCTCGCGCCGATCTTCAGCGGCGTGCTCGCGACGCTCGGCGCGGCGTTCGCGCCTCTGAAGCCCGTGTTCGACTGGCTGGTCGGTGCCGTAAAGAGCGCGTGGAACTGGATCACGCGCCTGTTGGGTCCGGTCGACGCCAGCAAGAAAAGCCTCGACGCGGCGGCCAGCGCCGGCAAGGGGTTCGGCGCGTGGCTCGCAGATATCGTCGTTGTTGCGGCGCAGGCTGCTGCGCGCTTCGTCGACTTCGGCTCGAACCTGATGTCCGGCTTGGTCAACGGCATCAAAAGCGGCTTGGGCTCGGTGAAGGATGCGATCGAGTCGGCCGGTGGCAGCGTGATCGGCTGGTTCAAGGAAAAGCTCGGTATCCATTCGCCGAGCCGAGTGTTCGCCGCGCTCGGTGGCTTCACGATGGCGGGCCTCGAGCAGGGTCTGCGCGAGGGTCAGGACGGGCCGCTGTCGACCGTGCTCGAAGTCGGTAAGCGGATCGTTGCGGCCGGCGCTGGCATCGGCATCACGGGCGCGGCGATCGCCGGCGGTGCACCGCTCACGGTCGACAACCGCCCGCCGCTCACGGTCGCGTCGGCCGCCACCAGTGCGCCTGTCGCGCAGGCGCCGATCACGATCCAGGTGTATGCCGCGCCCGGCATGGATGAGCAGGCGCTCGCGCAGAAGGTGCTGCAGGTGATGCGCCAGGAACAGGCCACGCAGGCCGCGCGCGAGCGCTCGCGACTGCGCGATCGGGATTGAAGGAGAGGTTCGCATGATGATGGCGCTCGGGCTGTTCGTGTTCAGCCTGTCGACCCTGCCCTACCAGGAGCTGAAGCGCCGGCGCGGCTGGCGCTTCGCCAGCAACAACCGCATCGGCAAAAAGCCTGCGCGGCAGTACGTCGGCGAGGACGACGAAACCATCAGCCTGTCAGGCGTGCTGCTGCCCGAGCTGACGGGCGGCGATATGTCACTAGCCGTCATCGAAGCGATGGCGGGCCAGCACACCGCCTGGCCGCTGATCGAAGGCACAGGCCACATTTACGGCATGTTCACGATCGACAACATCGACACGACACGCACGCTGTTTTTCGACGACGGCACCGCGCGGCGCATCGAGTTCACCATTGCCCTGACGCGCAACGACGATCTCGACATGCTCGGCATCGTGACCGACGCCATCAAGGGGGCGATCTCGCTATGAACCTGTCGGACATCCCTGGCGCCGACCTAGTGCAGAAGGTCGTGATCGCCGACGATCGCGTGCCGCGTGCGATCTACTCGATCACGCTCAACGGCAAGAACATCACGAAGAAGTTCGACGGCCGGCTGATCTCGCTGACGCTGCAGGACAACCGCGGCTTCGAAGCGGACCAGCTCGATATCAGCCTCGACGATTCTGACGGCGCCCTCGAGATCCCGAGTCGCGGCGTCACGCTGAAGCTGGCGATCGGCTGGGCCGGCGCGGCGAACGGCCTGGTCGACAAGGGCGAATTCATGGTCGATGAGGTACGGCACACCGGCACGCCTGACGTGTTGACGATCCGCGCGCGCAGCGTCGATCTGCGCGCGGGCCTGTCGATCAAGAAGGAGCGCTCCTGGCATCGGCAGACGGTCGGTGCAATCGTGCGCGCGATCGCCAGTCAGAACAAGGTCGAGGCGCGTATCAGCAAGGCGCTCGACGGGCAGCTCGTCGACCACATCGACCAGACAGCCGAGTCGGATGCCAATCTGCTGTCGCGCCTGGCGAAGATGTTTGACGCGATCGCCACCGTGAAGAACGGGCTGCTGCTCTTCATCAAGGCCGGCGAGGCAACCACGGCGAGTGGTAAGCCACTGCCGGCCGTCACGATCACGCGCGACGTCGGCGACCGTCACGACTTCGGCGTCGCCGATCGGGACACGTATTCCGGCGTGCAGGCGTTCTACCTGAACACGCGCACCGCGAAGAAGCAGTCGACCACCGTGAAGCGGCGCCGGCGTCGCACGACGGCGAAGAAGAAGCCGATCGACAAGAGCGGCGACGTGTTGTTCGGCACGGCCGAGAACGTGAAGACGTTGCGGCACACGTACGCGAACAAGGCGAACGCGACGCGCGCGGCGAAAGCGGAATGGGAGAAGTTGCAGCGCGGCGTTGCAGAGTTCAGCATTGTGCTGGCGCTCGGCCGCCCCGAGCTGATGACCGAATTACCTGTAACCGTGCGCGGTTACAAACGTGTCATTGATGATTGCAACTGGATCATTGCGCGCGTTACACATTCGATCGACGGTAACGGCGGATTTACATCGGACCTCGACCTAGAGGTCAAGGCGAGCGAGGTGCCGGAGATCGACACCTCGGCGGAGGGCTGACGTTACGTCAGTAGCAGGTCGCGGATGTTCGATAGGCTCAACATCGCGCTCGTCACCTGCGCGAGCAGCGCCGCTCGCTCACCGGCCGACAAATCGCGCACTGCGCGCGTCTCGCGGTTCCCGGCTACAGTGGAGCTGGCGCGCCCACATTGGGCGGCTATCGTGGCTTCGGTACAGCGTCGGATTACCCCGTCCTCGGCTGTTGCATTTCGGAATTGCGGCTCTTGCGGCTTGTTACTCACAACGGCTTCCTCTTCGGATATTTTGAGAGGCGCTACGACGTGAAACGGCATTCACGCGTGCTGTAACGCGGCCCCATTTTCGTGCTTTTTTCAGACAAATGGAATGAAGGAGAAAGCCCCGTGAAAGTTAGGAAAGCGCCTAACTTTCGCGGGCTTTCTCCCGCCTCTCGTCCCCCGCCCCTGCGACGCGCGCATTACGGCAACAACAACTACCGCTCGAATCATGGCTTCCCGGACGACTCCCCCTCGGCTCAACTGGAATCTGCTGCGCGCATACAGCGAGATCGCGCGCTATCGCAGCATTTCGGAAGCAGCGCAGGCAATGGGAGTGCAGCGGCCGACCGTCAGCGAGAAGGTGTCCGCGCTTGAGCGCGTCCTCGGCCGCCCGCTGATGGAGCGTCGTTCAGGAAGTGATGGGTTTCGG
>NZ_JBYQCG010000150.1:5815-11152 GCF_057837105.1 Burkholderia sp. APQ4-4ca | reverse complement strand
TTTCCCGCGGCCATTTCCGCTTCCGCCGTGGCGCAGGCAACGCTGGGCGCACAACCTCGATCCGACGATCTCGCCGGTCATTCAGCTACGACGCAGGAAGGCATGAAATGAAAGCCATCACATTCAAGGAATTCGGCGAGGCCGAGGTTCTCGAACTGGCCGAAGTCCAGGCACCCGAGGTTCGGCCCGACGATCTGCTGGTACGCGTTCATGCCGCGGGCGTGAATCGCGCGGATCTGACACATCGGCGAGGCGGGTACGGCCGGCCGAACTTCGGCGACTCGACGATCATGGGGCTCGAAATCTCCGGGGAGGTAATCGAGACCGGAAGCACCGTGCAGGGTTACAAGGTGGGTGATCGCGTAATGGGCGTCGTGGGCGGCGGGGCCTATGCGGAACTGGCGCGCATTGACTGGAGAATGGCGATGCCCATTCCGGCAACGATCGACTACGTGCACGCGGCCGCCATACCGGAAGTTTTCGTCACCGCGCATGAAGCGTTGGTGCATCTGGGCCGCTTGCAGCGTGGCGATTCGGTGTTGATTCACGCAGCGGCGGGCGGGGTGGGTTCGGCAGCGGTCCAGCTCGCCTACGCAACCGGCGCGACGATATTCGCGACCGCCGAAGCGTCGAAACTGGAACGGATCGTTCAACTCGGCGTGGACCATGCGATCGACTACAACGCGCAGGATTTTTCGGAAGTCGTCGCAAGCAGCACAGGCAAACGTGGTGTCGATGTGGTCATCGACTTCGTGGGCGCGCCGTATTTTTCGCGGAATGTCGCGTCATTGGCAAACGGCGGCCGGCTGGTGCAGGTCGGCATCCTCGGCGGCGGCGGTGACGTGAGCGTTGCGCTCGATCAGGTCCTGTACCGTCATCTGCAAATCATCGGCACGGTGATGAAGTCGCGCGAGCCGCGCGAGAAACACGCGATGGTTCGGCGATTTCGCGAACATTGGCTGGACCGCTTCGCGGGAGGCGCGGGCCTCGAGCCGGTTGTCGACAGCGTGTTTCCTCTCGCAGATGCCGCGGCGGCTCATCGACGGATGGAGTCGGCCGTGAACGTAGGCAAGATCATCCTGGCGATGAACCCAAACGCCTGACGCCATAAAAAAAACCCGGCACACAGACCTCAGCCTGCATGCCGGGGTTCTTCGCTTCACGGCCGGCGAGCGACGAATCGCCCGCCGTTCGCGCTCATCGCGCAGCCACTTCCGCCTTGACGGCCCCCGCATCACCGACCGCCGTCGGCGCCGGGCCCCACCCGCCGCCCAACGCACGAATCAGATTGACGGTCGACACTGCCTGCGCACCCGTCAACTGGTTCGCCTGCAATTGCGACTGCAACACCGAGCGCTCGCTGTCGATCACATCCAGATACGCGACCTCGCCTTCCTGATACTGCGTGCGCGACAGCGTCGCGGCCCGACGCGACGCGTTGACGGCCGCATCCTGCGCGCGGATCTGGTCGTCGAGCAGGCGCAGATCGGCGAGATTGTCCTCGACCTCGCGGAACGCGACGAGCACCTGCTGCCGGTAGTTCGCGACCTGCTCGTCGTACTGCGCGCGCGCCTGCTGCACGCCTGCCGCACGCCGCCCGCCGTCGAACAGCGGCAGCGTCAGCGCGGTGCCGGCGAATGGCCCGAGCAGGAACGTGCGGCTCGACCACAGGAACAGGTTGCCGAGCGTCGACGCTTCATAGCCGAACGCACCCGTGATATCGAGTTTCGGGAAATACGCCGACTTCGCCAGCCCGATCCGCGCGTTCGCGGCCGCCATCGCGCGCTCGGCCGCCGCCACGTCCGGGCGCCGTTCGAGCAGCGCGGACGGCAGGCCCGGCGGAATCTTCACCGCGACCGGCACGATCGGCGTTTCCTTGAATGCGAAATCCGCCGGCGCCTTGCCGAGCAAAATGGCCAGCGCATGCTCCGACGCCGCGCGCCGGCGCGCGACGCCGACCGCATCGGCCTGCGCGCTCGCCAGTTCGTTCTTCGCGCGCGACACGTCGAGCTCGCTGATGTCGCCTTCGTTGAAGCGGCGCTGCACGAGCTTCAGCGCCTCCTCGCGCAACTCCACCGTGCGGCGGTACAGGTCCTGATCCGAATCGAGCTGGCGCAGTTCGAAGTAGTTCTGCGCGACGTCCGCCTGCAGCGCGAGCTGCACCGAGCGGAACAGCGCTTCGCTCTGCGCCTGGTCGGCACGCGACGCCTCGACGTTGCGGCCCACGCGGCCGAACAGGTCGGCTTCGTACGACACCGTGCCCTGCGCACGCCACAGCGTCGCGTTGGTCGGGCCCGTGCCCTGCGGCTGGAACTGCGACGCCGACGACAGCCCTTCGCGCGTCGGCCCGAACCCGGCGCCGATCTGCGGAAACCATTGCGAGCGCGCCGAACGGGTCGCCGCACGTGCTTCCTCCACTCGCGCGGCCGCGGCCTTCAGGTTCTGGTTCGCGGCGAGTGCCTGCGTCTCGAGCGAATCGAGCACCGGGTCGCCGAATACCTTCCACCATTCGCCGCGATGTTCGCTGTCCGACGGCTCGGCCGTCTTCCACGTGCCGGCCTGCTCGCCGGCGGCGAGGGCCGGCGCTTCCTTGAACGCGGCGGGCGCCGCCGCGTCCGGCCGCTTGTAGTCGGGGCCCACCGCGCACGCGGCGAGCAGCGTCGCGAGCAGGGTGCTCGCGGCCGCCACCTTCGCGAAGCGCATCAGGCCATTCGTGTTGTGCAAGTTATTCATTTTGTTGTCCTCAAGCATCGGGCGCCGGCACGCCGTACCCCGCCGAATCCTTGCCGGCGACGTGGATCTTGCCGCCCGCGAGCGTACGCAGCACGACGTAGAACACCGGCGTCAGCATCAGCCCGAACAGCGTCACGCCAAGCATCCCGAAGAACACCGCGACACCCATCGCATGGCGCATTTCCGACCCGGCGCCGGTCGACGTGACGAGCGGCACCACCCCCATGATGAAAGCGATCGACGTCATCAGGATCGGGCGCAGCCGCAGCCGGCTCGCCTCGATCGCGGCCTCGAGCGGCGTCCTGCCGTCGTGCTCCAGTTCACGCGCGAACTCGACGATCAGGATCGCGTTCTTCGCCGACAGCCCCACCAGCACCATCAGGCCGATCTGCGTGAAGATGTTGTTGTCGCCCTGCGTGAGCCACACGCCCGTCAGCGCCGACAGAATGCTCATCGGCACGATCAGGATCACCGCGAGCGGCAGCGTCAGGCTTTCATACAGCGCGGCGAGCACGAGGAACACGAGCAGCACGCTGATCGGGAACACGTACATCGCCGAATCGCCTGCCAGAATCTGCTGGTACGTGAGGTCGGTCCATTCGAACCGCACGCCGCGCGGCAGCGTCTCGTGCGCGATGCGTTCGATCGCGGCCTGCGCCTGGCCCGACGAGAAGCCCGGCGCCGGGCCGCCGTTGATGTCGGCCGCCGTGTAGCCGTTGTAGCGCACGACCATTTCCGGGCCGAACGTCGGCGTCACCGTCACCAGCGACGACAGCGGCACCATCTCGCCCTTGTCGTTGCGCGTCTTCAGCTGCAGGATGTCGTCCGCGCGCTGGCGGAACGGCGCATCGGCCTGCACGCGCACCTGGTACACGCGCCCGAAGCGGTTGAAGTCGTTCACGTACAGCGAACCGAGATACACCTGCATCGTGTTGAACACGTCGGTCACCGGCACGCCGAGCTGCTTCGCCTTCACGCGATCGAGATCGACGTTCAGCTGCGGCACGTTGATCTGGTAGCTCGTGAACAGCGGGCCGAGTTCAGGCGCCTGCTGCGCGCGCTTGATGAAGTCGTTGGTCGCGTCCGACAGCTTCGCGTAACCGACCGCGCCGCGATCCTCGATCTGCATCTTGAACCCGCCGAGCGTGCCGAGGCCCAGCACCGGCGGCGGCGGGAACACCGCGACGAACGAATCCTTCATCGCGCTGTATTTCTGGTTCAGCGCACCCGCGATCGCCCCCGCCGACAGCGCCTTGCCGTGCCGTTCCGCGAACGGCTTCAGCGTGACGAACACGATGCCCGCGCTCGAGCTGTTGGTGAAGCCGTTCACCGACAACCCCGGGAACGCGACCGCGCTCTCCACGCCCGGCTGCTTCAGCGCGATCGAGCCCATGTCGCGGATCACTTTCTCGGTGCGGTCGAGCGATGCACCGTTCGGCAATTGCGCGAACGCGATCAGGTATTCCTTGTCCTGCGCGGGCACGAAGCCGCCCGGGACGACCTTCGACACGAGCACCGTCGCCCCAACCAGCACGAGGTACACGCCGAGCATCAGCGTCTTGCGCGACAGCACGCCGCGCACGCCGCGGCCGTAGTTCTCCGCGCCGCGATGGAACACCTTGTTGAAGCCGCGGAAGAAGCCGCCGAGCACGCGGTTCATCACGCGCGTGAGCCAGTCTTCCTTGTCGCCGTGCCCCTTCAGCAGGATCGCGGACAGCGCCGGCGACAGCGTCAGCGAGTTGAACGCCGAGATCACGGTCGAGATCGCGATGGTCATCGCGAACTGCTTGTAGAACTGGCCGGTCAGGCCCGACATGAACGCGAGCGGCACGAACACGGCGACGAGCGTCAGCGCGATCGCGATGATCGGCCCGCTCACTTCCTGCATCGCCTTGTAGGTCGCCTGTCGCGCGTTCATCCCGCCCTCGATGTTGCGCTCGACGTTCTCGACGACGACGATCGCATCGTCGACCACGATCCCGATCGCGAGCACCATCCCGAACAACGACAGCGCGTTGATCGAATACCCGAACGCGAGCAGCAGCGAGAACGTGCCGATGATCGACACCGGCACCGCGATCAGCGGAATCAGCGACGCGCGCCAGGTCTGCAGGAACACGATCACGACGATCACGACCAGCGCGATCGCTTCGAGCAGCGTGTGCACGACGGCCTTGATCGACGAGCGCACGAACTGGGTCGGGTCATAGACGATCTTGTAGTCGACGCCCGCCGGCATATCCTGCTTCAGCTCGGCCATCGTCTTGCGCACTTCGTCCGAGATCTGCAGCGAGTTCGCGCCCGGCGACTGGTTGATCGCCATCGCGACGGCCGGCTTGTTGTCGAGCAGCGAGCGCAGCCCGTATTCGGACGCGTCGAGCTGGATCCGCGCGATGTCGCGCAGATACGTGACGCCGCCGTCCGGGGTCGTCTTCACGACGATGTCGCCGAATTCGTCTTCCGTCTGCAGACGGCCGCGCGCGTTCACCGACAACTGCAGCGGCGTGCCGGGCAGCGACGGCGACGCGCCGATCACGCCGGCCGCGACCTGCACGTTCTGCTCGCGGATCGCCTGCACGACGTCCTCGGCCGACAGCCCGCGCT
>NZ_JBYQCG010000150.1:0-5795 GCF_057837105.1 Burkholderia sp. APQ4-4ca | reverse complement strand
TCGGACGCGTCGAGCTGGATCCGCGCGATGTCGCGCAGATACGTGACGCCGCCGTCCGGGGTCGTCTTCACGACGATGTCGCCGAATTCGTCTTCCGTCTGCAGACGGCCGCGCGCGGTCACCGACAACTGCAGCGGCGTGCCGGGCAGCGACGGCGACGCGCCGATCACGCCGGCCGCGACCTGCACGTTCTGCTCGCGGATCGCCTGCACGACGTCCTCGGCCGACAGCCCGCGCTGCGCGACCTTCTGCGGATCGAGCCACACGCGCATCGCGTAGTCGCCCGAACCCCACAGCTGCACCTGGCCGACGCCCTGGATCCGCGACAGGCGATCCTTCACGTTGATCAACGCGTAGTTGCGCAGGTAGGTCATGTCGTAGCGGTTGTCCGGCGAGATCAGGTGGACCACCATCGTCAGCGTCGGCGAGCTCTTCACCGTGGTGATGCCGAGCCGCTGCACGTCTTCCGGCAGGCGCGGCAACGCCTGATTCACGCGGTTCTGCACGAGCTGCGTGGCCTTGTCCGGATCGGTGCCGAGCTTGAACGTGACGGTGATCGTCATGTTGCCGTCGCTGTTCGCCTGCGACTGCATGTAGAGCATGTCCTCGACGCCGTTGATCTGCTCTTCCAGCGGCGACGCGACCGTCTCGGCGATCACTTTCGGGTTCGCGCCCGGATACTGCGCCTTCACGATCACGGACGGCGGCACGACTTCCGGATATTCCGAGATCGGCAGCAGGAACATCGCGATCACCCCGCCGAGCAGGATGATCACCGATAGGACTCCTGCAAAGATCGGCCGGTCGATAAAGAATTTTGAAATGTTCATGTGTGGCTCTGTCTGGTTGAACGCGGATGCGAAGCGGCGCGCCGCTTACGAATCCGCCTTCGCCGGTGCGGCCGGCTTCGCGTTGCTCGCGAGCGGCGCGGACGGCTCGTCGCCGCCCGTCATCGGGACCATGTGCGGCTTCACCTGCTCGCCGGGGCGCACGCGCTGCGTGCCGTTCACGACCACGCGGTCGCCGGCGGCAAGGCCGCTCACGATCACGCGCCGGTTGCCGTGCTGCATCCCCGGCTGCACTTCGCGATACGACACGCGGCCCTGCTGATCGACGACGAACACGAACTTCTTGTCCTGGTCGGTGTTGATCGCCGCGTCGTCGACGAGCAGCGCCTCGTGCGGCGCGCTGCCGCCCACCTTCACGCGTGCGTAGAGGCCCGGGACGAGCATGCCGTCCGCATTGTCGAAGCGTGCGCGCACGCGGATCGTGCCCGACGACGTGTCGAGCCGGTTGTCGACCGAATCGATCTCGCCGCTGCGCGAGTAGCCGGTTTCGTTCGCGAGGCCCAGCTCGACCGGCACCTTGCGGCCGTTGCGCGCGCCGTTGATGTATTGCAGGTAGGTCTGCTCGTCCGCGTCGAACGACGCGTAGATCGGCGACACCGACACCAGCGTCGTCAGCGGCGCGGCCGATGCGCCGGCCGACACGACGTTGCCGAGCGTGATTTCCGCGCGCGACACGCGGCCCGATACCGGCGCCGTGATGCGCGTATAGCCGAGGTTGATGCGCGCCGTCTCCAGCGCGGCTTCGGCGGCCTTCAGGTTCGCGTTCGCTTCGCGCGCTGCGTTCTGCTTTTCGTCGTAGTCGCGCTTCGCGATCGCGTTGTCGCCGATCAGCCGCTGCGCGCGCTGCCAGTCGGTCTGCGCATAGCCGTTGCGCGCCTGCGCGGCCGCCAGCTGCGCGGCCGCGCGGTCGACTTCCGCCTGGTACGGGCGCGGGTCGATCACGAACAGCACGTCGCCCTTCTTCACGAGCGCGCCGTCCTTGAAGTTCACCGCGACGATCGTGCCCGACACCTGCGGGCGCACGTCGACTTTCTCGACCGCCTCGAGGCGGCCCGAATAGCTTTGCCAGTCGGTCACGGTCTGCGGCACGACGGTCGCGACGTCGACTTCGGGCAGCGGCGCCGCCGCTTTCTCGGGGGCGTTCGCGTTCACGCGCATCGCGCCGAACGTGCCGAGGCCGACGACGGCGAGCGTGACGATCGCCGCGGTCGCGATTCGGGAACGGGAGGTGCGTAGGATGGCCATGTGGATCTCCAGTAAGCGTGGATTGGTTCTGGTTATTCGGAACGGTTCGGCTGGCGCGCCTGGAAGCGGCACTGGAAGAAGCGCACGGCTTCCTCGAACGCGGCTTCGTGCGTGGCGAGCGCGGCGTGCGTGATGTCCGGGTAGCGGATCACCTGCGTGAGCACGCCCGACGAGATCAGGCAGCCCGCATATTTCTCCGCCTCGACGTGCAGCACGTCGTTCTGCGCGGTGACGACGAGCGTCGGCGGCAGCCCCGCGAGGCGCACCGATTCGATCGGCGCCGCGTACGGGTGCATGCGCTGCGCCGCCTGCGGCAGATACGCGCGGTAGCAGGCCGCGCATTCGCGCGCGGTGATGTCGGACGCGAGGCGCTCGGCGTCGCCGATGCGCGTCATGCTCGGGTCGAGCATCGGCCCGAACAGCGCCTGCGCGGCGATCGACACTTCGCCGCGGTCGCGGGCGATGAAGGCGAGACAGTTCGCGAGCTGGCCGCCCGCGTCGTGCCCGGCGACGCCGATCTTCTTCGGGTTGCCGCCGAACGCGCGGGCGCGCGTCGCGGCCCACACGGCGGCGCGATATGCATCCTCCGGCGCGGCCGGAAAAGGAAAGGCCGGCGCGAGCGAATAATCGACCGACACTACGAGCGCTGGTAAGCGTTCTGCTAAAAAGCGCGCGGCGAAATCCGCGTCTTCGAGCGAACCGCGGACGAAGCCGCCGCCGTGAAAATAAAGCACTACTGGCAACCCGGTCTTGTCCGGGCGGCGGTAGAGGCGCAACACGATGTCCTGTGCGTAGCCGGGAATTTCCACTTCGGCAACCGTCAGCCCCGCGCCCGCTATGGCTTGCGCGGGCAGCGCGGCTTTCAGGAATTTGCTGAATTCAGAAGCGTCCATGACGATGCAGCGTCCATTTCGAGATGGAACGAATTCTGGGTCCGGCAGACATTGGGATAAATGCCTATAATCCGGCAACACAATTCAACGCCCCCGAACAATCCGAGGCTGCGTTTACCCACGAGGTAGCGCAGCCTTCTTGTTCCGGCGGCAAATTAAATTGCGGAGGTTGTGATGGACCGGCTTCAGGCCATGCAGGTATTTACTCGCGTCGTCGATACAAGCAGCTTCACCAAGGCAGCAGAAACGCTCGGGTTACCGCGGGCGTCCGTCACGACGATCATCCAGAATCTCGAAGCCTTCCTCGGCGTGCGGCTGATGCACCGGACCACGCGCCGGCTCTCGCTCACGCCGGACGGCGCCGCGTACTACGAACGCTGCGTGCGAATCCTCGCGGACGTCGAGGAAACCGAAGCGAGCTTCCAGGCCAACAACCGGAAGCCGCACGGAAAGTTGCGTATCGACATGCCGGGCTCGATCGGGCGGCTGCTCGTGATTCCGTCGCTGTGCGAATTCCATACGCGTTATCCGGACATCGACCTGCAACTCGGCCTGTCCGACCGGCCTGTCGACCTGCTGCAGGAAGGCGTCGACTGCGTGATCCGCGTCGGCGCGCTGCAGGACTCGTCGCTCGTCGCACGCCGCGTCGGCCTGTTCGAATGCGTGACGGTCGCGTCGCCCGACTATCTCGAGCACCACGGCGAGCCGCAGACGATCGACGATCTCGGCCAGCACAAGGCCGTCAACTACTTCTCGAGCCGCACCGGCCGCACGATCGACTGGACCTTCCTGATCGAAGGCAAGGAAGTCGAGATGAAGATGGAGGGCATCGTGTCGGTGAACGACGCGGACGCGTACGTGACGTGCGGGATCGAGGGCTTCGGGTTGATCCAGCCGCCGCTGTTCATGGTGCTGCCGCACCTGCGCGAAGGCCGGCTCAAGGAAGTGCTGCCCGGCGTCAAGCCGCTGCCGATGCCGATCTCGGTCGTGTATCCGCACAGCCGCCATCTGTCGCCGAAGGTACGCGTGTTCGTTGACTGGATCGCCGAGGTGTTCGACCGTTGCCCGTTGCTGAGCGGCAAGGGCAGCCTCGATGCGACGTGCAGCAAGCGCACGTTCGAGGAAGCCGAACGCGCGCCGGTGCTCGATACGCCGGTCATCAACGAGTGGGTCGCCTGAACGGGGCGTCGCCGCGTCACTTCGCCCGCCAGTTGCGGATGAACGCACCGACCTGCGCGTGACGCGCAACGCGGCCGGGCCGCACCTCGTGCGCCAGCAGCCGCGCGAACGCGACGCGCTGCGTGTCCACATGCCGCGCGCAATGGCGATCGATCACCGCGATCTGGTGTTTCAGGAATGCGATCGTCTGCACGATGCCCGTGCGCACGCTCGCATGACACAACGTCAGCAGTTGATATTCCGCGATGTGCATGCGCGCCAGTTGACGTCGCCGCTGAACCAGCGCCTGCACGTGCGCCAGCTGCGGATCGGACAGCGGCTCGACGAGGCGCCCGCCCGACGGATGCCGGTCCAGCGCATCGGCGAGCGCCGCCAGGAGGCGCGCTCGCGCCCCTTTTCCGTCGAGCGGTAGCGTCGCCGAATTCGGAAGCCACTCCCGCGCCTGATGCGGCTTGACGATGGCAAGCGGCAATTGCAGCGCCTGAAGCGCACACGCCGCCTCATGCTCCGCCCCGCCGGCCGATTCCAGCACGATGAGCGCGGGCGCCCATGCGGCGATCGCATCGGCCAGCGACTCGATGCCGAACGTCTCGTTCCGGTAGCCGAAAATCACGCTCAGCGATGAAATACACATCTCGAGCGTGTCGTGCGTCACGCCGATACCCATGCACACGGGCTCGGGCCACAGCCCCACGCGGTGGCGATCGTCCATTGCATCGTTCATGCGAATTTCCCCGTTGCCGACCCATCTCGCACCCCGCTGTCGGCATGAGATTGGTCCGCTCCACTAAATGTCACAATGAAAATGTAATATCGCCGAATGGAACCGGTACCATTCGGAACAGCATGCCGCCCCGCGCGAGTTCATCGGGGCGATCGCGTCAGCAAGCGGATGCACTCCGGGTTGCACTGCGGATGGGCGGCGTACCACGGAGGCGGACACTCGCGAAGCGTCCGCGTCGTCACGTCGCCCGTACCCATGCACGCGTTCGCCGCGCATCACATCGTCAGGAATGCTCAGATTGATTCGAATCGCTCGCCGGTGCATCGATCGCGAACCGGCTTCGATCCTGCCCCCGCAACCACGTCGGCTCGCGGCCCACGCCTGACCACGTTTGCCCGGTGTCCGGATTGAAGTATTTCGCGCGACGCTTTCTTGCGTGTGTGCCGCCGTCGCCGGGAAAAATCTCGTTCGGTGTGAAACCGAATTCCTCGACGCAACGCCGTACCTCGAGCAGGACCGTCGCCGCTATGGCAAGACGCTCCCGCTCCAGTTGCGTCTCGAGGAGTGCCTTTTTTTCCACATAGGACTTGTAAATCAACATGCCCGCTCCCGAATCGTTCGTTCCCGTCGTTGCGTCGACCGGCTGCCGACACGATCAAGCGTAATCGCGTCGTTCGCGCACATTGACAACGTTTGTCAACAAAAATTGGCCTCGAACTCCCTTCATCCATCCATCGAAAATTGAGTCATTGCTCTACATTCGCGCATTTCCAACGTTCAAAATCGTTGACAATTTTTCCAACGCATCGACGCGCATATCGCGGCAAATTAGGTGCTGCCGATCGTCGCGCGCCGCGTCGAATCATCCATTCCCGCCTGGATGCACGACACGGCCCGATCGCTCCG
>NZ_JBYQCG010000149.1:0-7680 GCF_057837105.1 Burkholderia sp. APQ4-4ca | reverse complement strand
ACGGTGCTTTACCAACGCACCAAAGGTGACAAGTTCGTCCCGGGCGATGACCCGCAGTCGCGAAAGACGGACGCCGTTCAAGTGTATTCGCTCGCCGAGCTGGCACGTGATTCGAATCGGCGAGTTCCCGAGAAGCATCCGAATCCCAATCCGGGTTACCCGGTGAACTGGTGGCACGTCGAGGGGGTGAATGCGCTAGGTCAGCCGATCGACGGTTGGGTGTGCGACTTCAACTTCCCCGGCGGGCGGGTGACGCTGGAGTTTGCGCAGAAGTGGGTCGATTTCGAGTGTCTGGCGGAAGACCACGATCCCACACATACGATTTTCGCGACGACCCGGAAGTGGGCGGATTACGCGAGCGGCGCCGATGCTGCGGACCTTGCTTCGCGTTCGAACATCAGTCCATTGATGCTTAAGGTGTATGACGCCCTGTTCAAGAAAGGCGACGGCAAGCAAGCGGCTGATGAACTATGCACATTGTCGCAGACCGAGCGTGGCGGATATCCGTGGCTGATGCAGGCGGCGTCCCGGTTGATTGTGAAGCACGAAAGCGAATGGGCGAATCCATCGAAGTGGAAGCAGTTGATCGCCGAGTTGGAGAAGCAGGCGGGGCCCAAGGAGCAGCACGGCGAAGAGCAAAAGCGGATCGATATGCTCGCATGGTGGGATGACGTGAAGGCTCATGTCCCCACATTTCCGTCCCCGGATGTCTTTCATTTTAATCCAATTGGCTTGGCTGGGAATTTTTCGCGAGAACCGGAGGTTATTACACTTGAAATGCTTGCGGCTGTCGATCCAAATGGCAATAAAAACTACCATAGGCAGATCCTTCCCGCGCTCAATAAATACGCAAAAGGTTATCGGGTAACTACGCCAAAGAGAATTGCTCATTTTCTCTCGCAAATCGCCGTTGAAAGTGGCTTTAAGAATATCGAGGAAGGGCTTTCATATTCTTCGAAGAGAATGAAGCAGATTTTTGGATGCAACCCTGCACCAAAGGGCAAAAAAAAGTATAGCGAAGTAGATGGGGATATTGTTTGCAATTTCGGACGAATGCGGGATAAGTTGTGGACCGAGACTAGCAAATATGAGCACAATCCAAAAAACCTCGCAAGCTATGTCTATGGCGATCGACATAAAAATGGTAATGAAGAGTCCGGCGATGGTTATAAATACCGCGGTAGAGGGTTGATACAAACAACATTTAAAGGCAACTACATGGTGCTTACGGATGAGCATAATCGACGCTTCCCGGATGATCAACGTGACTTCGTGGAAAACCCGGATCTTGTTCTTAGCGATTTGGAGTATGGGATAGAATCGGCCTTTGTTTACTGGGCTGTTACTGGAGACGTAAATAGAATTGCAGATTCCGGGAATGTCCTTGCGGTCTCGAAGGTGGTGAACGGTGGAAAAATTGGGTATTCAGAGCGCCTTGCTGCCTACAACAATGTGGCGCCAATTCTTGGGCTAAAAAACGAGGTGGCGTAGAATGTTTCCCCCAAAACTGTTGGTGGCGAGCGCAATGTCGCTCCTTCTCCCGTTCAGCGCATATGGGGGTGAACTTGTCTCGAATTGCCCGAACGTAAATATAAATAACAGCGTTTTTGATGCCTCGGCGCTGGGGCGTAATTCTCGGATCTCCATAGAAAATGGCACACCCGAATATCCGATTGTTCTCGATCTTTACCAGTCGACAAAATATGGGTGTGAGAAAGCTGAATTTGCGCGATATTCTGTTGAGGGAGGGGTGCCGACGGTTGAGTCAATATTTTTTATGTCTCTTGATGGTCGCGTCAATGTATTCTCCATTGTTGCGTGGGATATAAACAGCCGCGGCGATGGAACCTATGGCCGGCTCTATCAGGTGTATGCCTATTTTTTTGATAAAAATGGAGTGCTAATTGAAAATGACCGTGTTTCTCAAGATGAAGCCATGACTGGGATCGATGGATATGCTCAGGGCGCGGAGTCAAAGTTTCGATACAGAACGGCTTCTGACGTCAAGAAATACTGGCGCCATGGATCGAGATAGATGAAGGTGGCGAGTTTGGTTGGTTATCAAACAGTTGACGGGCGGACTTTCGATGCAAAGCAATTCGATGCTCAATCTGCGTGGAAACTCAGCTTTACTGTGGGCGATGTAAGCACCTTCGCGGGATGCTATAGGATTTCAAATGATTCGTAGATCCCTATTTTTGTTCTTAGCGGTACTGCCCGCGTGCGTGCAGGCCCAGGTTAGTGTGTCGGGTGAATTAAGTGTTTTACAGTATGCCGATCGCGGGCACAACGCCTACCAATCTCTTCATTTTAAACGGTCAGATGGCGCGACGTTTACCCCTTTCGATGAAGGATTGAGATTCTATGAGTCCGACATGAACAGTTTGTCTCCGGACAAACGGTACTCGATCGTGAATTTTTTCGCTGAGGGAGATCTCACTAATTCAAGCGGTGTGTCTTTGCATTCCGAGTATATGTGTGCCTTCGTACGTATGAAGGACGGTTGAGTTGTGCACGTGGCGCAAGACGCAGTCTGTGGGGGAGAGTGGCGACCGCCTCACCAGTGGTCTGTCAACATTGAGCCGATCTTCGATAATCCACCTAATGTAACCGACATCTATGCCGCTTACTCATCGAAACACAAAGCCGGATACCAAATTTCGCGGCCGCCAATCTTGGCATATTTGGCAGAGGGTACCGCATTTGACAATCTGCTTGCGTGCGATCCCCCAAGTGCAGGTAACAGAAGTGTTTATTCGAAATTACTTGTTCAATTACAGTAGGATGAAGACATCGAAAACGCCGACAAGCTGAAGAAGATTTTGACTGGCGGCCAGAATGGCAATTCTATCCACGTAACATCGACGGAGTCGGGTGCCTGGGTGGAGCATGCAGTGATTTCAAAGAAGGCATATCTATATGCAATGCCTAATAAATCGTCATTTACCGGGGCCTATCTCGTGAAAGGTGATTCGGTATTCGTGAATGAATCTAGCTCGTCGACGGGCTTTGTGGTGTCAAGGTATCGTCAGAAGAACAGTAACGTTATCGAACGATGGATTCGTTGTGAAGATGTGAGTGCGTGTTTCTCGGGTAATTGACTCATTGGGTCCTAATTCCATATTTGATATTTTATTAAGGTGTGCGATGTTCGGTTGCGTTAATGAGCCGGTAAGCGAGCTTGCTGCAATTGTGGGCAATGACACGAATGGCCGTGGCAGGCGCGTCGATAATTTCAAGGAAATAAACGGCCGCGGGGATTTCAATTGATTTGTCGATCGCTACATGTGTCAGCTGGTCTTCTTGGTGTAATTCTTGGATGTCAAGTAGTTAATGCCGATGAGATTACATTGTGCCAGCCACATGAGGAAGTCTATTTCAGTTGTCCGATTGATGGGAAAGTAGTCTCGTTGTGCGCATCGGGGAATATTGCACCAGACAATGGGTACGTGCAGTACAGATATGGAGTGCCGGGTCGTGTCGAGCTTCAGTTTCCGGAAAAACCAAACCCTCCGAGGAATTTATTCGATATTATCGATATTTCAGTGGGAAATTTGAACTTTACACACATAAAATTCATGGCCGGAGCATACGGCTACGTAATTTATCAAGGTTCACCAAGTGGGGTGTATGTAAAAAGGCACGGGGGCCTTATATCAAATCATATGTGCGCACCGGGAATTTATCAGCAGCTAAATCAACGAGTATTTCGTGGATTAAGAACGAATTCATCTGTAGATGGTGTAGATGACTGACTGCATGCTTTTCCCTTCTTCGTGTCGGGTTTGAAAACTCTCTAAAATCGATGAAAAATCTCGCATATGAAGGCGACGCAACGAGCCACGGCGGCAAGATCCTGACCGGCTCGGATCGCATCAAGGTAAAGGGTCGCCGAGCCGCACGCGTCGGTGACAAGGTCTCATGCCCGATCCACGGCGATAACGAAATCGTCGAAGGTAGCGGCAGGATGAGAGATGGCACGACGCTGCTATCGCGCGACGGCGATCACACGCGGTGTGGCGCGGAACTGATTGCGTCGACCGACGGGGCGCGGGTTCGCTAAGCGATGCCTGTCGATTTCAATCGCGTGCCGCCGCGGGTGGCGGTGCCGCCTCCGCCTCAGGTCTCGATGATCATCTGGACCGTCCTGCTGGTGCTTGTGATGGCCGCGGGCGCGGGTCTGGCGATCATGCTCTGGCCAGCGGGCCGTCCGACCAACACGCTGTGGTTCGGATTCTGCGTCGCGGGTTACCCCTTTCTGGTTTGGGCTTTTGCGCTGTTCGCATGGTTCGGATACGGGTACGCCCGCCGTAACCAGGCGCTTGCGACGAACCGGATCAGCGACGAAGCGGATCAGGCCTGCCATGCGTTGGCGGCCAGACCGCTGGCGATACTGGGTCATGCCTGGTGTTTCGCCGCCAACGATTCGGAGAACGCGCTCGAGAGCATCCTGAACGGAAGCGCACTGTCGACACGGCGGCCAAGTGGCGCAGTCGCGGATAGCGACGTCCATGCACGTTGGCTCGACATCCCCGATCTGCGTTTTCTCCCCGGGAACGAACTTGTCGAACATGCGCGCCATCATGCGATAGGTATGTGGTTGCTCGAACGTTTGATCGACGATCTCCTGCCGCAGCTCCGCGCGCTTCCACCACGAACGCAGCTTCAGGTCGAGCTACAGCACCGGTCCAGAATGAAGTCCGAGATCGTCGAGACTCGGATACGGGAGTTGATCGCTGAACGCGTCCCTGTCTTGAAGGTCGACATGAAGTCTGGAGAGCGCACGTCCTCCCTCTTTCGAACGGACGCGTGGTTCGACAAGCGAGACGTCAACACGGCGCACCTGCTCATCGCCGTTGAGCTTCGCGATGCCGTCAGTACCGTCCTGTCGGGTGGTGTTGCAGAGGCGGGCGTGGCCCTGCTCGTGGGGGACTCGCGACTTACGTCGACGGCAAATTCCGTCGGGCTACGGTTGCATCGTCCTGCCAAGGACTCGCTTGATGCTGCCGCCCGGACGGTCGGACTGGCTGCTCGCTGGGGGCAATCTCCGCTCGACCATTTGCGCACAGTGTGGACACACGGCCTGACGAGTGAAAGCGTCGGCGCGGTTCGGCAGGCCGCGCCGTTTTCCGGTGAGACGCATTGGAATGTGCTCGAGGCGTCAGTCGGTGATTGTTCGGGTGCGGGACCGTGGCTTGCCGTCACCCTTGCCGCAGAAAGTGCCCGGATAACGGGCGACTCGCAAATGGTGCTGTGTGGCGACGGAAGAGATTTGATCGCCCTCGTGTGCAGAAAACAGACATGAACGACAACAAGAACGACACCAAGACTCGACCGGCGGGCCTCTTTATTGGCATCGCGGCCGCCATCGTCTTCCTTGCACTCGGTATCGCAGTGTTGGTGGAAGGGCCTCGGCATGGCTGGTCCCTTGAGATACGAATCATCATCGAGCTTATTCTGTTCTCGGTCTTGCTGGTGGTGATCCTGCTGGTCAAGTACCTGGAGGGAGTGCTGCTTTGGATCGCATCGTTGAAAGCTTCCCGCTGGTTCGCCCGATACGACGCTGGTCAGCGTGCAGTGTCGGTTGACCCCAACGATCAAAGCCAACCGCCAGGACAGGCCGACCGGGCTGCTGCGCTACGCAATACGCTGCGTGACTACCACGGATCGCGCTGGCGCTATCGCGCACGATGGGTACTGATTGCCGGCGATGAACCACTCGTGAAGCGTCTCGCGCCGGGTCTGATCGAAACCGGCTATGCGATCTCCGGCGAAACAGTCCTGTTGTATGCAAAGCAGACGAGCAGCACACTCGACACCGCGTGGCTCGACGAGATCCGCCGCCTGCGCCGCCGCCGTCCGGTCGATGCAATCGTCGCAGTCACACGTAACCGCAATTCCGTCGATACCCCATTCGACACCGACAATCTGTCGCAACGGCTCGCACGCCACGCGCGTGCGCTCCGCTGGGCCGCGCCGGTCTATCTGCTCAATGTGACGGATTTCGGCAGCGAGACGTCGAGTCCGGACGAGGCGATCGGCTTCACCTGGTCCGACGCGCGCGTCAGCTCGGATGCGCTCGATGCGTCGCTGCAAGACCTCTCCGACAACTTGGCGGATGCCGGTGTCGTGCGTCTGACGAAGGATGCCGGCGACCGCTTTCCCGCTGAGCTGTCGCAGCACATTTCGAACCTCGGAAGTGCGCTGTCGCGTCTGGTGCTACAAACGTCCCAATCAGGCATCTGGCGGCACGCGATCCACGGCCTTCTGTTTGCACCGCTATCCAGGGAACGGGAACCGGCACCGCCGCAGGCACCGGCCATCACAAACGATGACGACCCGCCGCACTGCACGATATGGCAAACCGTCGCCGATCACAGCCGCAAGATCCATGGTCGCCGCGTAGGCTTCTCTCTGTCGACCGCGGTTGCATGGTTCACAACCGGCCTGATCGGCTGCTGGATTGCCGGCACAATGCTGTCCGGCTTCGTCAACCGCGCAACGATCCAGAGCACAGCGGACACGATCGCTAACCTCTCGACGGTTCAGGACCACACAAAGGAGTTGCAAGCCCTGAACACTTTGGGCCAACAGATCGACACGCTCGAAGTCCATCAGCGCGAAGGCGCACCCTGGTCTTCGCGATTCGGTCTGAATCGCGACAGCGCACTCCTCGACGCGTTGTGGCCGAGCTACGCCGGCGCGGCTAACCGCATCCTCATCGCCCCGATTCGCCAGAAGCTCGAAGCGCGCCTGCAACAGCTCGCATCGCTGTCCGACGCTCAAATCGCCGATGGTGGCGACGCGCAGACCCAGGCCGCCTACGACACGCTCAAGGCCTACCTGATGCTCGCGAAGCCGGAGCGCGCCGTCGCGGCTTTTCTGACGCCCCAGCTTGCCGCGACAGCCGTGCCTGCACGTCCGTCCAACTCATCCTTGTCGCCGGGCGCCTGGGAAGACCTGCGTCTGCACGCTATCGCATTCTTCGCCAACCATCTCGGCCGCGCCCCCGCATCCAATGCATCCGCGTTCGCAATCACGCAGGACGGCAACCTGATTGCATCCGCCCGCCAAACGGTGATCGGTGTGCGGGGCATCCAGAATTCGACGGACGCGCTCTACCAGCAGATCATCGACGAAGCGACGCCGAAGTATCCGCCGGTCTCTCTCGCGACGTTGCTCGGCGACACGACGAGTCGAGGCCTGTTCAATACGACCGCGACCGTTCCGGGCGTTTACACGCGTGCGGCATGGGAGGAGCGCATCTCGAAGGCGATCGACGACGCAAGCGCGAAGCGCGACGTGTCTGGTGATTGGGTGTTGCGCCATGAAGGAAACGCCGTTGGCGCATCCGACAACAACGACAGTAACCTCCCTCCACCAACATTGAAAACCGAACTGCGCCAACGCTACTTCGACGACTACGCGCGCGCATGGGCGCTGTTCCTCAACAGCTTGCGCTGGCAATCCGCGCCGACGCTGTCGGCCACGGCCGACCAATTGACACTGCTCGGCGATTCGCAACGTTCGCCGCTCGTCGCGCTGATGAACGCGATCGTCTACCAGGCAGGCGCGGGCGCAAGTGCACAGTCACTCTCCGAGAGCCTGATCAACAAGGCGCAACAACTGGTCGGCGCCGACGAAAAGGATCCGTCGAAGCAGGCTCAACCGCAGCTTGCG
>NZ_JBYQCG010000148.1:0-6503 GCF_057837105.1 Burkholderia sp. APQ4-4ca | reverse complement strand
AACACTTCCCATTCGGGGCGCGGAAACAGCAACAGGCAGCCGTCCGGGTGCTTGGTCACAGTCACCCGTCCTTCTGCCTGTCCTTGCAGCGCTTCGCGATAGCGAGCCGGCACCGACATCCGCCCTTTCGCATCGAGCGTCAGCGCCGACGCCCCTTGGAACACTTTCCGCTCTCCCGTTCAGGGCACCGAAGCACCCGCTCAATGCTGAGAATTTAGCCGGAACAGCCCGCTAAATCACACAAAAATACACTTTCTCACACTGTCTCCCACTTTAGAGGAAGGGTGTGGCACGGTCAAGGGAGCGGCCCGCTTTTTTGACGAATTTTGTTAGTTAGAACAAGGACTTACGCGCACATGCTCATGCGACCCCTCATACCAAAAACCGTTATAAATGAATGAGCTAGTGCAACTTGTGAAGGTGATACGTGAGAAAGACGGGCCAGACGGGCGTGCGGATGGGGCTTTCGGGGGCGGGAAAACGAGGAGTGAGCGGGCGGTATGGGGGCGGCGAACCGGAGCGGCGTCCCACGCCACCCCGGCGCTAATCTCAGAGATAGTACGCAGTGCGCGTCATGACTTTCGATGCGGCGCGCATCAGCATCCGCGCGGGCAGCGGCAGCTCTATCCCGCCGGCGTCGGTCGCGGCCTTGCCGTGCTTCACCTCGTCGATCCGCATCTGGTCGACGATCGCGCGCGACGCGGTGTCGGTCGGCGGCAGCTCGGACATATGACCTTCGAGATGGCTCTCGACCTGTCTCTCCGTCTCGGCCATGAAGCCGAGGCTGACCTTGTCGCCAAGCGTGCCGGCCGCCACGCCGATCGCGAGCGCGCCGGCATACCACAGCGGGTTCAGCAGGCTCGGGCGCGAATCGAGTTCCTTCAGGCGGTGCGCGGTCCATGCGAGGTGATCCTCCTCCTCGCGCGCGGCCTCCTCGAACATTGCCTTCGCCGACGCCGTGCGCGCGGTGAGCTTCTGCGCCTGGTAGAGCGCCTGCGCGCAGACCTCGCCGACGTGATTCACGCGCATCAGGCCGGCCGCGTGCGTGCGCTCGGCGGGTGTCAGTTCGACGTCCGTCGTATCGGCCGGCACGGGCACCGGCCGACTCATCCGGCTAATGCCGGTCAACGATCGCAGGCCGCGATCGAATTCGCTGATCAGTTCATCCAACACCATCCTGTTCTCCTGGCTGCAGGTGCCGCTGCGCGCGGCAAGGGCACGAGTGCGCTGCGTAACCGAGTTGATTATTCAGCGGAAATTGCGGTTAACCCGTGATTTTAACCATTGTTGCATAAAGGAAACATGGTGGCGTTGAGCTGCAGCATTTCGCTTTGTGGCAAAAACCGGCTTTGCTACATTACGTGCGACTTCTTGCGAAGTTGATGGGGCTCGTCGACAGAACATAACTATCCGCCCCGCCAAAAAAATTTAGTGATTCTTGGAGATCCGTTAATGAAAAAGTCGCTTCTCGCGCTCGTCGCGCTGGGTGCGTTCGCTGGCGCTGCCCATGCGCAAAGCAGCGTGACGCTTTACGGCATCATCGATGAAGGCTTCCTCTTCAACAACAACGCAGGCGGCAAGCACCTGTACGGCCTGGCCAGCGGCGTGATGCAAGGCAGCCGCTTCGGTCTGCGCGGCACCGAAGACCTCGGTGGCGGCCTGAAGGCAATCTTCACCCTCGAAAACGGTTTCGACGTGAACAGCGGCAGGCTCGGTCAGGGCAGCCTGATGTTCGGTCGCCAGGCTTACGTCGGCCTGTCGAGCCCGTACGGTACGGTCACGCTGGGCCGTCAGTACGACTCCGTCGTCGACTTCGTCGGCCCGCTCGAGGCAGGCGACCAGTGGGGCGGCTACATCGCCGCTCACCCGGGCGACCTCGACAACTTCAACAACGCGTATCGCGTGAACAACGCGGTCAAGTTCACGAGCCAGAACTACGGCGGCCTCACGTTCGGCGGCCTGTACAGTTTCGGCGGTCAGGCAGGCCAGTTCTCGAAGAACCAGGTCTGGTCGCTCGGCGCAGGCTACAACAACGGCCCGCTGGTCCTCGGCGTCGGTTACTTGAACGCACGTACGCCGAACCAGTTCGGCGGCATGTTCAACAACGGTTCCACGTCGTCGTCCGTCTCGTCGCCGGTCTACGGCGCGTACGCGAACAACGCGAACACGTACCAGGTCATCGGTGCAGGCGGCGCGTACACGTTCGGCGCGGCAACGATCGGCGCGACGTACTCGAACACGAAGTTCAAGGGCTTCTCGGCAGGCCCGTTCGTGAACCAGACCGCGACGTTCAACAACGGCGAAATCAACTTCAAGTACCAGTTGACCCCGGCGTTGATCCTCGGCGCGGCGTACGACTACACGCAAGGCAGCAAGATCGACGGCAACTCGGCAGCCAAGTACCACCAGGGCTCGCTGGGCGTCGACTACTTCCTGTCGAAGCGCACCGATGTCTACGCGATCGGCGTGTACCAGCACGCATCGGGCAACGTGCTCGATTCGAACGGGAACGTCCTGAAGGCAACGGCAGCGATCAACGGTCTGGCCGGCTCGAGCACGAGCAACCAGGTCGCGGCGCGCGTCGGCATCCGTCACAAGTTCTAATCAGCTTGCCTGACAAGCCGCAGCATATTGAAGGCGCCTTCGGGCGCCTTTTTCTTTTCTGGCGCGGCGAGGATGTCGGTGGGGGCGGATTGGTGAATCGACCGGTCCACAGGGGGCGGTAGACGCGCATCGCGGTGCGCCGTCCCGGCCATCGGGTCGAAGCGCGACGCTTGCGCCGCCGCCCGCACGAAACAGGCGCGTCCGGCCATTCACCCGCAGCCGAAAACGAAAAACCCGGCACAGGCCGGGCTTTTCGTTCAACCGTGTCGTTGCGTGCGTTACGCGCGTCCGTCTCGCAGTTCGCGCCGCAGGATCTTGCCGACGTTCGTCTTCGGCAACTCCGTGCGGAACTCGACGAGCTTCGGCCGCTTGTATCCGGTGAGCCGCTCCTTGCAGTAGGCAAGGATGTCCTTGTCGGTCAGCGCCGGATCCTTTTTGACGACGAACAGCTTCACGGCTTCGCCGGAATGCTCGTCCGGCACGCCGACTGCCGCCACCTCGAACACGCCCGGATGCGACGCCACAACGTCCTCGACTTCGTTCGGATACACGTTGAAGCCGGACACGAGAATCATGTCCTTCTTGCGATCGACGATCTTCACGTAGCCGCGCGCATCCATCACGCCGACGTCGCCCGTCTTGAAGAAGCCGTCCGCGAACATGACCTTCGCGGTCTCGTCCGGCCGGTTCCAGTAGCCGGCCATCACCTGCGGCCCGCGGATGCAGATCTCGCCCGGCTCGCCGAGCGCGACGTCGTTGCCGGCATCGTCGCGGATCGCGACTTCGGTCGACGGCAGCGGCAAACCGATCGTGCCGCTGTATTCGGTCGCCGTCACGGGGTTGCAGGTCGCCACCGGCGACGTTTCGGACAGCCCGTATCCCTCGATGATCGCGGTACCGGTCTTTTCATACCAGCGCTTCGCGACGCCTTCCTGGATCGCCATGCCGCCGCCGTTGGCGATCACGAGCTTCGACAGGTCCAGCTGACCGAATTCGGGATGGTTCAGCAACGCGTTGTACAGCGTGTTGACGGCCGGAATCGTCGAGATCTGGTAGCCCTTCAGTTCCTTGATCATGCCGGCGATATCGCGCGGATTCGGGATCAGGACGCCCATGCCGCCCGTACGCATCGTCAGGAAACCGCAGACGGTCAGCGCGAACACGTGATACAGCGGCAGCGCGACCACCGTCACGAACTGCTTCACGTCCGGGTACTTGTCGTGAGCCGGCTGATGCCAGGCGCCGGCCTGCAGCACGTTCGACACGATGTTCCGGTGCAGCAGCGTCGCGCCCTTCGCCACGCCGGTCGTCCCGCCCGTGTACTGCAGGAACGCGACGTCGTCGGGACCGATTTTCTGCGATTTGAAACCCAGCCGCGCGCCGTCCGACAGCGCGGCCTTGAAGCGCGTGAACGACGGCAGTTGCCACGCAGGCACCATCTTCTTCACGTTGCGCACGACGTAATTGACGAGCCAGCCCTTGATGCCGAGCAAGTCGCCCATCGACGCGACGACCACGTGCTTGACGGCCGTATTGGCGATGACGGCCTGCAGCGTCGACGCGAAATTCTCGAGGATGACGATCGCTTCCGCACCGCTGTCCTTCAGCTGATGCTCGAGCTCGCGCGGCGTATAGAGGGGGTTGACGTTGACGACGGTGTAGCCGGCACGCAGGACCGCGGCAATCGTGACCGGGTATTGCAGCACGTTCGGCATCATGATCGCGACACGCGCCCCGCGAGCCAGGCCGCGGGATTGTAGCCACGCGCCGAATTCGCGCGACAGCTTGTCGAGCTCACCGTACGTGATGCCCTTGCCCATGCAGACGAACGCGGTACGGTCGCGGTATTGCCGGAAGCTCTCGTCGAGCAGGTCCGGAACGGACGGATAAGGAGAGGAGTCAATTTCGGCTGGAACGCCGGGTGGGTACGATTTCAGCCAAATTTTATCCATACCGCGCGTCTCCTCACAGATTTTCGAATGGTCGTGCTAAAACGCATCGTAACGGCTCCCCCGCCCCGAGACAACAGGGTTAGATGTCCACTTCGAACTTGCATGTCAATTTCGTCTGATCATACGTCGATATTCGATCAAATCCGCTCAACTTCCACAAGACAATCGTAAAACGTCGCCGAATTGCCCAGGTCCGTCAGCGCCTGGCTCGTCACCTCGTTCGCGTTCCTGCCGTCCGGCGACAGCTTCTTCCACCAGATCGACAGCCCGACGACAAGCCCGGCACGCGCGCGATCGGTCACGCGCGCGAGCGCCTGCATCGACCCGCGGTCGTTGAAGATCCGGACGACGTCACCCTCTGCGATCCCGCGCGCGCCGGCGTCGGACGGATGCATGTCGAGGTGCGGCTCGCCTTCCGTCGAACGCAGGCTGTCGACGTTCACGAACGTGCTGTTCAGGAAGTGCCGGGCCGGCGGCGAAATCATCGCCAGCGGATAGCGTGCGGCAAGCTCGGGCGCGGCTTCGGCCGATTCGAACGGCGGCAGGTAGTCGGGGACGGGGTCCATGCCCATCTGCTCGAGCCGCGGGCTGTAGAACTCGCACTTGCCGGAGGGTGTGCGGAAACCGCCGTTCGCGAACGGCGCTTCCGGCAGCTTGAGCTTCAGCCAGCCGGCGCGCTTCAACGTGTCCCAGTCGCTGCCGAGCGCCGGATCGTCCCAGCGAAGCGCCGCGCGCGCGACCTCCTCGTCGCTGTGATAGAGCGCGGGCTCGTCGAGCCCCATGCTGCGCGCAATGCCGCGAAAGATTTCCGTGTTCGGCCGCGCATCTCCCACCGGCGGAATCGCGGGCAGGTTCGCCATCACGTAGGTATGACCATACGACTTATGGACATCCAGATGTTCGAGCTGCGTGGTCGCCGGCAACACAATGTCGGCGAAATCGACCGTATCTGTCTTGAAGTGCTCGAGAACGACCGTGAACAAATCGTCACGTGCGAAACCCTCGGCAACTTTCGACGAGTCCGGCGCAACCGCCACCGGATTCGAGTTGTACACGATCACCGCTTCGACTTTTGGCCCGAACGTCGCGTCGCCCGGATGCAGCAGCGCGTCGCCGATCGCGTTCATGTTGATGATGCGCGGCAGCTTGTTCGGCCAACCGGGCATCAGATCCGGTCGCAGCAGCGCCGCCTGATTGACGGGCGCGGATTCCGACGACGAGAGCAGCAGGCCCCCCGCCCGATCACGCCACGCCCCCGTCAGCGCCGGCAGGCTTGCAATCGCGCGCACGGCATTGCCGCCGCCGCGAACGCGCTGCATGCCGTAGTTGAGGCGAATCGACGCCTTGCGCGTGGCGCCGTAGCGACGCGCAAGGTCGACCAACTCCGATGCGTCGATGCCGCAGATCTGCGCGACGCGTTCCGGCGGATAGGACAAGGCGCGCGCCTTGAGCGCATCAAAGCCGAGCGTATGGTCCGCGATGTAATCGTGATCGAGCAGGTTTTCGGTAATCAGCACGTACATCATGCCGAGTGCAAACGCGCCATCGGTACCGGGCTTCAGCGCGATGTGCTGATGGCATTTCTCCGCGGTCAGCGAACGATACGGGTCGATCGCGACAAGACGCGCGCCACGGCGCTTCGCTTCCTGCGCGCGGGTCCAGAAGTGCAGGCTCGATGCAATCGGATTCGCGCCCCATATCAGGATCAATTCGCTTTCCTCGAAGTACTCGAGATGCATGCCGACACTACCGCCGTACGTGTAGCGCAGCCCGGCTGCACCGGCCGCCGAGCAGATCGTGCGCTCGAGCCGCGAGGCGCCGAGCTTGTGGAAGAAGCGTTGGGCAATGCCCTCGCCTTGCACGAGCCCCATCGTTCCTGCATAGCTGTACGGCATGATTGCTTCCGGCGCGCGCTCGGCGATTTCACCGAGTCGACGCCCGATCTCG
>NZ_JBYQCG010000147.1:32134-32665 GCF_057837105.1 Burkholderia sp. APQ4-4ca | reverse complement strand
AATGTCGTACAGCCTGCCGTCGTACCGCACACGCATCTGCTCGTCGATACCAGCCCGATAACGGATGCGCATGCTGGCCACCGCCGAACCCCGGACCGCACCTGAAACGATGTGCTCTTTTCCGCTGATGAACAGCACGTCCGCCCAAGGCTTCGAATGCTCAACCCACGCATCCGGCAATGGCTCATCGTTCTCGTTTACTGCACCGCTTCGGCGCTCGATCACGATTCGCTCGTTCCGTTTTCCCGCGCGCATACTGTCCTCACTACATGCTGACGATCGCGTGACGCGCGATGAGTCGGTTCGTGAAATCCTCGCTCAGCGAACTAACCGTTCCATCGAGCTCTGATTCACGGTGCGCGGACAGCGTGCCGAGCTGCAGCAGCATCCACGCAACAAGCGATTCGGGCACGGCTTCCGGTGTTTCGAATGCGCCGCAACGAAACCGCACCTCGACATCCTCGCCGTATGGGAACGATTTTCGGGACACGAGATACGCCCGATCCATCACGCGGTACGCTGCCGGCGGCA
>NZ_JBYQCG010000147.1:9691-32114 GCF_057837105.1 Burkholderia sp. APQ4-4ca | reverse complement strand
TGCTGAACCCGGGATGTCGATCGATACGCCGTCGATCACCAGCGGGTCCGGCCTCGTCGGGGTTTGCAGCGTATGCTGCTGATGGCGCGAGATCCAGCGACGCAACTGGTTCGGATTGACGTCATGGTCCATGGCCGCCCGGGCGATCGATACCCCCGGCCTCAGGCAAAACTCGACCAGCTCCCGCACGGCATCTTCATCAAATTCCCGCCGGCCATCCCGTCTGCGGCCAACCACCAGTCTGCTTCGAAGGTCCTGTTTCTCTGTCATCACGGTCTGAGTGCATGTGTCCACGCGGACACTTAGCATCTGACCTTCTGCCTACCATTGGTAGGGCGTCGTTTATTGACGGCTTACCCACATTGGATCGAGAAGCGTCATGTTTTTTCTTTCGCAAGATGAAGCTCGACACAATTCGATCCGTTGGGCCGGGCCGAATCGATATCGTTCGATACGGCAAGTATCCCCCGAAGGGCGGCCCACTCGCCTCGCGCAATCGGGATCGGCCGGCTTATCATTGAGCGGCCCGCCACTTCCCGCCGAGGCCATCTTGCACGCCCATCTGCGCATTGCCCGCCCGGTCAGCAACCTTGCCCGCACCGAGCGCATGTATCGCGACGCCCTCGAGCTGTCAGTACTGGCGCGCTTCGAAGATCACGACGGCTTTTCCGGCGTGATGCTCGGACGCGAAGGCCTCGACTATCACTTCGAGTTCACGCACTGTCCCGACCATCCGATCGCGCCATCACCGACACCCGAGGATCTGATCGTGTTCTACCTGCCCGACCGTCCGGAATGGGAATCCGCCTGCGAGCGCGCGACCGCACACGGCTTCATGCCCGTGACGTCGTTCAATCCATACTGGGAAATATCAGGCCAGACCTTCGAGGATGCCGACGGCTACCGGATCGTGTTGCAGAACGGCACGTGGCGCTGACGAGCAGGTTCGCGTGAGCCGTTACGCGCGGGCATGGCCGTCGTGGCGGTCGCGCCCCTGCATCGGTCGATTGCGAGCGAGGCAGCGTCGGACATACGGTTTCGATTCGACGGCGTGATCGTTCCGCGAGTACGGAGTGGGCGGACGCCGCGCACAACGCAGCCGACATCACAAGCCCGGCACTGGAACACATGAGGGGAAGGCGATCGCGATCGTTGCGTGTACCGGTAACGATCGGAAGAACAGATGACGAGAAACGGGGCGCTCGCGCGCCCGCTCCGGTTACTCGTTTTCCTCGAAGTAGTAAAATCCCTTGCCGCACTTGGCCTTCCAACGAAAGCTACGCCAAATCCTACGCCGCCTCACTTCACTCCTGTCCAATCTGCTCAGCAGCGACCGACGCATCGTTCGCCGATTTTGGTGCCGTCCGCGCGCGCTTCTTTGTAGCCGCCACGGTCTCTACGGCTTTTTGCTTCCACTGGCCAACCAGTTCCGGCGCAATCCGGATAGCGTCCTTCACGACGTCCGAAGACAGGAGCTCATGCCACGGGCTGCCATGAGTTTCACTCTCAACAAATCGAAGCGGCTGCTCGTCAAGACGAGTCAATGCTGACGCAAAGAGTCTCTTCTGGAAATCCTCATCAAGGTCCACCGCTTCTCGGCGATACCCTTCATATGCCTTCGAGATCGACGCCTTATATGCGTAATCTTCAGCGAGCCTAAACCGTTGCCCAATTTGCTTGGTTGAAAGCCACGCAAACCATATTGGCGCGCCAACGGAGAGCAGAGAAACGGCGAGTCGCGTCCATACTATCGTTGGCGCCGTGGATGCTTGAATAGACTCTGCCAATTGATGCAGTTGGAATCCCCCTACTACAGCACCGACAAGGAGCGCGCAGACGAGGCCAGCTACCCACGGCCGCAACGACGTCCTGAGCGACTCCGCACGATCATGAAATGCTCCAGCCAAACCTACCGCAGTCGATGCACGGAGCGCTGTTTCGCATTTTTCGATGATCTTGTCAGCATCGTCAGCGCGTTTCGAAATGTGATCAGTTCTTGATTGCGCCGCTTCGACTAGCCGGCGCATCGTGTCATTGCTCGCCGACACACTCGTCGCAATTTGGTCGATCTTGTGCTGCGACTCCTCGAGTTCCTGCAGATCCGTTGGCAACCGGACGGCAGCGTCATGAGCAGCAACGATCGATTTTGCCATGCCCTCCAGCTCGCCGATCGTAGGCGCAACAGCGTTCGTTCTCGCCTTGAGCGAGCGGACGTTGCTGCGGAGGTCACTAATTTCTTTCGTCAAAGCTCTTTTTTCTGCCTCGCCGACCGACAAAAGCGAACGTAGCACCCGCTCAAGATTATCGAGCGTAAGCAGATAGGCGGGGATCGCCGTGTTAGCGTTTCCGTTGAAGATGTGTGGGACCGTGGCAGTGCGCAAGAATTGCAGTCGCTGCGAAAATGAAGTCAACTTCGCATCTAAGTCCGACGAAATTTCATCTGGCGCTGCGTCGTTGATTCGACTGGCGAGATCGCTCGCACGACCTGCTAGCTCGTCTCGATCAATACCTGCCATACCGAAATTGCCGTACGCGATGCTCACCGGCCGCTGCTCACCGTTCGACGAGACTGCAGTGGCTATGGCCTCCAGCTCCGACACTATTGTCTGAAGAGTGACGTTCATCAGTAATCCCCGACGCTTGTATTGATTTTTCGCGGTCTATCAAATGGCAAAATTGCTTTGCCCGCCTACCGCTTGGAATTGACGAATTGTGCGCGATTAATATCGACATGTCGATGCTGACAATAGTCGATCCCTGTCGGGGGACCAGTGACACCCCATCCCAGCCTTATACAGTATGCCCCGTCACCGAGTTTGGCGTAAATTTGGCGTAACGCCGAATCACTTCGCCTCCGCGTACATTTCGTCCGCCGGGTAGAGCTGCAGCATCGCGCGCGCGGCCTCGACGTCCGACGTCGTCAACCACTCGCCCCAATCCTCGGGCCGCAGGATCACGACCGACCGCTTTTCGTCGGCCGGCTTGTGCATACGCGACATCAGCGGGTGGCCGTCGGCGTTGACGGTAATCATCGACATCACGTTGTTCTCGGCGCCGGCCTGGTTCGCAAGCGTGCGCCAGATGCCGGCGACGCACATCGTCGGCCGGTCGATCACGCCGATGCGCTCCCACACGCAGGGCCCGAGCACCCAGTCGCCATTCGCTTCTTGACGCGCATCCGGATACGACGGTTCGACTACGAAGCGTGCCGGAATCAGGCAACGCCGGCCGCTGCGCCACGTTGGTCCGTACAGTGGAGACTTGCCGAGGTTGTCGTCGCGCACGTTCATCGTGCTGCGCATGAGCGGCGGCTTGCGCCCCTGCTCCTTCGCCTTCTTGATGTTCGCCTTCTGCAGTGCGGTCGGCCAGAAGCCGAAGCCCGCGATCAGCGGCTTGAATTGCCCGTCGACGTAGCCCACGATCGGCGCGTCGTAATCCGGATAGATCTCGGGTTTCCACGGCGTCCAGCGGTACAGATCGCGGAAGTTGTCGATCTTGAGCTCACTCAGGCCCGGATCTTCGCCCGGCGCCACGTAGTTCGTGCACATCGCCGTCCCCAATTTTCGATCTTGACGAGCCCATCTTACCCCGGGATACACTGTGTTTTTATACAGTGGTGAAGACGTGATCAAGCCGCAGTGGGCATATATCTGGGAGTTTCAGACCCTCTGGAGCAAGGACTGGAAGCGCACGCCTATCGAACTCACGGAACACGAGCTCGAATCGTGGCTGGAGGACCGCATTGGCGCCATGGATTTACCGACGACCAGGCCGATCGAAAGCACAAGGGTCGACCGGAACCGCGTGCCACTGCGAGATCGGCGCCTCAAGGTCAAGCCCAAAATGCCCGAGTTCGACGCTCCCAGCGAGACGGAGCTGCGTAGGCTGTGGCGGGAATACACTGACCTACAGGTACGTTGGCTGATCCTTGAAATTCTCGCCCTTCGGAAATCGCTGGACCACATCCAGGAGTGGTTCGATTACGTCGACAAGAACATCCCGGATCGAGGGCAGCTCAGTGGCGGGAACGGAGACTTTCAGAAGCTGCGCCACCTTCTCCGAAAGGAACGGGCGCGCGCCGGGATGATTTGAGGCGACTGTGGCATCCTGAAGCCACTCGCACGGGAGGCGGCTATGCGCACGATTGCGGAAGAATTCAGCGATTCCGACGACGACTGGTTTGGCTTCGCCTCGGCGCAAGACCGCAAGGACGGCCATTCGCTGCGGGCGTACCTGCTGCGTTACGCGGACCGCATCCCGGAACACCATGTCGTCGTGAACGTCGAGCTCGTGTTACGCACGGAGTATCCGCCTCGCGGCGTTCGTCCGCCGTACCTGAGCGTCGTCCACTTCGATCCGGGGCACTCGACCGACTTGCCACTCACGTGGAAGCGTAAGATCGAGGATCAAGACTTCGATTCCACGATCACGTACGTCGAATGCGGCTACGATATTTTCGACTCGTTCAGCGACGCGAAAATGGACCTGACGGCGCGCGGGTTCTACGTCGAACCGCTCAACTAGGCACCGCGCGCAATGCGCTCACCGGGTCGCCCGCGACGGGATCGCGGGCGACTTTGAGACAGCGGACACCAATTCACGCACTAGACACGCCAGTGAAAAGCGACAACCTTACTTCTTTACCGGCTCGATGCCCCAGCACTGCGCCGACCGCCCATTTTCTGGAATAGCCTCGGGATTGTATTTACACTTATTGATGGTGTCCAAGGCAGTCTTATAGCGTTCGACAAGGGGATCGACGATGCTCGCGAGATACGCATCCTTAGCCACCTGGTCCGGCGTCTCACAGTCCGCACCCATGTGCGCAGGATCTGTTTTCAGAATCCCGCCAATAGGCTGCAGGCCACCGCCCCAACTGCTAGTTAAGGCGAAATAGAGCGCCTCCGTCGTGGGAACATATTTATTCTCGGTCACGTACCCACTTTCGTTGACCGATCGCACCACCTTGGCAGGCGCACACGATACATTCGGGAGCGCGGCAAATACAACCCGCCCCTTCAGATATTCACGGCCGGCGTAGGTCTGCATATCTTTAATGAACTGAGTGAGTTTCGCTTCCTTATCCGCAGTGTCGATATATCCGGTCATATCGTCGAGCGCAAAGTTCACGAGAACCCATTCGCTGATATTGACGTTCGCTTTCGCAATTTCCTCAATCGTCGGCCCAACCCCGTTGTCCTCCGCCATCACGAGTTGATGCAAAGCCGTACCGTCGATCACGCCGGGGTACACGCCAATTTCCGCGCCCCGAGCCTTAAATGCGTCCTGCAGTGCAGCAACTGTTGCCTGCGCTTCGCCGGTTGACGCACCAGGCGCCGACGCTGCGCTTGAAACGTCAGTGGCCGCAGCCATTGCGCGGGCGCGTTGCGTCGCGCCCAATGGCACACCTGAATACGTGAGCCGGATCGCCGGACCGGACGCTGCCGGCGTCGACGAGTCATCACCACCGCCACAGGCCGAAAGTGCAAGCCCTGCCAATATTGCAGCGATCAAAGTTTTTTTCATTGTGGTTCTCAGGTCGGAAGTTGTTATATCCCCGGATCGCCGATTTTACATATCGGTTACGAATTCGGGAACCGGAAAGCCCGCGGCAAGCGCGTGCCTCGGTCAGAACAGCCCGGCCGGCTGCGCTGCGTCATCCCAACTGAAGATGATCAGTTCGCTCCGTTCGACGCTTCTATGCGAGCCGGCCACCGTGTACTGCAGCGGCACGGTCTCGATGTGAAATCCTTCGAATACGCGACGGATTTCCGCGTGGTCGTTCAGACTTACTATGGCTCGCCCTTTGATGCGTCGAAGCCTCTCCGCGAGCCGCTCGTACTCAGCGAATGGGAAATCGACGCCGTAACCGCGTGTTTCGAAATACGGCGGATCGAGATAGAACAACGTGTGCGGCCGATCATAGCGATCAATGCAATCCGCCCAGTCCAGCCGCTCGATATATGCACTCGCGAGGCGCAGGTGCGCTGCGGATAATTCTTCCTCGATCCGCAGCAAATTCAGACCCGGCGGCGCAGTCGTAGCGGTGCCGAACGTCTGCCCGTGCACAATACCGCCAAAGCAGTTTTTCTGCAGATAGTAAAACCGCGCCGCGCGCTGGATGTCCGTGAGCGTTTCCGGCGCCGTCAGCTTCAGCCACTCGAAAACCTGCCGACTGGTGAGCGCCCATTTGAACTGCCGCACAAATTCCTCGAGGTGATGCTGCACGACGCGATACAGGTTGATCAGTTCGCCGTTGACGTCGTTAATCACCTCGACCTTTGCCGGCGGCCGCATGAAATACAACGCGGCGCCACCCGCGAACACTTCAACGTAGCAGTCGTGCGCTGGAAAGCGCGGGATGAGATGGTCTGCAAGGCGGCGCTTGCCGCCGATCCACGGAATAATCGGATTTGCCATTGTGAAAGCCGTTTTTGAACTTGGTGTAGAATCCGGCCCGCCTACGTAGGTATTCAGGGCCTTGGCTGATTCACTGGCTCAGACAGTGGAAAAGCGACCGAGGGACGTGTTACCGCACGCCCCTCGGTCGCCCTGTTTCTATCGCGGCGCCGCGCGCGTCAGCGCGTCGTAGTCGCTTTCGCACTGCCGACCGGCAATGCCCCGCTCGTCAGCGATTCGCGCGAACTCTCCCGCAGCCTCGTCAGTCCGGCCGAACATGTCGGCAAGCAGATCGAGGGCGCCGCCGGCTGCCGTGCTTCCGGCCGAAGCGGCGGGATCCCGCGCTCGGGCGACAAGCTCGGCGACCTGCTTGCGCAGGCCGTTAGCAGCAGCATCGGCAGCGTCAGCAGCAGCGCGAGCCTGTTCACGTTGTTTCGCAGCATTTTCAGCATTCCCCTGTTGTTGACGCGCGATACGGTCGCTTTCGTCGCGCTCCCCGACGAGCTCGCGAATTCGCTGCGCCTGAGTTTCTACGGTGCGCGACTGGTCGGCGTCGCGATGGCCCTTGAAATAGCCGGCCACGGAGCCAATGGCCACCGCCGCGACGATCGCGAGCCAAACCCGCGGATCGAACCAGGTCATACCCCCTCCGAGTACGTCGTGCGCGTCGCGCCGAACGATGCCGTCAGCACCTGTCGCCTCGGTTTCGTGCCGATCGGCGCGAGGCCGATGTGAACCCACGTGCCCTCCTGAATCAGCTGGTCGAATTCGATTGGCGACGCGCTGATCGCGCGGCAAATGTCGAGCGGTGTGCCGAATTTCGGACAGACGAAATCGGCGGCCAGACCCGACAGATGCGCGCTGCTCGGAACGCCGCCGACCGCGCGATTGAGTGCCGCGGCGCGATAGCCCGAGTTGATGATCACGGGCCGCCCGCCGAGCACGTCGCGCACGCGCTCGAGCGCTTCGGCCGTCCTGCGCAGGTTCGCCGTTACGGCAACCGACGGCGTGTTATCGATGCCGCGCCGACGCGCCGTGTCGCTCGCGATCAGTTCCTCGAGCGTGAAATGCGCTGTCAGATTCGTCATACTCACTTTCCCCCAAACATTCGTTTTGCATTCCGGCGCAGCAGCACTTCGAGGTACTGCGACCCGACGATGCCCAGCGCACTACCGAGGCCGAGCAGCGCGATCGGCGGCAAATCCGGGATCTGCAACAGAGCCAGACCCGCGACCATCGACGTCGCCGAACCGAGCACGGCACGTCCGGCCACAAGCCGGAACGTCAACTGCTCGCTGCCCACCAAAACTTTCGCAATGCCAATCAGTCCGCCCATAAGAATCAACTCCAGAATCGTCTTTTCGTGCTCTTGCATTACCGCTCCCCGTTTCCTGCCCCGTAAAAGAAAAGGCCGCCAAGTTGGCGGCCCATCACACAATCCCTGTCGCATCCAGCACCATGAAGCGCGAATGCCATTGTTCTCGAAATCCCGACCAGTTCGGCTTTCGTCCACCTCCATACATTGTTGTGCCCCACGACACCGTATTCCCGCTCACGCGAATCGACGTCAATTCGACGCCCGCGGGGTCATAGCTCCATGCCTGACGAACCGGATAGATTCCTGAAACAATGACCGGCGAGCCGTATGTCCGCGAATCCCAGGGTGCACCCGGCGCTCCAAGCGTGGCCCACCCGGTCCCCGGCAAATACTCGTTGTAGATGACGTCGAGAACGCGCAGAAACGGCCGCGACGAATCCGCAATCAGGTCGCCCCGCTCGTTGAATACCTGTAGACCAAAATGTCCAGCTGCCGGCGGCACACGATCAAACAGAAAAAAGAAAACGGTGCATGGCCGCTCGGTGATAAACGTCAGCGTGTAGGCGTTTCCACTTCGGTCAGTACGCCACACTGTGATCCCCACACCATCGGCCGCATACACGCCGTACATAGGTCCGGCAGTCGAGTTGAACGAGAACGACACGTTCGGTAGCGTTGTGTAGAACGGCTTACCGGCATCGTTGAGCGCCAGTTGCAACACACCGTTCGCCGAATTCGCCGACATCGCCTGTACCATTTGATAGTTCGGCGTCGATCCGTCTATCTGATACACGCCAGTATCAGTAAATGCTTGAAATCCCGCCGGCATCAATACACCCCAAAAACGATCCAACCCGGAACCTTCACGTACGCGTTCGATCCGCTGGCGTTACCGCTGTAGCGCCAGGTCACGCCCGCCCTGTCGATAGACAAAACGGGGGACGGCTCCGCGCCAGACACACGGTAAAAGATCTGATCAGGCATAAATGCCCAGAACGGTTCCCCGCCAGACATATCGGCCGCAACGCCTCCGTCATTGCCGCCCGTGTGCACGATCCCAACGACTCGCCCCGCGCGCGAGTGCGCATCCAGAATCGGCCGGCCGGCGCCATCGAAAATCTGAAGCCCCGTCGTCATCACCACATCCCCATGCGCACGCGCAGCACGCCGTTGCCGTCATAGACACGCACACTGCTACCGTCGAGCACCAATCGATTTCCACTGCCGTCAGAAGCGTTAATTTCGAACCAGCCGCTCTTGTCGAGCCGCCAGCCCTGCCGGCCCGCGATGTAGTTGTCGGACTGGATGTAGCTGCCGATCATCGCGTTCGTGATCCAGCCTGCACCGATGAGCGCCTGACGGATGAATACCTGCCCGCCCTGCACAACGAACGGCACGATCATCGAACCGCCGTTGTTCGGGTCGACCACCGCGAACCGTTGCGCCGACACAAGAACCTGTGATTCGACGATCCCGTTGTTGTTGTCGACGCCGACCCCGATGCCGGCGATATACGTACGGCCGCCCGTCGTAATCTGCGTTTTGATCTGGTACGAAGCAGCGACGCGCCCGTTCAGGTCCGCATACGACTTCGCGACGGTCTGCACGGCGGCCGCATTCTCGTTCGCCTGCGCCTGGACCGTAGTAATTTGCTGCGCCATCGCGCTATCGGCATCGACGCGCGCCTGCGTTTCGGTTTGCACCGCCGCAGTCAACGTCCCTGCCGTGGACTGCAAATGCGCTGCTACCGTCTCGACGCTCTTGGCAACGGCCATGTCGCCTTCAGCGATCGCAGACTGCAACGACCAGACACCCGCGTACTGCGTCTCGTCGCCGGCATACTCGTCAGCGTCACCGGCCATGAGCGGGGTAATCGACTCGATCGGCTCGAGCAGATCCTGCCCGAGCGAGCTCTTCCCGATCTGATTCCGGAAATAGTCTTCGTACGCGTTCTGGTCTGTAGTCGGTTGCCCCTGCACGCCTGGTCCGGCCGCCGGATACCACGGCCCGACGTTTCCTGACGTGTCGACGAGCCGAGCCCAGAAATAAAACACCTGGCCGACCGCGAGCCCTTGCAGCGACGACGACGCCTGCGGATACGCGTAGTCCGACAGCTTGATCGCATCATCGCGGCTCGGCGTGCGGCTGTACCAGATCTCGGTGCGCTGAGTATCGCCAGCCGTGCCGTCACCCGGAAACGCCCAATCGAGATTGATCCCGAACACGACGCCGGTAGCCTTGAGCGACGCGACGGCCGGCGGCGGCGTCGTTTTGCCGTTCAGCTGTGTTTCCGCGCTGATCGCCGGCAGCGATGTAACGCCCATCACGTTCTGCGCGCGCACGCGGGCCACGTACCGCCCCTGATAGATCCCGGGCACCTCGACCTGCAGGCCACCCGTACGCGGGACGCTGACCCACTCGCCGTTGTCTTTCCGCCATTCCGGCAGGTACGCCACAGCGTTATCCGCGGCATCCCACGCGATCACCATCGTCGTTTTGGAAATCCCCTGATCGATGCTCGAGTACGTCGTCATGCGCACGTTCGCCGGCGGCGCCTGTACCGATGGCGGCACGACCGTCACCGGCCGCTGCTGAATCTGTGCGCCGTCATCGATTGCCGCGTACTTGCCCGGCTCGTGCATCGTCGCCGTGATCGTGTACTCGATGCGTCCGTCGTCGTCGCCCTCCTGGACGCTCACGACTCGATAAAGCTGCGCCGCGACCTCCGCGTTTTCCAGCATCCATACCGCACCGGGCACCGGGTCCGCTTCGAAGCGATCAACCAGTGTGAGCACGTCGCCGTCGACCGACTTCACCGCACGGTACTGCGCAGTGCCCGACGGAAGGATCGCCGTGAAGCGATCACCGGGAGCCACGGTCGGCGCCTTGTCGAGCGTGACGACGTTGCCGGCCGCCGCGCGAATGCGCCCGCCGGTGCGGCGGCCGGCCTTCCTCGGATCGGCGATCGCGATCACCTGCCCCGGGCCGACCAGAACGCCATCCATCCCAACCTTGAACGACACCGTGCCCGACTCGTAGCGAGACGTCAGGAGCAGCCACCGGCCAAGCCGGTGCGCCTGCGCCTGTGACGTGCAACCGAACGCCGTTACCTGCGTCTTGATGACGCCGTACCGCGCGATACCGTCGTCGTCCGGCACGTACTCGACCGCCTGCTTGTACTGGTTCGACGGATCGTTGTAGCTCACCAGCGCGACCGTGTATCGCGTCTTGCGCTCGCTCCCGACGTACCGGAACGCCCCATCAATCACGTTCGCTGCGGTATACACGTAGACCGGATCGGACGGCATGTCCGCGGAAGCGACCACCGCACCCGGCCCCCAGTACGAAATGCCGCGGAACACGCTGGCGATATCCTGCAGCACTTTGTATGCGTCGGCCGCCGACTGGATCACGCAGTTGCACGTGAAGCGCGGCTCGACGCCGCCTTTCCCGTCGGACACCATGACGTCGCAATAACGCGCGATCTCGTACAGCCCCCACTTGTCGATCATCGACGCGTCGACCGTCTTGCCGAGCCCATAGCGATCATTCAGCAGCAGGTCGTAGAAAATCCACGCAGGGTTGTTCGTCCATGCCGGCTTGAACGTTCCGTCCCATGCGCCCGAGTACGTGCGCGTTTCGGGATCGTAGTTCGACGGCACCCGAACGATCAGGCCGCGAATGTGATACGACCGCACCGGCACCTGCGAAAACGATCGCGCGTCGAACGTCATGCCGACGAGCGCTGTCATCGGATACCGCAGCTTGCGATCGATCACCTCCGTGATCGCCTCGATATTCACCGTGTCCGCGATCAGCGAGCTGTGCGCGTTCGGCGTGATGCGTCGCACGCGGACCAACCAGCCGGTTGCCGCGCGCGGCAACTCGATCCGGTGCGAGCGCTCGTAAAGCGACGTCGTTTTGCCATCGAATGCCGACGACAGCACCTGTGCGTACGAGCCTCCGTCGACCGACAGATCGATCGCATATTCCACGCGATAGCCAAACACGCCGGTCGCCGGATCGCTCTTTTGCAGCGCCGGAACGCCGAAGCGAATACGGACTGCCGACAGCTGCGTGTTTTGCACCTGGCGCACCCAAGGTGCATCGGAAGTCAGCGGCACGCCTACGGCCGATTCGCGCTCGACCGCCGGAAACCCTGGCATGAACTCCTGGTCGAGCGTGCCCGTGCGAACGTCGACGCTGTAATTCTGGAAGTTGACCGACCCGTCGGAATTCTGGATCGGCGTGCCGTCGAGGAATACCGACTGCATGCCGTTCACCAGGCCGACGATCGGGCCTTCGGAAATGATGTCGAGCACCTTCGCACGCGCAATCGAGTGCAGGCTGTCCGGCGATTCACCGCCACTACCGCCACCGCCACCGCCCTTCGCGCCGTTGATCCGCTTCGGACCCGATTCCGCGTAGACCTTTTTCACACCTGATCCTCTGTGTAGATGCCCGAGCTGGCAACCTTCGATCCGACGACCATCTCGCCATACACTGGCGGCACCGGCTCGCCTTCCGCGGCACTATTCACCGCTCCGTTGAAGTAGTACGACGTGCCGTTGTCCGCCGCACCGGCAAGCCCGGCCTGCTGCGGGCTCAGCATCTGCGTGATGCCGCCGAGCGCCATCGACACGCCCAGGCCGATCAACGTTGGCTGACTGAACACGAAACCGGCCACGGCCAGCGCCGCGCCGAGAATCGTCTGAAACAGACCGCCGCTCTTGCTGCCGATGATCACCGGCGCAATCCGGATCGCTTCGCCGCCGACCGGCGCGCCGAGATCGTCCTCACTCAGGTTTCTGCGGCCGTTGAATACCGCGAACGTCAGCCCGTTGTCGCGCGCGTCGAGCAGGAATTTCCGAAAGCCGGGGATCAGGACCGAAAGCGCGCGCACAGCCTCCGCTGTCGACGAAACGGCCAGGCGATGCACCCGGCCGAACCGCGCGCCCGCGATCCCGTAAAGCCTCACCTCGCGCAGCGTGTCCGTCACTTCGCACCCCCGACATGACGCAGCACGGTCGTGCAGCAGTCCCGCCACATCGAACCCCACACCGCGCGACACGACAGCCGCCCGTACATGTGATGTGCGAACATGCCGTCACCGAGATACACGCCCGAATGATTCGGTACGCCGTTTTTGCTCCGGACCTGCATCAGCAGCACGTCGCCCGGCTCGAGCAGCGCGTCGCGACCCAGATCAAGAAACCCCGCGTCCTGGTAGTGAGCGATATACAGGTTCGAATACCCATCGGCCCACCACCCATCCTTGCGCTCGAAATCGGGCAGCACGATCCCGCGTTCGGCGAGATACCAATCACGCACCAGCGAGTAGCAGTCGAGCACGCCGTGCACGTATTCCCGCCCGAACAGCGGCGCCACGTACCCGCTCGGCCCGAACTCGCACCAGTTGTCGATGCCTATCGATCCGTCGGCCTGCACGCCGAGCGAGACGATCACCCACTGCGGGATGCCTGCGCGCTCACACATTGCGCGGTCCCCCATGCTCGGCTGCGCCGTTCCGTTCGGATGCGAGTGCACCATCGCGAGAATTTCGCCCATGTCCTCCGCGTCCGCGTAATCCTCGGCCGCCAGCCCGAATCGCTCGGTCGGCGCCGCAGCGACATTCCGGCCAGGCACATACAAGTCTCCCGAAGCGGTTTCCACGATCAGCCCGCAGCACTCGCGCGGATACTCGGCGAGCGCGTGCTCCGCGATCGCTTGCTTGATTCGTTCGTCCATAAAAAAACCCGCCGATTGGCGGGTCCGTGAAAAATGGTTGGTCGACGGTCTAGGCGAGCGTGTCGCACAAAAAGCCGCCGTACGGGAGCGGATTGTTCACGCCGTACCGGCATTCGCACCCACTGATTTTCTGGCTGCAGCGGTCGAGCGCCGGATCGCTCACCGGCGTGTCGTTCTTGTCGAAGTACGCCACGCCGGTATATCCGCACTCGGGCCCGCGATAGCGCCACTGGCACGTGCCGACGATCTGGCGCGCCGGCACCTGCTGCCCGCCGAAATCAAGCGGCGACGACAGCGTGAATTCCACCTGCACGCCGGGCTGCTCGTCGCTCTTCTGCTCGATTCGCCACTGCTCAGGCGGCCATTGCTCATTCGGGTCCGCGGTCGAGTTGCCGTCCGGAAAATTCACCGCGTCGAGGTATTTCGCAAGCGTGCGTCGACGGAACACCTTCGCGCCCACGAGGTCATCGAGCGCAACGCACAGCGCCGTAATCGTGCCGTTGATGTCGCCCACCGTCAGCGTCGGCGCCGGCTGCCGCGCGTCCGATGTACGCTCGAAACCGGCAGCCTGAATCGGCCACGGCTTGTAGTCCTGGCCTTGCCACACGATCGACGTCGACTGTAGGTGCCCGTGAAAGCGCAGCACATCGCCACCAATCGCCGTGCAGTCGACTTCGAACAACTCGACGCGACGCCCGGGCTCCAATTGCTGAATATCGGCTGTGATCGTCATACGCGGGCAGGGGCTTCCGAAATCGAAATGCGGCGTTTCAGTGCGTCCAACTCGTCAGCAAGCGCAATGATGGCGGCGGCAAGATCCGGCGTGACCTTTGAATAATCGACAACTTGATGAATCGGCGTACCCTTTGCGTTGACAGCATCCTTTTCGCCTGACACCGCATGCGGAGCGGTTTTCTGCAAAACATGCGCGATGAACATCGGGTAAGCGGTGCCGGGAGTCGCCTTGTATTCCGCCATAACGGGTCGAAACTTTCGCACTCGTTCAATTGGATCCGCTATCTCGCCGATCACGTTCTTAAGGCGATAATCCGATATGACGTTAAACGACGAAGCCGATATAGGCCCGAAGGCTCCCGAATCCCACGAGACGCACTCAAACGACGTGTTATCGAAATTGTAGCGGAGCACCATCGCCCCGTTACCCGCTCGAAACCCTATCCCCGTGTGCGCCAAATCGCTTTCAACAACAAAGGTTTGGTCGCCCCATTGACCAGTCACTTGGCTCGCGAAAATCCGTTTTCGACCGGTTAAAACTTGAAACGTATTTACTGTCGCATAGTTCCCGGGATTAAGATTGCCCGAATCCCACGGCGTTTTTCCAGCGAATGTCGGTCGCGCGTCGAACGTTCCTACGCCAGCCACGGCGAGGGTGCCAACTGAAAGCTTTCCGGCGACCGACTCATCGTCGGAGCTCGCACGCCCTCGCATGAGAACACGCCAGGCATTCACGCCGTCGGCATCAAGCGCCACCGCCTCCCCTGCGCCCAATCCTGAAACCGGCACGGAATCACCAGATCCGTCGTCCGGGGCGAGCAACACACGCTTCGTACCGACGTTGACCAGCCACACGATCGAATCCGGTTCACACAACGACGCCTTGCGGAGCTTGATCGTTCCACCCGCGGCGATATTGATGCTGACCCGTCGACCAATATGCTCCTCGCCGAGTGTCCGCGACGCAGTGATCATCGGAGCCGACACGAGCGCCGATTGCCGATCGAGCACGTCGACGTTCGCATTGGCTTTGGAATTAGCGACGCGAACGGGATCGCCGTCGCTCCCCTTGGGCGGCGTCCCGAGACTTACTTTCTGAAGCTTTCCCATGAGAATCCTTACGGCGAAAACGTCTGTTCAAACTGCGCCGTGATCGTGTATACGTTGCCGTTCTTCGCCGGCTCGGTGTACTTCTCACACACGAATCGCCCCTGCTGCCGAAGCGGCGGCGTCCAGAAAAACGACACGGCGCCGGCATGCGCATCGAGGAACGCGAGGATTGCCGATATCTTCTCGGCCTTCCCTACGAATCGAAGGTTGTACGACGGCACCCGGTTGTTTAGGCCGTCGGCCACGCGCTGCGTATACCCATCGCCGAAACCGGCCTTTCGCACACGCAGCGTTGTATCGCCGCCGAACCCCTCAACTGTCGGCGACCAGATAAACGTGTCGGTCATCACCCCATCCCGTTTTTCAGTTTCCAGAGCGCGCCACCCTGACGACTCTCGACCGCGATCAGCCCCTGCACCAACTGCGTGAGCTTCTTCACGAACTCGGCACTGGCCATCATCTGTGCCGCGTTGCCCGTGCCGCCGTCGATCGTCACCGGGATATTCAGCTCGATCCCTCCGCCCAGCGCGCCGAGCGCGCCACCGCCAGCCGACCCACCGCCGACCAGCCCGCCGTTCGCAAACTTCGCGAAGCCGAGATCCTGTCCGCTGTTGATCGCCTCCAGCAGCCGAAGCACGCCGGGCTTGCGCACCGCCGCGGCCTTCACCACAAACTCTTGGTCAGACAGCCACGCGGGGATGCTGTCGCTCGTTGACGTGCCTGGGCCGCTAACACGGCCACCGCCGGCGAGGTGAAACTGATACGCATTGCCGCCGCCCCCACCCAAAGCGCTCGACAGGCCGCCCGCCACACCGCCAAGCAACGACGACGGACTAAATCCGCCTGCGCCCCCCGTATCGAGCCCGAGCGCTGAACTGCCCCAACCGATAACAGCGGACAGCCCTGCCCGCGTATAGAAGCGCGCAAGGTCCGCGATCATGCTGTCGACAAGCCCGCGGAAATTCACCTTGCCTGACGTCGCGAACGACGCAGCCGCGTCCTCCATGTTTCGGAATGCACTCGTGAACGCTTCCTCGGACCGACCCGCCGCGTTCTCAGCTGACTCCTGATACAGCGCCACAGCGCGACTCGCGCCGACGCGCCAGTCGCGCTGCACCGCGAGCCGCTGCTCGACATACCCACGTTCGCGCTCGACCTGCTCGGCCTCGGCCCGGTTGATCCGGTCGATTTCCGCCAGATACTCCGGCGAGCCGAGCGTGCCGTCCTTCCGCGCGCCCTTCGTAAAGTCATCGCGCCGGCGCCGGAATTCATCGCCGACACGGCTCGTCGCCTGGTTCAGCTCGCGCGCGTTGTCGCCCATCGGCATCGCGGCAAGCTCGCGCGCGACTTCCCGCTGCCGCTCGGACGCGTAGTCCGCCAGCTCCGCGTCGATCTGCGCGCTGCGCTCCTTCAGCTTGTTGATCGCTTCGTGATAGCGAACCTCTTTCTCCAGCTGCACCGCGCGGTCGTATGCCGCGCGAATTGCAGCCTGGTCACGAATCAGGCTCTTGTCGCCATCGGTCAGCTTCGTGCGCTTCGCGGCCAGGTCGGTCAGCTTCTGGTCGAACCCGATCCGGTCCTTCTCCGACTGCGTGAGCTTGTCGGTTGCAACCGCCTCGACGCGCAGCTGCGCGATACGCTGCGCGATGTTGTCAAGCATGCGCTGGCTTTCCGGCTCGGCACGCGATCCAGCAGCCCGGCTCTTGTGCGCGAGCGCCGGCGCGTTGACGCCGATGCGCGCGACCTGGCCGGCCGATTCCGATACCGTGTCGTCGAACGCCTTTTTGCCGCGCGCAGCGGCGGCCGCGAGCGCCGCATCAGCGTTGAACCCGAATTTCTCGAATTTCTTGCTGACGAGATCCGCCTGAAACTCGGCCAGCGCCGCGGCGACGACCATCTGCTGATTCATCAGCGCGAGCTCGCGCGTCAGATTGTCGATGTTCCGCCGCGCGCCGGCCTCGGCCTTCGCATCTTTATCCTGGATCGCTTTTTCGAGCGATTTGTACGCGTCCGCGCGCCCGGCGATCAAGCCTGCCTGCCGCGCCTCCGCAGTGTTCGCGCCCTTCGTTTTTGCTTCGTATTCGGCGCGTTGCTGCGCGGTCATGCCGATAACGTCGGAAGCCTCTTTCAGCTTTTCGACGTATTTGTTCCAGGCTTCGGCCGCCATGCCGCCCGCGAAGAAATTGTTTTCTTCCGTGAGCAGTCGAATACCGTCGGCCGCACCGCGCGCGGCAGCATCCATCGCGGCGAGCGTACGAGTGCCCTTGTCCGCCGCGGCGCCGGCAGTGTCGATCGCCGACGCGGCCTGCACCAGCTCGGCGCGAAGCTCGTCGCCGCCCTTCGTCGCGTCGACGAATACGCCGACCAGCGTCGCCAGCTCGCGCGACTTCTCGTCGACACCAAGGTTTTCGGTCTTGATCCGGTTCAGCCCTTCGATGAACCGATCGAGCGCAACCTGATTCTCGTCCGTGATGATCGGCGCGCTGTCGCCGATGCCCGGCACGATGACGCTCTGCGATGCTCGCGCCGCGAGGCCCGCGTACGCGTCCGCGACGTCGCTACTCGCCGACGCCTGCGCCTGCTTCGCCCGGTTACGCTCAACCTCCTGCAGCAACGGCGACAGTTGCCGATACTTCTCGATGATCTGATCGAGCGGCGCCTGCATGTCGATCAGGCTCGACGTCGCGCTGCTCGCGTGATCGCGGAATACCAGCCAGTTCACCGCGGCGCCAAGCGCCACCGTGCCAACCGTCGCGACGATGCCAGGCAGGCCGCCCATCACCGACAGCAATCCCGACCCTACCGTTCGCATCAACGAGCCGGCGCGCGCGGCAGCAGTCTGTGCCACTGCTGCCCGCTCAGTCGCAGCGGCCAAACCCGCCGTCGCGGCCGTCGCGCCGCGCTCGGCACGCTCGCGGGCCTGCGTCGCCGCAGCGACCTCACGCTCGGCGACCGCCAGCCCCTTCTCTGTTTCGGCCAGCGCCGCGGCGTAGCGCGCCTGGTCGACCGTGCCCTTGGCCGCCGCAGCCTCCAGCGCCACACGGCGCTGCTGCGCCAGCGCCAGCGATGCCTCTGCCCGTTCCAGCTCGCCCTGTGCCGCCGCCGTCTCCCGGGCAATGATCGCCGCGTAGGGCAAGCCGGCGATCCGCGTGCCGATTTCCTGACTCTTCGTCAGATCCGATCGCGCGGTCGCGACCTGCGCCACCGCGCTCGCCTCGATCGCCCGCGCCTCGGCGAGCTTCGCCTGCGTGTACTGGATCGAACCGGCCGTCAGCGCCGACTGCATCGCGAGGCTTTCGCGCATCGCGCGCATGCCGGCCAGTTCGGCCGCCGCGGCGACCTCTGCCGCCTGCGCGTTCTGCAGCTTCGCAGCCGCCGCGTCGCGGTCGCTCTGCGCCTTCGTGATCGTGACGAGCGCTGCAGCGTTTTCCGCCTGCGCCTTCGCGAGCAGCGCCTGCCGCTCGGCGTTCCACGCGATGGCCGACTTGCTGACGGCCACGGTCGTCTGCGCGAAATACACGCCGAGCCGGCCGGCCGCGAGCGACGCGCTGATCGCGACGATCTCGTCGAGGTGATCGGCAACATAGACCACGCTCTGGGCGAGCTTCGCGCTCGCGCCCGTCGCGTCGTTCGCGTGTCCGACGTACGCGATGATTTCAGTTTGCAGGCGCGTCATCGCCTGCCCGACGGTCATGTCGACCTTGCCGAACAAAGCGTCGGTGCTCGAGCCCGCATTCTTCAGCGCGTCGATCAGGCTTTCGACGGTCAGCTTGCCGTCCTCGGCCAGCGCCTTCAGCTCAGACGTGCCCTTGCCCATCCCGCGCGCGATCGCGTCCGCTACGCCCGGCAGTTCCTCGAGCACGCTCTTCAGATCCTGCCCGCGCAGCTGGCCGGACGCGAATGCCTGCCCCAGCTGCACGATACCGAGGCGCGCCGTGTCGGCCGACACGCCCGACAGCGCAACCGCCTTGCTGATCGTCTCGACCAGCGGGCCGACCTGCTTAATCGACAGGCCGAGGTGCGACGTGTTGTTCGCGATCCGCTGATAGAGCTCGGCCGTCGCGTCGAGCGGCTGACGCGTCGATTGCGCAATTCGCAGCACGTCGCCTTGCGCGATGGCGAAATCGATCTGATCCCGCGTGACGATCTTGAGCCGGTTGCTCAGGTTCGTCCATTCGTCGGCATACTCGATCAGTTGATGCACGCCGAACGCTGCTGCAGCCGCCTCGGCATATCCACGAATCGAGCCGCGCGCGGCCTCGATCGCACGCACCGTCACCTGGACGCTCGACGCGTTGGACGCGAACGCCGCGTCAGCGGTGCGGCCCCCGTCCCTGACCGCATTGAAATAGCCGCTAGCGGTCGACCCAAGCCGCTGCATGCGTCGATCGTACTCGGTCGTATTCGCGGTAACGCTGACGATCAGCTCGCGGAGACTCGTTCCCATATTTCCTATCCGCCTACTTTACCAATCTCATTAGGCCAGCGAAGAAAGGATCATCGGCGACCTCCTGAACCTCGGTCGGCTCGCCCGACCAGTTCGGCATCATGTCGGCCACCTTCACTTTCGCACCCTGCGCCTGGAACACGGCCGACGCGACCATCGCGGCATGAAGGTCGTAACGATCATCGGCGATCGGCGACTCGGAATCGAACGCCTGCCACAAGGCGAACTCCGCGGTCGACATGACCGCGCGCAGCTCGGCAAGCGTCCTGCCGAGCCGCAGCGCCAACGTCAGCTCGAGCCGGAGATCGGGGTTTCGGCGGAGGCTTTTTTTGCATCGTCCTCCGCGTCGGCTTTCATGTTGCCGAGCTCGAGCGCTTTGTTCACGATGCGTTCGTGCGCGGACCCGAATGCCGACGCGATCTCCTGCACGTCCGCGTCCTCGAATTCGCGACGCCAGCCTGCCGCCGTCTCGACATAGAGCACGCGAACGAACAGCCGCGCCGAGGCGAGCACGTGTTCGTCCGGTCGGACACGCCCATACTTCTCGCGGGCAACCGCCTCGTCGTCGCCCGGCTCGACGCCGGCAGCGAGGCGCAGCGGCTCGAGCCAGAATGCGCGGTCGGCGAGCAACGGCTCGCGCACCGCAACCGTCACGTCGCCCCATTCCGGCATGGGCACGAACTCGTGCCGCCAGCCGGTTAACGGGTTGAGAATCGCGGCGCGCAGCGCGCCAGCGACCGTCGGAGCTTTCGTCATCACTCTTTCCTTACGTTTTCAGATCGATCAACCCGCCGGTACGGCCGGCGGCGGCACTTCCTTCGGCGAGCCGCTGACACGGACGCTGTAGGTCGACGTCACGATGCCGTCGACGCCTGCCGACCAGGTGTACTGACGCACCATGCCGACGAACAGGAATTGCGACTTGTCGCGGAAAGTCACGCGGAACACGTACTTGTCGCCAGTGCCGCGCGCGCCGCGGAGAATCAGCTGGCCGGCGTCATCCGACGAATAGTTGCCGTCGACGGAAAATTCGCCGGGATCGGGCAGGCCGAGCTCAGATTCCTTTTCGTCGCTGGCGAGCGTCGTCGCGTCGATTTCCGACGATTGCCCGCCTTGCCAGTTGATCGTCTTGCTCGTCGTGTTGAGATCGACGAATACGAGCGCCTCGTCGTCGAGGTTCGACGACGACGTCTTCGAGATCTCGACCTTCGTACCTTGCGCCTTGATGCGCTTGCTCTTCTCGGCCATAAGCCCCTCACAAAAAAGAAAGGCCCGCTCGAGGCGGGCCGTACACACAGCGGACTCCGTCAGAATTCAACGGATATTTCGAGGCTCACCCGAAAATCACCGGAATCGCTCGAATAGTCGTCAGGCAGGTCACTCACCCCGCCGACGGAAAACTGCTCGGCCGCGTACGCGCGATCGATCACCTTGTCGGCGAGCGCGTCGGCGTCCGTGTACGTGCTGGCGTAGACGTCGACCTGGAACACACCCGATTTACCGCCGGTCGCACCGCCAATCGCCATGTCCCGCGCGCCGCTCACGCGCGATACCACGTAGTACGGCGATTTCGCTGCTTCTGCGGCGGCGCCGACATAGCCCTTCGCAGCTCCAACCGTGCCGATCGCGTTGCGGATAACGAGGGCGCTCACCGGCCACCCCCGATCACTGCGTCGATCGCGCGCGCAATCTCGGTGCGAATCGCACCCTCGGCCTGACCGATCGCGGCGTCGAACGCCGGTCGCACGAACGGTTGCGCCCGTACATGCTGCGTGCCGAGCTCGACGAAGCGCCAATAAAACGCGTTGCTGGGCGAATCGCCCTTGCCCTTCGTTCGGACACGCACACCGGCTGTCGCCAGGCCCGGCGCATCTTTCTGCCGCAGCGCGGCAGACACGATGTTTCGCCGCAGCTTTCCGGTTTTCTTCGGCGCGCGGGCACGCGCCTCATCTCGGATCACCTTCGCGCCGGCCACCGTCGCGCGTCGCAACGCCTTCGTCGACTGTGCTTTCGCAAGCTTCTCGAAATCGGCACGCAAGTCAGCCAGCCCCAAAACCTGCACGCTAGACATACTTTTCCCCCACCTTCACCGACAGATCGAGATATCCGCGCTTGCGCGAGGGCAGGACCGCCGTAATGTCGTACAGCCTGCCGTCGTACCGCACACGCATCTGCTCGTCGATACCAGCCCGATAACGGATGCGCATGCTGGCCACCGCCGAACCCCGGACCGCACCTGAAACGATGTGCTCTTTTCCGCTGATGAACAGCACGTCCGCCCAAGGCTTCGAATGCTCAACCCACGCATCCGGCAATGGCTCATCGTTCTCGTTTACTGCACCGCTTCGGCGCTCGATCACGATTCGCTCGTTCCGTTTTCCCGCGCGCATACTGTCCTCACTAACTGCTGACGATCGCGTGACGCGCGATGAGTCGGTTCGTGAAATCCTCGCTCAGCGAACTAACCGTTCCATCGAGCTCTGATTCACGGTGCGCGGACAGCGTGCCGAGCTGCAGCAGCATCCACGCAACAAGCGATTCGGGCACGGCTTCCGGTGTTTCGAATGCGCCGCAACGAAACCGCACCTCGACATCCTCGCCGTATGGGAACGATTTTCGGGACACGAGATACGCCCGATCCATCACGCGGTACGCTGCCGGCGGCA
>NZ_JBYQCG010000147.1:4039-9671 GCF_057837105.1 Burkholderia sp. APQ4-4ca | reverse complement strand
TGGCTCATCGTTCTCGTTTACTGCACCGCTTCGGCGCTCGATCACGATTCGCTCGTTCCGTTTTCCCGCGCGCATACTGTCCTCACTAAATGCTGACGATCGCGTGACGCGCGATGAGTCGGTTCGTGAAATCCTCGCTCAGCGAACTAACCGTTCCATCGAGCTCTGATTCACGGTGCGCGGACAGCGTGCCGAGCTGCAGCAGCATCCACGCAACAAGCGATTCGGGCACGGCTTCCGGTGTTTCGAATGCGCCGCAACGAAACCGCACCTCGACATCCTCGCCGTATGGGAACGATTTTCGGGACACGAGATACGCCCGATCCATCACGCGGTACGCTGCCGGCGGCAAGGTCTGCCGCACGCCGGCCTCGTCGATATACGACACGTCGGTGATCTCGATCACGTCGTTCCACAAGAGAATCCGATCGGACGGAAACGAATCGACCCGTACCCGACACTCCTGCGGCAGCAACGGGCGGGACAGCGCCGCCTCGAGCGCTTCGCGCGCCGCGACGATGTTCCCCTTCAACAGAACATCCTCGTCGTCGCCGTCAATTCGGCAGTGCTCGCGCGCCAGGTCGAGCGTGATTGCTTCCTCGGCGGGCCGTGTCATAACGTCGACGCGGCCCGACGCAACGCGCAGCGGATATGCCAACTGGTCGGCCATGTATTCCTCACGTCGAATGTGCGGCCGCCACGACGTGGCGGCCCCGTTCATCAGCCCTGCGGCGCCGCAGCCTCGCCCATCTTCAGCGCCTTCACCGCACCGCCGATGTCGATCAGGTTGCCGCCCTGGCGGTTGAATCCGACGAAGCCGACCTGCCCCTTGAGCGTGTAACGCGAGTCCGTCATGCGGAACATCGTGAGATCCATCACTTCGCGCACGATGTATTCGGAGTGGTCGCCGAACGTCAGCGGCTTGGCTCCCGCCTCGGGCACGTCGTATTCCTGCACGATCGTGACCGGCCGGCCGAGCAGACGGTCCGGCGCACCACCCGGATTGCCTTGCTCGTAGCCCGGCACGAAGATCGGTCGCTTCTGTTCGTCCTTGATCTTGCGAACGACCTTCAGCATCTGATCGTGCATCGCATACCCACAACTCGGACGCACGCGATATGCCGGATCGACGCTGTGCTCGAGGTCGATCAGGTCGTCGTAGGTGATCAGGTTCGGCGACGCCACGGTAACGCCCGTGCCGACCGCCGTCAGCAGTCCGACCGGCTGCTTGTTGCCGGTGCCCTTCGCGAAATGCCGCGCAGTGATCCGGCCGACGCGCGTCGACAGCAGACGGATGATGTAGCTTTCGAGGTCGAACATGCTGTCCTGCAGCAGCTCCATCGAAAGCGCGATCGACTTCGACGAGTAGCGGAACGCTTCGAGCGACTTCGCGACGAACTTCGTGTCGCTGTCGCTCGTTTCCCCGTTTTCTTCGACGATTTCGCCCTCTTCCGTCGTCGCGTCCGTACCCGGGAACGTCATCGAGGCGCCCGTCCCGGTCGACAGCACGGTAGCGATCTGGCGAAGGCCGCCGAATGCCTTGAGCGCCTCCGACAGTCGGCGATAGAACTCCGGCGCGACGGTATAGCCGCCGGCAGCCGGGTCGCCGGTCGACATGGCGTTCTGGATTTCCGGTGTCTGCCGCGCGAGCATGCGCGCGCGGTCTTCGTCGGTCAGAGCCAGCACGCCGCGCCGGAGGAACGTGCGGATCGCTTTCGATTCGCCTTCGTGCGCGCCCGGCGTCTTCACGTGCGCGTTGATCAACCCCTCCGGATTGCCGGCGAGCGCTTCCTCGGCGAGCCGGTTCATCAGCCCTTCGTGACGCTTGATCTCGGCGCCCACCCGATCCATTTCGGCGAGCCCTTCGTCGTACGCCTTTTGCTGGTCGGCGCCCCACTTGTCGCCCTGGTTGTTTTCGAGCAACGCGTTCAGATTTTTCGCGAGTGCGTCGCGACGCTCCCGCAGTGCTTGAATAGCAATAGCCATACAGTCTCCATCGACAGAAAAAGAAAGGGCCACCCGAAGGGTGGCCCTATGAATCGACGCGGGAACGCGTCACGAACGTTGTGCAAGCTCCAGCCGGCGCCGCATTGCTTCCATATCCGGCGCCGCGGCCGACGTCTGCGGAGCCGCCGTCGGCGCGACAGGCTTCGAATCCGGCGCCGGCGCCGACGGCGATTCCGGCGGAGCGAACGCGACCGGCCTGCGCGGCGACGACTGCGCATGCGCCGCGCTCGGCGCACGGTCATACGCCGACAGATTCCATGCGGACGCCTGTGCATCCGTGCCAGCGCCCGCGAGCCGATCAGCAAAGCCGCGTTGCACGGCTTCGTCCGATGACATCCACGTTTCGGCAGCCATCCAAGCGGAAATATCGTCCTCACTTTGCCCCGTCTCCTTCGCGTAGGTTCGCACCAGCGACGCGTCGACAGCGTCGAGCAGCTTCGCCGATTCACGGAGATCGTCCGCATTCCCCATCGCGAACGTCCATGCGTTATGGATCATCACGAACGCGCCGTCCGTGATCTCAACCTCATCGGCGGCCAGCATCACGAAGCTTGCCGCGCTCGCGGCAACGCCATCGACGTGCGCGATCACCCGCGCGGAATGCCCGCGAATTGCGGTTTCCATCGCGCGTGCGGCAAACACGTCGCCGCCCGGGCTGTTGATTCGAAGGTGGATCGTATCGGCCGTGATCCCGGCAAGCGCCTGTACAAACGACTGCGCGGAGACGCCGCCCCACCAATCGTCGGTCACAATCACGTCGTAAAGGTAGACAGTCGCAACCGTGCCATCGTCGCTCGCCTTCACGCTGAAAGCCCGCGGCGCTGCGCGGTTGTCATTCAGCAGCTGGAGGATTCGGTTTCGTCGCATCTTTGGTCCCTGAATTTAGAGTGTTGCCGTCCGGCTCCGGCGGCATGTTGAAGCGGCGCCGCACGTCGTTTTGCGTCATCCAACCCGGCTCGCCTGCGCGACCGAGCGCGATGCGGAATGCCTCAAATCGCGATTTCATGTCGCCGAGGTCGAGCGCGTCGGCGTCGTGCTGAATTGAACGCTTCGGCTTTCTGACTACCTTCCGACCAACCTCCTGCGCAATCTTCGTAAGGTGCCTGCCAAGCGTGTATTTCACGAAGTGCTTCGCAAGCTGCTCGGCCGTCGTGCCGATCGTCGTACCCTTGTCGCTTCGACCCACCATATGTGGCATGACTCCGAATACGGAGCACACGTCGTCATCGGTCAGCTTCCGGTTTTCGATCAGCTTCACGTCTGCTGCCGACATCGAAATCTGCTTGATATCCATCCCACCACCGAGCACGACTGGCGCGGAAGAGTTGTGCAACCCGCTGTATCGCTGAATCCACTGCTTGCGTAGCAACGCGACCTGATCCTCGGTCAACTTACCCTCCGACTTGATCACCAGGTCGGGCCGCAGGTTGTCGGACAGCATCGTGTCGACCAGTTGGCCGGCCGCAGACGCTACGTTGACCGGCATGCGAAGTACGCTGCGGATCTGCGAGAGTCCACGTCGACCATCGAAGCCAGGGCCGGGAACGTGGATCATGTCGTCCTGATCGACCGTCATCACGACGTTGGTGGCCGGATCGAGATACGTGTACACGAGACGTCCATCGACGAGGTCAACCCACACCGAAAGCGGATGCAACGGTTCGACCGACTCGATTCGCGATGACCACCGCGTAACACGGTGGATGCGCGAAAACAGATCGCCATGCAGGAGCAGGCCAGTCATGCCGAATTCCCACCCCACCGCCGCCGGCCACCGCGGATGCAGCTCTTCGTTGAGTAGCTCCCAATATTCCGATTCCACCGGCAACACGCCGTTGGCGCCGCGCTCGTACTCGACCAACGGCGTCGAGGCAACCGCCCCGCCGATCAGCGCCACGCAGGAATAGACGGTCGCGACGCTCATCGCGCCGCGCTCGCTCACCGCCCGCCCGGGCGTCTGCAAGCCCGTCATCCAGTCGTACGCATCGGTTCCGGGGACGATCTGGCTCGTCGAGACCGCGGCGGCGTTCATCTTTGCCGCCTCGCGCTCGGCGTTCCACTGGTTCAAAATTCGCGAGCCGCTTGCGTTCCCGCGCGGCGCACCGTTCGTTGCGTTCGTCATAGGATGTAAATTTCCGGGTCCGCTTCAGGCTGATACGTAACCGCGCGCGTGGTCGCCATACAGGCCGCGACGATCGGATCGATGCGCCCGTTCGGCCGCGACTTTTTCTTGTCGGGCCGGATGTTTTCATTCGAATCGAGCAGCAACGTGACGTTGCTGGCGCACCACCGCGCGACCGGGTTCCCTCCATGACGCATCCGGCCGCCATACACCAGGCGCTCCAACTGCTTCGCGCCGGGCGACAGTCCGGCCATGTTTTGCGCGACTTGCACCATCGGTATCTCGTCCTCGAGCAGCTCGTTGACGATCTGCGTTGCGTTCCATGGATCGAACGCGATGTCCTGCACGTCGTAGAGTTTGCAGGCGGCCTTGATCGTGTCGCGAATGACCGTGTAGTCCGTGACCGCGCCCGGCGTCACGATCAACCACCCTTGCTCCGCCCATTTTTTGTACGGCGCGGCGTCGCTGGCCTCCTGAGTGTTCACCTTCGCCTCTGGTGCGAAAATGAAGAAGACATAGAACCACTCGCCGGCTGGGTCGATTTCCCCGTCATCGGCGTACGGCGGGAACGTGAGCACGAAAGCGCACAAATCCTGCGTACTGGCCAGGTCCAAGCCGCCGAAGCACTTGCGCCCGGCGAGCGATTTCCGATCAAAGGGCGCACCGCATGCGTCCCATACAGCGATGTCGAACCAACTCAGCGCGCCATTGACCCAAACGTTCAGATCCTTGGTTAGAAAATTCGCCTTCGCGCTCGGTAGCTCGGCGGCCTTCGCCGCTTGCGCGCGCATGTAGTCGACGGTTTTCGCACTGCCGAGACTCGGGTTCGCCTTGATCCAAACTGCTGGGTCAAACGGATCGTCGTCATCGTCGAGCGTGTAGATGTAGCCGAAGAAGCTGTCGTCGATCTTGTCGCCACGCAGGATCATCACGAGATAGCCGCGAATCTCCGTGCAGATCCCGTCGAGGATGTAGCCCGCCGTCGTGATGGCGGAAATTAATGGCTGGAGCCGCGCGCCGAGCGCTGACTCCATCACGTCCCACACCTCGCGCGTCTTGTGCGCGTGCAGCTCGTCCACCATACAAACTGACGGGTTGAGGCCGTCGAGCGATTCCGCGTTCGCCGGCAGAGGCTTGAACACGCTGCTGCCGATCACGATCCGCTCTTGGTTCGTCCCGTCGTACACCTTGATCGAACGCGCCAGCCGTTTCGAACGACGGCACCGGCGACGGTAGTTGTCGAGCGCCGGCTTGAACACGCTCATCGCCTGCTCGCGCGTCGTCGCGATCGTGTACACCTCCGCGCCCTGCTCGCCGTCCATCAGGAACAGGTAATCGCCCTGGCCGGCCTTCCACGTCGACTTGCCGTTCTTGCGCGCGACCTCTTCGTACCCGGTGCGAAAGCGTCGCAGCACGGAATCGACGCGGCGCCAGCCGTACATCACGGCCGTCCAGAACCGCTGCCACGGATCGAGCACCAATGCCTGTCCCGCGAGCGCGCCC
>NZ_JBYQCG010000147.1:0-4019 GCF_057837105.1 Burkholderia sp. APQ4-4ca | reverse complement strand
ACCTTGATCGAACGCGCCAGCCGTTTCGAACGACGGCACCGGCGACGGTAGTTGTCGAGCGCCGGCTTGAACACGCTCATCGCCTGCTCGCGCGTCGTCGCGATCGTGTACACCTCCGCGCCCTGCTCGCCGTCCATCAGGAACAGGTAATCGCCCTGGCCGGCCTTCCACGTCGACTTGCCGTTCTTGCGCGCGACCTCTTCGTACCCGGTGCGAAAGCGTCGCAGCACGGAATCGACGCGGCGCCAGCCGTACATCACGGCCGTCCAGAACCGCTGCCACGGATCGAGCACCAATGCCTGTCCCGCGAGCGCGCCCTTGATGTGAAAGAACTGTCGCTCGATATAGTCGATGACGTGGTGCGCGTGCCCGGCGCTGAACACAATGCCGCGCGCCGGACCGTCGATCAGATCGACATAGTGGCGCTTGACCGCGAGGAACACGAACTCGCCGACTACAATCTCGCCACGCAACACCGGCAGGCCGTATTCCACGTCCCATCGATGCCGAATGCCTGGAGTTAGGCGGGCAAGCTCGTCGGCCGCGAGCGCGCGTGGTTCAGCAACTCGTCGAACAGGTCGTCCTGTTGGTCCGAGTCGTCCATCTTCGACTTCGCGATCAGCATCGACGGCGTCGTCAGGCAGGCTTCCGGCAAACACTTGAGCAGCCCCTCTTTCAGCGACTTCGCCGCGTAGTAGAGTTGATGCGGCTGCGAATGACCGTTCGGCGTTACCGTCATGAACGACCCGTTATTGATCTTCTCGAAATCGCGCAGCTGCAGCTCGACCTTCACCCAGCGCACGAAGTCAACGCACACGATCGCCAGCGCGACACCGGCAGTCCGGTGCGGCACGCCTTCGGCACGCAACGCGAAACAGAGGTAGTCCCACACCTTGCGATGCGAGGACTCAAAGTGCACCCCGGGCGGCGGCGGCGGCGATTCGATCGCCTTCCCACCGCCGCCGCCCGACGCGCGCGACTCGTCGGCACCGCCGACGTCGGCAAACGGTTGATTCGGACTCATGTGAGGCTTCCCGTAAGCGAGCCGGCGAAAAACTCATCTCGCGTTGCGCGATCGGCTCTATGGGGCGGCTTTCTTAACCCCCCCCTCTTCAAAAAGTGGTCCGCGAAAAAATGCGGCTGAACGTTCGGTCCCAGGCAAGGGTCCGAAAAATTAAAAATACCCCCCCTCGGTCGGGGGCGTCGGCCCGGCTCCGGTCAGCGGCGACCGCGCCCCCGCGCGGCCTCGGTCGCGGTCTTCGCGTCGTGACACGGCTTGCAGATCGACTGCAAGTTCGCCAGCTCGTCGGTTCCGCCTTCGGCCTTCGATACGACGTGGTCGACCGCGACGGCCCGAGCGATCCGGCCTTTCTTCCGGCACGGCACACAGAGCCCGTTGTCGCGCGCGAGCGCTTCACGGCGCAGCTTTGTCCATGCTGTTCCGTATCCACGGGCATGACGCGAGCCGCGCAGGCGATCTGATTGCCAGCCGACTGCGTCACTCGCATGCTCGGCGCAGTAGCCGGGCGTCTCAACCAGTCGGCCGCATCCGTAATGGCGACACTGGGTCGGTGCTTTCTTCGGCACGTTACACTCTCTTCTCTATCAACAAACAAGGACAGCCGTGGACCAAGGAACCCTTACCCGAGAACTCGAAGACGTCAGCGACCGCGAGCGCGAGATCGGTTGCAAGATGACTAAGGCTATGCAAGAGCTATCACTTCTCGAACCCCAAGTTACAGCCGCGACCGACGAACAACGCGCGGATTTGGAGGAACGCCGACGCGAAATCAAGATCGAGATTCGGCAGGCCGGGAAGGAGCTCGTCCATCTGAGCGGCCGACGCATGGCAGCGAACACGCTCATCGACCTTCTGAAGAAAGATGCCAGCGCTACAGCGGGTGATCTGGCCGCAGAGCTTTCGCGTGCGGCCTTCCCGACGCCCGACGAGGGAACTCATTTCGCGGAAATCATCATGGGGTACTACACCGCCCTGCGAGAATGGCGCACGCACTGATCCGAAACGTGAAGCCGTAGGGCCAATGCAAAAAGCCTCGACGCTTTCGCGATCGAGGCTTTGCGATTCTTCCGGGCGAGCGACGGTCCGGCAAAGGCCGCACGCACTCGGTAAAACTCACCGGATCAAATTGTGGATCGAAGTGTAGAACAGCTATTTCGATTCTGCAACACCTTCCGCGATCTTATCGATGATCGTCTGCACCGAGACGTAGCGCGGCGGCGGTTGCACCAACCTCTCCTCGACGGCGCGCTTTGCGTGCGCGAACGCGAAATCGAAGATTGTCGTCGGCCGCACCTTGAGTCCGAGCCGGCGGCAGATCACGAACGGCGGTTTGCGCCAGACGTAGTGCAATTGCAACAGCTTGCGATCCAACGGCATCAGCTTGCGCACCGCGACCTCAACCTTGTTCGCGTCCTCAAGATCGAGCGTCGAGTCGATCGAACGCCCGCCGATCGACGGGAAGTAGATGCTCGCGACAAGCGAATCGCTACCACCTTCGCCACCGCCGTTCCGTTGCGCCCGCGCCCAATTTTCCAATCGCTTTTCAATCGACATTGTTCCCCCGCTTCAATTTTCGTAAAGGCCGACGTGACGCCGGCAATAACCGCGACGCGTCGATCCCGCGCCGAGAATGGACGTGGCGACGTTGGTGCATCGCATGCCGTCGCCGTCAACGTGTGCGCAGCATCGATCGTCGTGCGTTTGCTGGTTCGTCGACTGCCGCTCGCGCTGCAGCGACTGGTTTCGCTTCGCGCGCACCTGATCCCAATTCTTTCGAAGGCGCGCCGGCGAGCGAACCACGGAACACCAGAATCCGTCGCGCAGCGCCCACGCCCACAGCTTTGCGATTTGCTGTGGGTCGAATCCGTCGGCCAACATGCGATCAACGTCCGACGCCCATTCACGAAGATCCGGCTCGCGAGCCCCCGGATCGCTGTCGCGAAGCCGACGAGCCATCCATGCCGCAAGCGCCGCGTAGCCCTCTTGACGATTTCCCTCTCTGCTTGTACCTTCACCGCCCAGGTATACCGACGGCGTTTGAGAGAGAGAGGAAGTTTCGTAATATCTGTTTGTTGGGTTGTTAGTTGGAACGTCGTTCCTGTAACTCCCCGAATTGCCCTCAGAATCGCCGGCCTCCGGCGAGACACGTGAACCAGGTTCGTCAAACTCGCCGGGATTACCAGAACGTAGTTCCTCAAACTTCCCTGAATTACCGGAACGTGGTTCCGACTCGTCGAAGTCAGCGCCGGCAATGTCAAGGTTCAGGTCGTCACGCGCGCGACGCGCAACTTCCTCCGGCACCGTCAGACGATAGTGGCCGTGCGCCCACTTCCGCCCGCTCTTTCGCGACTTCCACCGCTTGATCCAGCCCGCCTGCTCTGCCACGCCGAGATGCTTTGACACGGCGCGCGCCGTCAACGTCGCGCGCCCGGCAATTTCATCGATAGACGGCCAGCAAGTGTCGTCGATCGAATTCGCATACTCGGCTATGACGAACAATACGAGCTTGGTCGTACCAGGCAAGTCGCTCGCGGTCATCGCCCGGCGCCAGGTAAATGATGTTGGCACTCCCGCCATTAATACGCCCCTGTAGGTTCTGCAAAATTCTCGAATCTCGCTAATTCATTTCGGAATGCCAATCTCACCGTAGCAAGTGGTCCGTTCCGCTGTTTTGCGATAATTAGTTCCGCGGTACCCCGGTCCGCGCTATCCGGGTTGTACACCTCGTCTCGGTAAATAAACTGAATAACGTCGGCGTCCTGTTCGATCGCGCCGGACTCGCGAAGGTCGGACATCATGGGCCGCTTGTTCGGGCGCTGCTCGAGCCCACGATTTAGCTGTGACAGCGCGATCACGGGCGCGTCGAATTCCTTCGCCGTCTTTTTCAACTCGCGCGAAATTTGCGATACCTCGCTTGTGCGGTTTTCACCTGATCCGCCATCCCCCGACATCAGCTGTAGGTAGTCGACGATGATCAGGCCTAGTTTTCCGACGACGC
>NZ_JBYQCG010000146.1:0-8665 GCF_057837105.1 Burkholderia sp. APQ4-4ca | reverse complement strand
ATCGGGGTGAGCTTCCTGCAGCTTGGCCAGCAACGTAACAGCCTTCAGACGCGGTGCATGGCGCAGCAGTGGCACCACCTCCGTCTCCCAGACGTCAGCGAACGGATCGGATCGGGTGCGCCACGTTCTCGACGCTCTCTGCGACGGCAGCGGCGCACCGCGCTCGATTCGACGCGCCGTTCGAACGCTCATGCCAGCCATGGCCGCTGCGACTTCTTGGGTGTGATGTTTGCGCTTGTTCATATAGAGGCGGACCTGCTGGTCCGTAATGTAGGTTCCGGGCATGGCTGTTCTTCTTTTGGAAGACGATCAGCCATCCTAAAACCCCATCCGTCCGGCGCCGCCGGTGGGGAAGCGCCTACGGCGGCTACGCCGCCTTCGTCGTTTCCCCACCGGCCAAGGTAATTGTCGTCAAACCGGCCAAGATAATTGTCGCCGTCTATCACGTCGATGCGGGCCGCGCTCGACAACTCGAACGCGTCGGCGCGCGAGCCAATTGAATCGAATGCGCGCCAGTCGGCGGCTGCATGCGGTCTGACGTGGATTGCGGTGCAGTCGCGGACAGTGTGACGCTTCGCTTCCCACCCCGCGGCGCGCGCCGCGAGTTCGAGCATGTCGAGTTGGTTCACGCGGCTTTCTCCGTCGGCGGGAAAAACGCCTGTACCGGCACACGGAGCGTGATCATTTTGCCGAGCGCGCACAGGCGGAATGCAACGCTAGGATTGGCCGTGCCGACGCCGCCGATCACGCCGGCGATCTTCACTTCGCCCGCGTCGTCGGCGTCGTCGGTGGCGCTGAAGAATGCCGGGTTGACGCCGTGGCTGTGCAGATCGATTACGAGGCTCTCGTCGTCGGCGAGGGTCGGGCGATTGATGGTTATTGCGGTCGGCGTGGAGTTGGTCACTTCGACTTCGCGGTACACCAGTTCCTTGTTCGCCTTGTTCCAGACGATCCATGCGGCATGCTCGTTCGGCGCGGCGTTGGCCGCGTCGGTTGCGAACCGGCGGAGGTGCGGCTCGGCGGCGCTGATGCGTCCGAATGCGAATTCGATTTTTGCATCGATCGAGCCGTACGGCGGACGCGGGCATGCGCCTTCGATCGGCGCGACCGGCTGAATCAGGTGCAGCCACGGGCGGCGGATCTCGACGAACAAACCTTCGGCCGCGAGCAGGAACCGGTGGCCGACGTCGAGCAGCGGCGCAAAATCGGCGTGGCGCGGAACAGTGGCGACCGGGGCGCTATCGAACAGCGCCTCGTCCAGTCCGATGTTTGCGTCGGTGTCTGCGGCGGCGATCGGGCGTGACCGGCCAGTCTTCATTTCGGCTGTCACTGCTTCGCTGAAAGTCTTGAGCGCTTCGCCGAGCGCGCACAGCACGTCAGTCGTGTCTGCTTCGAACGTTGCTTTGATCTCTTCGATTTTCGTGGACATGTGGTTAGCTCCGTTGCGTGAGGCGTTGAATTGCGGACTCGACGGTCAAGTCGACCGCGACCAGTCTTTCGGTGGGAAATTCAGCGCCGTCGAGCAGTTGGCGCCAGAGTGTGGAAATGCTGCCGCCCTGAATCAGCTTTTGGGCATTCGGGTGTGTGAAGCGGCTGCGAAAGAATTCCTCTTCGTAGCGCTCGACGTCGGCCGCGTTCGGCTGCTTCGCGATTTCGACATTGCCGGTGCACACGGAACCGGAGGAATAGACGTTGTAGTACGGCGCCTGAAACAGGGCGGTGCCGCGTTGCGGCCGCGCATTCTCGGCAAGCGCGAACACGTGTCGGCGGTCCCCTTGGGCGATGAACAGCAACGCAGGTTGGTGCGCCGGGCCCGCGCGCGTGCCGAGCGGCTTGTCGGAGTTGAACCAGACGTGCCGCACGCATGCCGGCATCCACCAGGAGACAACGCCGGAGCCTGCGAAGATCACGCGCTCATGCACGAAGCCTTGTTGACCGACGTGTTTCGCGGCCGCGGCGGCGAAGGTCGCAAGTTGTCGCTCGGTGACCGGCTCGCCGGCGAGTAACGTAGGTACGCCGGCGACGACGCGAGCGGTGTGTCGCGTCACGTAAACGTGCGAGTCGGATTGGTTTCGGTACAGCAGCAGAGCCGAATCCAGTTCGAGGTGCGTGGTGCCCTCGCAATAAATGTCGACGGTCGTCATACGCGTACCTGTACGGTGACAGTTTCGGGGGTGCGAAGGTCGAGCAGGTCAAGCAGAGTTTCGACTGCACGCGCGAGCTTCGCTGTGTTGCTCATCCGCGCGAACCAGTTGCCAATCTCGCTGCCAGTGAGCGACAGCTGGACCGCGCACGAGACTTCGATCGGATCGCCCTGGAGTTCGTTTTCGAGGAAATCGTCAAGGATGCGATCGGTGCCGTCCTGCTGGTCCCAAAGGAGATACAGTGAATGATCGACGGGGCCGCGGCCGGTGTCGCGGTTGTCTACTCGGGCAAATGGCCCCGCGGTGACGATGAGGCGGTGAATTTCATCGCAGGCATCGGCGATGGCCGCGGCGGTATCGTCAATCAGGGACGCATATCCGACGTCTGCAGTGCTCAGTACTTGCTCGGGATTTGCGATCCACTCGGGCGCACCGCGGAAAAATTCTGCGCGACGCGGTATCGAATACTCGGCGAAGAACTCTTCGGCAGTGGCTTTTTCAGGGTTCCTGTCATAGCAAAACATCAAATCTTCGAGCGCGTCGATTTCGTTCGAGTGTCCTTGCCAGTACAGATACTCGGCAAGGTAAAGCGTCTCGCGCGGCGTACACACGTTCGGCAAATAGTGATGACAGGCTTCGTACAACACGGCGAGCACGGTCTGTCCGAGCCCGGGCATCACGTTTTCGAGGTGGTTAATGCCGGCGCGCAGATACCGGCATGGCGCCGACCCGGCTCCTTGGTTGGAGTGAATGGAGAACCACGCGCATTGAGTACTGCCAGAGGCGTGCGGCGTCGGCGAATAGCGCTCTTCGCTGACGCGCAAATTCCACTCGAAAATCGTCAGGCCGTCGGTGCGGTCCAGCCATTCGCGGGTAATCGCATGGCGTGCGAGTTCGATTTCGTCGCGGTGATTGTCTGCGTTCGCGGCATCGTCGTCCGTGAGCAACTTGCCACGCATCAGCGCGAGCGCGAGCTCGTGTGAGAAGTTGCTATCGCTGCCGTGAATGGTCCCGGTGACATACCGCGCTGGTACGCCGGCGGCAATGGCCGGGATGACGAGTGCGGGCGCGATCATGGTAGTACCGGCATGATGGACGAGGGCAGGCGCAGGCGCGGGGACGTATGGTCGGCGTAGTGAGTCACGCGTTCCACGTGGCGCGCGAGTCGACTGTTGACGTGCTTCGCGCAGGCGCGCGGCGTCGATTCGCCTGCAAACGTGTTTTCGCGCAGGTGCTTTCGAAGTTCGCGGAGCGTCATTTCGGTTGCGGGCAGTAGCGCGCATGCAGCGCGTTGATGAACGCGACTTCTTCGTCGAGCAGCGGGCATGCGTGCGCACTGCTGAACCGGTCGAGTTCGGCAAGATAGGCGCGCACGGGGTGCGGAACGATGCAGTCGACGGCGCGTATCTCGTCGAGCTTCCGACGTGCGTCGTCGGAGTCGTCCGGGTTCGCGATCGCGATGCCTGCGACGTAGGTTCGTCCGTCAGCACTGGTGGTCAGTTTGACCGTGTAGCTGCTGAGCGGCAGGGCGTGATTGCCCTTCGTGCCGACAGCGCGGCGGAACGTGTAGACGTTGCGGTTGCCTTTGATGACCGGTCCCTCAATCTCCGCGTTCGTGAGCTCCGGATAGGTCTGCGAATAGAAGTCGCGGATCTGCTGGAGCGTGAACGTCGGTGCAGGATCGGCGAGCTTCGCGCCGTTGTACGAGAATTCGCGAGCGAGCGTTTCGATTTGCATGTCGTCGTCTCCGATCAGTACAGGTCGACGCCCGCGTCGGTCGATTGCGGTTGCGCCGCGCTTGCAGGTTCGGCGGGCGCCGGCGTATCTGCGGCCGGCGTCCCGCCGCCGTCGCTCGGTTGGCCGGCATCGTCGATGCGCATCTGGCGCGGGTCTGTCTCGCCAGCGTTTCCGCCATCAGTCGAGGGCGGGTTGTTGGCGTCGTCAGCCTTCGCGGCTTTCGGCGGACGACCGCGACCGCGCTTCCCGGGTGTGCCTGCGGCGTCACCGGTGCTCGGAGCAGGCAACGCGGGCGCTGAATCAGGCTGATTCGCCGCGGCGCACGCGCGCGCCTGATCGAGCAGTGGCGTTGCGCCGGGTGCGTACACCTCGACCGCAGCGGCGAATTCCGCATCGAGTTCGGCCGGCGTCGCGAGCAGCGACAGCGGCCAGCGCTGCTTTTCGCCCTTGCCGTTCGGCATCGGCGTAACGTTGACGCGAAGGCTTTCCGGTCCTTCCGCCGTGATCAGGATGTTGATGCTCGTTGTCTGTGCGAGCGCGTGCAGTGACGTGAACAGAGACATGCGATTACCTCTCAGGTGAAGTCAGGCCGCGAGGCCGTCGTAATTGCGATCGGCGAAATCGGTATCGCCGGGATAGCGGTTCGAGCCGTCGGCTCGATGCCAGCAAAATAGGGAGCCGCGCCGGTGCGGGAACCAATAACCGGCGCAGTCGCAACGCATGCACGTCGTGTTGCGGCGGTTCATCCAGTTGTCGACGCGATATTTCCGGCGGTTGCACGTGCGGCACGCCGGTAGGCGCGTGTAGCGATCGGGATGGCGCCGCAGGCATCGGCGTGCGTCGCAGTGCGTGCAGCGGACGTGGCAACGCGGCATCGATCAGTCCTCCGCGTCGCCGGCCTGCAGCCGTTTCACGTCCACGCGCGCAGCTGCGCGGCGTCGTTCGCGCGTTTCTCGCGCACGCGCAGACGATTCGAGCGCGTCACGCACGCTGGCGCGCTGAATCGCGGTTTCGAAATCGCCGGTCATGTGCAGCAGTTGCCACTCGACGCGCAGCAGATGGGTTGGCAGGTGATCTTTCTGCATGGTCGGCTCACGCGCTGTAGGTGCTTGCGCTCGACGTGGCCCGCGCTTCGTCGCTGTGCGTCCATGCGACGCAACCGATGCCGACCGCGAGCCAGAGCAGCACGATTTTCCAGAGGGGCATGGGCTTATTCATGCGCACCTCAAATGCCGAGCGCCGGCGCGATCGCGTCGGCTATCAGGTAAAGAACGACGAGCGCGACGAGCGGGTGCCAGTCGCGCGCCTGCAGCGCACGCGACTTAAGCCGCATGAATTCGCTGCGCCGGAACAGGATGGTAAGCATCGAAATTCGCCTCGTTGGGTACGCAGCGGAAGCGCTGCAAGCAGGCGAATTTAAGCACACTTAATTTCGAAGCGCAAAGAAAATTTAGTGTGCTTAAGTTGACGCGCAATCTAGACTGCGGGCATACTGGATATCCATACAGTATCGAAAGCGTTTTGTAGAAAAAGACTGAGGGTGCGCGTCGATGAATTTGGACGAACAGATGAGCGAGGGCCGTATCAATCCGGGGGATCTGGCCGTGATTAGCCGGTGCGCCAACAAGGCGCACATCGGTCTGGTGGTACGGGTAATGGGGGCGCACGAGACGCCCGAATATGACTGGGACGTCGAGTTGCTAGGAATGCCCGTCAAGGGCTACGCGGCAAGGCATGACCGCGTGGGGGTGTTTAGGTGCGCGGCGGTTTTCGATTGGAATCTGAGTCGTCTGGTGGCGTCGGCGCATTCAAGTCGAGCAGATCGCCGCGAGCTCTCTCATGCATAGCCAGTACCGCTTTTAGAGGCGCATGCACGGCCGCGACCGCGAGTTCGCTCATGCCCAGGGCAATCGCCTTTTTGAGATCCGCATAGAACGCCTGCGCTTCTTGCGGCAGGTCGTCCTGGGCGTCCTTCATTGGCCCGCGTTTATCCCAAAGCCAGTCAGCGCGCACGCGCAGGAAGCGCGCAACGCGGAACACCGGCGCGGCCTTCAAATTCTCAACGTTCACTTTGCCGCTCGTCCATTGCGAGACAGCTGACGGGGAAACTCCAGCCTTGGCGGCAATTTCCTTGTCGTCGATCGACGCCCCCAGTTCTGCCTCGCGAAGCGTCTTGGCATACCGGAGTCGTCCTACGAAGGTGTCTAGGTCGTTCATTTCAGCAGGCTAAACCTTGGCAGATTAGAGCACTTCACTTTTGAAATTAAGTGTGCTTAAATTCCCATCCATGGAAAACGACCTGCGCATCGCGTATGCGAGCGAAATCATTGATCGATTGGGCGGGACCGGGGTTGTCGCTGATCTCTTCGAGATTGACGACGCGGCCGTGTCTCAGTGGCGCCGGAATGGCATTCCGAAGTCGAGGATGCAGTTCATTTCTGTTGCGCGGCCGGAAGTCCTTGTTGACCTGGAGTCGCGCGATCTGCCGGAGCGGAACGGCGCAGGCGGGAACGTATCCCGTCTGCGCGCGGACATTCGATCGCGGTCGCGTCGCACGCCTGCCGCATGAAAGCGGCAAACGAGCGCGAGGCTTTCGCCTCGCTTAAGGCGCGCCAGATCGCGTCGCGCATGTGTCGTTTGAGTTGTGGCTTCGGGGTCGCTGTTGCGTGCTGAATTCTGAATTTTTGCGTTTTCATGGTGATGCTCCGTTTGGCGATGGAGCAATTCTCTCGGAAACGCGAGCACGTTAACAGTATGAAAAACGGTGAAATTCAAGGGGCAAATGTGGCTCACCATTACAGTCAAACCGCATGGATTGACGTCCTGTATACGTCCGTGTCGAACACGCCCGGGAAAGTCGAAGACGCTGCCCGCTTTCTTACCGAGCGGAGAGGCACGCGAATTTCCGGCGAGCATCTGCGGTTGCGGCTGCGGGAGGTTGAAGGGGCGCGTATTACGGGCGAAATGTTCGAGCTGCTCGTCGAATGGATGCTCGAAAAGAAGCAACCGCATGCACTCGATGCGGTGTACGCGTTCAACGCTAGGTTCGGGCTCGTCGCAACGGAAACGGTCGCCGATGCTGAATCGGATTGCGTCCGTGTGCTTGTCGACTCCGCGCTTACGGTGAGTACGAAAGCGGGCGGCCTGGCCGAGGAGGTTCGGCGCGCCGCTGACGATGGGGTGATCGAGCCGAGAGAAGCCGAGGCCATCGAGCAAGCCGGGCGCGCGGCGCAACGCCAGATCGAACAGACGATCGCGATCGCCCGACGTTCCGCGCAGAGCCGTCGCCGTCGCCGCGGCGCGTAATTGACCTATTCCCGGAGGTTCTCCTGATGGGCGCACACGACCCATTGGATGCGCACGCCCGTACGTCGGCGCCCGAAGCCGAGCAAAGCATCCTCGGCGCATTATTGCTCGATAACGGCGCGCTTGAGGAAATTGCGGGCATCGTCTCGGAAGCTGATTTTACGATCGGCGAGCACGCGTTAGTGTTCAAAGCGATCCGTGAATTAATTCAGCGTGGCGCGCGCGCAGATGCCGTCACGGTATTCGAGCGTTTGCATTCCGTCGATGCGAAGGTTGATCAGCCGCTCGCGTTCTTGACTGATCTGGTTCACGCAACACCTAGTGCAGCGGGTATTCGCCATTACGCTGAGATTGTGCGCAACCGCTCGATTTCTCGGCGGATGCTGCGCGTGTCCGAGCGGCTGCGAAATGCCGTGTTGAAGCCCGGCGGCAAATCCCCTCTTGAACTGTTGGACCTCGCGCAGGGCGAACTGCTAAAAATCGCGGATACGAGCAGCGCGGCCGATGACGAGTTTCGGCCAATCTCGGCTGCTCTGACGTCCGTAATTCAGCGGATCGACGATCGTTATCACGCCGGCGGCGCTGCACAAATCGGTGGGACGGCAACGGGCTTTGTCGATCTTGACCGCCATACCGACGGAATGCATGGCGGTGAGCTGATCGTCGTCGCTGGTCGCCCGTCAATGGGAAAGACCTCGTACGCCATGAACATTGCGGAACATGTTGCGGTCGAGTTGCGCATGCCCGTTGCGGTGCTGTCGTTGGAAATGCCTGACGACCAGCTGGCGACGCGGATGCTTGCCGGAACGTCGCGGATCAATCAGCACAAGCTGCGAACTGCGAGTTTGCGTGACGATGACTGGTCGAGGCTGACGCATGGAACACAGATCCTCGTTGACGCTCCGGTGTACGTGCTCGACAGCTCGTCCGTCACGCCGCTGCAGTTCAAGGCAAAGCTCCGTCGCCTGCAGCGCGTCGTCGGAAAACTTGGCCTGATCATCGTCGACTACCTACAGCTGATGTCGGGGGATGGCGGATCAGGTGAAAACCGCACAAGCGAGGTATCGCAAATTTCGCGCGAGTTGAAAAAGACGGCGAAGGAATTCGACGCGCCCGTGATCGCGCTGTCACAGCTAAATCGTGGGCTCGAGCAGCGCCCGAACAAGCGGCCCATGATGTCCGACCTTCGCGAGTCCGGCGCGATCGAACAGGACGCCGACGTTATTCAGTTTATTTACCGAGACGAGGTGTACAACCCGGATAGCGCGGACCGGGGTACCGCGGAACTAATTATCGCAAAACAGCGGAACGGACCACTTGCTACGGTGAGATTGGCATTCCGAAATGAATTAGCGAGATTCGAGAATTTTGCAGAACCTACAGGGGCGTATTAATGGCGGGAGTGCCAACATCATTTACCTGGCGCCGGGCGATGACCGCGAGCGACTTGCCTGGTACGACCAAGCTCGTATTGTTCG
>NZ_JBYQCG010000145.1:0-41820 GCF_057837105.1 Burkholderia sp. APQ4-4ca | reverse complement strand
TAATCCTCGACGAACTGGGCTACCTGCCGTTCAGCCAGACCGGTGGCGCATTGCTGTTCCACTTGCTCTCGAAGCTGTATGAACACACGAGTGTCGTGATCACCACCAACCTCAGCTTCGGCGAGTGGGCGACCGTGTTCGGGGACGCAAAGATGACGACGGCGCTGCTGGACCGCGTCACCCATCACTGCCACATCGTCGAAACGGGCAATGAATCCTGGCGCTTCAAGTCCAGCTCTGCCAAGGCGAAGGCAACCAGAAAGAGAGCAGCAAAAGCAGCAGGCAGTGAGGAGTTATCCACACCGGAGTAGATGTACTACGCTGTCTCGGGGTGGGTCAGATTTAGATGAAAACGGTGGGTCAAGATTCGGTGGAAATCAACAGCCGGGGGCGCTTCGAGACTTGGTTGCGTTTCGCGATGCATATGGACGGCCGTTAGATGGTACTGAGGCACTAAGGGCGAGCGGATATGAACTCACCGGTGTCAGCCCGGAGCGAATGCTAAGTGATTTCAAGCGTCGTTCGCTACCGTTTTTGGATTTCGTTCCACGCAATGATTTCGAATGGTTGTTCTTGATGCAGCACCATGGTGTGCCAACAAGGCTTCTTGACTGGACCACAAACGCGCTGGTCGCTTTGTATTTCGCGATTGAAGACTCGCAGTCTTCGGGAGTAGCTTCCGATGAAGACCGCGAAGAAGAGATTGACGAATTCGCCGAAAATGCAGCGGCAGTCTTCGCGATGAATCCGCACAAGGTGAATCACGCGATGCACGCGGACATCGATGAGGTCGTAGATGTAGCCGCAGACTACGGCTATTGGGAGGCGTACACGCGACCTACTATGTTGTCGTCCGAGCACTTCGATAACTACGCGCCGCTCTGTATTACAGCGCCTCAGCTATCGCCGCGAATTCGGGCTCAGTCCGGGCTGTTTACAATCCACGGCAGAGACGTGAACCCGCTCGATTGGTTCTCCGCAGTTAGGCCACTTATTACTAAGATTTTGATTCCGCAGGAAAAGACTTCCATTATCTGGCAGCAGCTTCGACATTTTGGATTTACCAAGTCGTTCATATATCCCGGCCTCGATAGTGTTGCTCATGACGTGCGTGTTGATGAGCAGCGGCGGTGGGGGCACGAGCGTAAGGCCTATCTTGGAAAGCTGGAGCGTGAAAGAAGTTCGAAGGAGAAGCGCGCGAAGAAAAAGCGAGACGCTCGCAAGAAATCAACTAAAAATGACTAGGGAGAAGAAAAATTGAAGGCATATAAATTCAGGCCAGCAAGTCAAATTCAGTATGCGTTTGACATCATGCTCAACAACCGTTTGTTTTGTGCGGACTGGCGGCAGCTGAACGACCCGATGGAGGGCATGTTCGCCTACTCTTATAAGAGTTCGCGCGAAGACGACATTAAGGAACAGGTCGCCCGAGTCGTAGAGGAGAAGAAGGGGCTCAAGGTTTGCTCGCTGGCGAAGACTTTCGACTGTCACCTGCTTTGGGCTCACTACGCCTCTGGCTTCGAGGGTCTGGCAATCGAAGTCGAGTTGCCGGACGATGCCCCTGAAATCAAAGAAGTCAGCTATCGTGGCGTCTTCGCGTCGCTAACGTTTGGGGACGACTTCTCGCCTGAGCAGGCCGCGGAGCAGGTGTTGTCGTCGAAGTACCGCGAGTGGGAATACGAACAGGAGGTTCGCGTATTACAGCGAGACGCGTACTTCTATCTGCCGAGCCCCGTGAAACGGGTCATTGCTGGCCATCGAATGGAGCCCGCGCTGTTCAAGGCTTTGCAAATCGTATGTGAAAGGAAAGACATCGAGCTGAGTCGCGTGGGCATCGGCGATGATGGGATAGATGCTGACTACGTGGAGCCCTTGAACATCTGAGATTGACATTGACAGAGACCGCGCGATGCTCGCTGCCGGGAGGGTGAGACGACGTCGCAGCGTAGGGTGGGCTCACCGCGGTCTCGTTGTTTCGTACGCGGACGAGACTGCCTGTGCCCACCGCGCGCTTGACCGATGGTTCAGATGGCGATTGGAGCGGAAATGCTCGGATGCGGGTTGTAGCCGACGATTTCGAAATCTTCGAACTTGTAGTCGTAAATTGAGTCCGGACGTCGTTTGATGTTCAACCGAGGTAACTCACGAACTTCGCGCTCCAGTTGCGTATGAATCTGGTCCATGTGGTTCGAGTAAGCATGCAGGTCACCGATGCTGACGATGATTTCGTGTGGCGTCAAATCACATTGCTGAGCGAGCATGTGCGTGAGCAATGCCAAGGAGGCGATGTTGTATGGCAGCCCGAGGAAGCTATCCGAACTTCTGATGTACAACAACGAGGACAGTTTGCCTTCCGCCACGTAGAACTGGTACAGCAGATGGCAAGGCGGCAGAGCCATCCGACCTTGTCGAGCGTTTTCCTGTGGGCTGATTGACTCGTCGGGCAAGTATTCCGGATTCCAGCCGTGGAACAGGATGCGCCGACTGTTCGGGTTATTGCGAAGCGTGTTGACTACGTAGTCAATCTGGTTGATGGTACGACCGTCTTTGGTCGGCCATGCTGTCCATTGCTTGCCGTAGACGGGACCTAGCTCATTGTCTTCGGTAGCCCACTCGTTCCAGATTGAGACCCCGTTTTCCTTCAGCCAACCGACATTTGTGCTCCCGCTAAGGAACCAGATTAGCTCGTTGGCAATGCTCTTGAAGTGCAACTTCTTCGTCGTGAGCAGAGGAAAACCTTTTGACAGGTTGTGTCTAATCTGCCTCCCGAACACCGACTTGGTACCTGTGCCTGTACGGTCACCTTTGGCGACACCGTTCTCCAAAATATCTTGAAGAAGTTCCAAATATTGCTTCATGTCGACATCCGATTATTCGATTTTCCGGCCGACGGGCGGGACGATTGAAAAATTGTACCGAGCCTTGAGCGCTGCAATCTCGCTGTCTTTCTTGGCGATTGTGCTTTGCAGGCACAGGATTTCCTCGTATAGCAGCGCGTTTTGCTCGAGGATACGTCTGATTCGCTTCCTCAGGTCATCGAGGGTGGGTTCAGCAGTCTGCTCGGAAGTGGACGGGCCCGCAGCCGGCGTTATCGCACCGGTTTTGAGCCTCTTCTTTAAGGCATTGAGCCTGTCGAGAGCCCACTGCCGGTTGCGCACAGTATTCCGGGACAGCCCCGTCAACTGGCATATGACCGCGACCGTCGCCTTGCGCTTCCCGCGCTTGGTAGGGTCCTCAAGCAACCCAAGGGCATTGAGGATGAGTGTATCATTTTTCGTCGAGGCGCCTACCTGATGCTCGATGAGCTCTTCCGGGCGACCGTCAGACATCGACGGTCTCCAAATCCAAAGTGGCGATGTGCTTGTCCAATGTTTGAACAAGGCCCAGCCAGATAGTCTTGTAGCCCGGATTGGTCTCGCGCTCCGCCTCACCCTGAGCGTGTTCCTTGCGCATAGCGAGCACCTGCGCTGCCCGCTGTGTAATAACGTGACTCGGGCATTCGGGGTCGCACTGATAGTCGCCGTAGCAGGGCGGCACATCTGCGTTTGGAATAGCAAAGTTTCTGCCACAAGCTCCGATGCTTGTCGGCATCAGCTTGACGCCACGCTTGGCCATATCCTTGATGTATTGCTCACGCTCATTCCCGAACAGGCCTAGACCGGCGAAGAACGTGTCGATACGTGCCTTGTGAGCAGCGCCGCCACCTCCGGCGAACTTGGCGTCTTCGCCGAATAGGTCTAGGAGAGCAGTCTCCCGAGCTTCGGCAAGGCGGTTCGTAACGCTCGTCATCAACTGCTGCCGGTAGTTCCCGTAATTAGCCGTTACTGCGTTGGGCATGGCATTGAACTGACTATGAAAATGCTTGAGCTGCATGCTGATGAACGGTAAGCCGACCTCTTGGTTCGCAAGCTGTGCCACGAGTGTTTCGCGACATTGATGAACCGAAAATTTCCAATTGGTGAAGAGTCCATCTACGTCAATTCGTGCTAGCCATCGTTCAAACTTTGTAGCGAGCGCACCGCCCCTGTACCCGAATCCAGTCTTGGCCTTTCCAGGGACTGGTGACGAGAAGAGATACGGATTTCCGGTACGGTCCGTAATGAACATGAGGACGTCGTACGCGTCTCTCGTCAGGTCGACGGCCAGCCAACCTTCACAGATTGGAACATCTTTCGGACGATGCTTGACCTCTTTGGAAACAAGGAACCAGTAGCCGTGTTCAAACTTGAGACAGTCGCGCATGAGGAAACGAGTCTCGGAGACGCGCATCGCCGTAAACAACAGGATAACAAGCAGGGATGCGAGATGCCCCTCTATGACGATGTCTGTTACCGCACTCCGGGTAATGTGGTGTTTCCTTCGGAAGGCCTGGCTTTTGTGTTCGTCTGCCGAAGAAAAAGATTCAAGCATCGCGGACGCTAACGTTTCGCTGGCTGGCAGGCTAGTCGAGCTAGCCAAAGATTGACATTCCTTGTCATGAATGGTGAGGGCGGCTGCTGTTTTGAAGCGTGATATAGCGCGCTTGCAGTAGTCAAGCATGAACAGGAACTGGGAATCCGATAACGTTGGGATTCCACCCTCATACTTAGACTCGCCCCATGCAATTGACGATTTTTCGATGTCGAGCAAGCCCCACTGGAGCGGGGCACTGAGATTTCTCTGAACCATGGGGTCGGAAATCAGCTTCAGCGCACGGCGAAGATGCTCGGGGCGGCCCGGATACTGCGGAATAGTCTCTTTAAGAAGGGCGAACGGAATATCACTCAGACGGGTGATTTGAAGGTGTAGTCTACGCTTCCCTTCGTTGATGACTATGGAGAGAAACTTAGCCAGTTCTTCAGTACGCCCTCTCACTGTCTTCGGGTCGAGTTGCTCTTTCCGCGCTCGTGCGTGCTTGATGAGCTGTGGAAAATACCCGTGAATTACTGCGGAAATCTTCAGGTCTGCGACTATTGCATCGGTTAGACAATACTCATACGTGGCCTTCGAAAAGGAGCTGGGATGCCGCAGAGTAGCGCCCTTGCCTTCGACGTAGTCGCGCCAAATAAAGCTTGAACTGGCGGGGCCTGTATAGAGGGGCGAAGTTATTTCGATGAAGGGCCAGATATCGTCGCCAAAGCGTCCAAGCCAGACCGGCATGTCGTTTCGGAAGACTGCTTGCCCGACGGTGATGTCGGACAGGGCGGGAAGTCGAGCGTAGGTCTTCACGTTTCAGAAACCTTGATAAATCAAGTGGTCAACGAGCAAATCGTCCATCGTCGCTGCAATGTGTTCGGCGGTTCGAATCACCGTTGCCGGAAACACCACGTCTTCTGCGAGAATACCGTCAATGAGCTTTACTGCGTCTTCGAAAAGCGGCTTGCGACCTCGGATGGCTGGTGAGTCTGATTCAAGCGCCACATTCACGCGCCTGCGGTAGACGATGAGCTTTGGAAGGGTGCGTTCGGTGACGATAGAACGGTCACATCGTATGCACATGTTCCAGAATCGACACGGGGTCCCATCCACATGCTTCGTGACAGCCCGGACGTTCTCGCTGGGGTTGTACGGGTTCCTGCATCCGCATCCCGACAGTGTTTCGTGAAAGCAATCGAGTTCAGGAGTCGGGGTTGTCAGTGCACGAGATACCTGCGCTTGTTCCGTTTCTTGAAATTCTCTAGAGCGTTGCGCAATGCGCTCCAGCGCCTCGGAGACGGTGCGATTGAAGGTCGGCTTCAAACCTTGCTCATCGAGGTACGTGGCGGTAGTCTGAATGCTCTCATGCCCAAGCGCGATTTGTACGTCGAACAATGTGGCACCGGCCAGCACCATATTGGTGGCGAGCGTTGGACGGCAGCGAGCGAGACTGAAGTTAAAGTTCTTCCCGAAGAGGCTATATAGCCCTTCGTCGGTGCAAAACCGACGGTACCATTTTCCGGCTTTCGTTTTGGGGTGTATGGCGACGATGACACGTTTGCCCTCTCTTTGCGAGCATTCGACGTCTTCGAATATGAAAAGGCGGCGAGCAATCTCCGGGGGGCGCGTCTTTCCTGATACGCGACGTCAGCCCTAAAACCAAGCCAACCAGCTTCTCAACCTTTTGAACTACGGACTCGTCAAGATACAGCTCTTCCATGTCAAGTAACGGAAGATGAAGTTCTCTGTCCTCTGAACGGGTCGAACTGCCGGCACGTCGTTTCCGATACCTAATGACAGGCTGTCCGGTGAGCCGGTGTTCGGGCTGGTAGGAGTCGATTTCAAGCTCTTTGAGCGCCTCGACGTTCAGGCCAGCGAGCATACTGAATTCGGCCGCCAACGGCATGATTAGGCGGTCATCGACATGCGGCCAGACCCCCCAGCGGATGAATAGCTTGGACAGGCGCTGCATCGTACACACGGCGACAAGATTTTGCCGCCGGTGATAGAAGTCCTCATACATTGCGAGAGCGTCACTTGCGAACTGATTCTCGAACATCCACAGTAATGCGCGCTCGTCGCGTTTCAGCACATGAATTGGGGTAATGCCGACGCTTTGCTCGGGGGTGTGGCCCTTCCGCAACCTTTGGGCAACCAACGATTGGTCAACAGCATACGCTCTGGCGGCTGCACCGATGCTCGAATAGCTAATACCCTCGACCGAAACTTGGACTGGAGTAAATCCCGAAGGCGGAGGCGGAGGCGGAGGCGGAGGCGCGAGGCCTACTGCCTGTTCGGCTGTCCAACCCGTTCGAATTCGCTCGTAAATTATCCCCTGCTTAACGCCATACTGTTTCGCCGCCTCAGGAACGGTGCATAGTTGGCCGTCTATCGAAATCGGAGGAAGAACGTTCTGGCGACGAGGCGGGATGCCCTCCCCAGTTGGGGTGTAGCCATTAAGGACGCTATTGGCCAGGTCAATCCAACGTGCGATGGCCGCGTTAATGACTTCTTGTTCGCTTTCCGAGTACGCAGACCGCTCCTTGGTTTCGGAGACGCCCTTGAATACCGGCGGGTGATAGACCACATTATCTATAATGCGAAGAGCGTAGGCCATGTCCATGACCTGACGAACCGATTTGTACACGGCATATCGAGATTTGCTCTTCAAGTCTTGACCGACTAGCCATTTGTTGAAGCGAATCAGTGCGTCGGCTTCCCAGTGTAGCGCCAAGTAGAAGCGCTTGTCGGTCTCGAGTTCGGGGTAGTAGGAGCTCGTCTCCGCGACGTACTGCAAGTATTTGTTGCGCGCATAGCGGAAACGTTCAGCACTCCTGCCCTCGTACTCGGCCTCCACTTGGAAAAACATCCACTTGATTTGGGCGTATGGGTCTGCGAGAGTTGGCTTGGGTGGCTTGTAGAGGCGCACTGGTTCGTTACGCATGGTGCCCCCGCTTTTCATTGTGCTGTAGCGGTCCGAGGTAGGTTTGCTCGCGGATAGATTCAGCCTCGTCGAGACGATTCATTTCTTTGCCGGCCTTGGTTAGCCTCTGCAGCAGGTCGGGTGGAATTTGCGTGTAAATCTCGGTCGTCTTCAAATGAGCATGCCCAAGCATCTGCTGAACCAACAACATCCTGTCTTGGTAGGTCTTCCCGATGTCCGAGCACAATACTGAAAAGGCAGTACCGTGACGCATCCAATGGGTCGCCATTGCGTCAATGAGGCGAACTCTCCTAACAGCGTTCTTGAATTGCTTCGACGCGTTTCTGACGCTCCACCGCAATTGATTTGCGGTCAGGAACACCGGCTTGTTTGGGTCGTTGATTTCCCAGTCCGAAGCAAGCTTGTACTCGCGACTACTGTGATAGCGCTTGATGCGCTTGAGGACAGCCCGCGAAATCAAGGTGACTTTTTCGGGTTTCTGACCTCCGCGCCCCTTGACGCGCCGGGCGCAGATTGGAATGAATTGGAACGCTGGGTTGTACATCGAGTCATCGGGAATGTCGCTAGCCACGAGATTCACCAACTCGGAGATTCTGAGTCCCATGTCGTATTGTGCGTGAAACATGCACCGCTCGCACTCATTGTGCATGCCATTCAGGAGCTGTACGACGATTTCTGAAGAGACATACCTTGGACTACGGGCATTCGGTGATGCAACCACGTAGCGAAGCGTGCCGGCACGGCCATAGGGGGAATTCTCTGGGTCTCGCAGGTTGCCGGCTTCTTTCGTTGCCATCCAATCCAAGAATTGCTTCACGCAGGCCTCTCGTGAGTGCAACGTGTAATGACTTTCGGCTCCTCGCGTTTTCATGTCGCGAGTCCACGCTTGAATGTCTTGGCGACTGAGCAGCACGAGATTTTCGTCGACGCTCAGATTCGGATACGGCCCATCCCGCTCAATCCAACGACAGAGATAAGAAAGGGTGCGGGCGTACTGCTCGACGGTGCTCATGGCGATGCTCAAACCAGCTTCGGCTCTTAGTTTGCGCAGCCAGAGATGGACGCTTTTTACGATGACCCCGTAGCTGTCCAGCACGCTGTAAAGCGGGTAGGCGCTCGCATTGACCGACAACTGAAGAACGTCGCCACTGGACTGCACGACGACTTCGGAGGAAGCGCCGCCGACCACTTTCACAAATTGAGGTTCAAGGCGGTTGGCGAGCGGCACTGAGAATCTCCTAAAAGGAATGTCGCTCCGTAGGACGAACGCCCCTGAGTTGGATGGGCGGTTGTCAGGAGCGCCGGCGGAATAATACCCGCAGTTTGATGAAGTGGTGAAAAAAATGGTTCTTTAAAATTTCCCGCCTGAGATGGCTAGTTGGTCCAGTTTTCAAGGAGGATGCACTGGATTGGTACAAAAGATTTGGTTCCAGAAACACATCTACGAGAACCAGCTCGACATGCTGCAGCAGCAGCTCACGCGCGAGCCGTACGAAAGTCTGCGGCTCGAGATCGCCGAGCGCGTGCCCGAGTACGCGAAGACGGGCGTCTATGCGCCCGAATGGCTGGAGCAGGTCGAGCCGTCCGATTTCTCGCTCGTCGGCTACCGGCACCATGAGCCGCTGACCGCGCCGATGGCGGTCTGATCGCGCGGCCGGGGCCGCGCGGTTTCATTGCTCCGTTCCCTGCAAAAAAGGCTCGACCGGCTGATACCGGTCGAGCCTTTTTGTTTCAGGTTTGCCGCACTTACTGGCGATGCCGCTCCTCGTGGCCGCCCTGCGGCGGCGGATTGCCCGGACGCGGCGCCTCGACGTGCGGCGCCGGCTGCGGCCGTGGCTCCATCCGGGGGGCGGGCATCGACGGGCGTGGCTCCATCCGCGGCGCCGGCTGGGGTTGCGGCCGCGGCTCCATGCGCGGCGCTTGCGGCTGCGGGCGCGGCATGTCATGCACGGCGGGTGCCGGCGGGCGGTACTCGTTCACGCGCGGCGGCGCGATTTCGCGATGGGGCGCCGGTTGCGCGAAGTCCTGGCGCGGGTGCGGCGCGGGGGCGGCCCGTTCGGGCTGCGGCTGCGCTTGGCGGGCCGGCGTCGGGAGTTCGGCGCGCGGCCGCGGTTGCGGAATCTGCGCGATAGGGCCCGACTGCGGCTGCGCGCGCGGCGTTTCGTTCCGGCCGCCGGGCTGGATGCCCTGCGGGGTCGGCACGCCGTCCGGGTGCGGCGGCGCGGCGCTGCGCACGGGCGGCAGCGCATTCTGTCCTGCCGCATGCAGCGCGGTGGGTGGCGCGGCGCGCTGACGCTCCATCGGCGTGTGCGGCTGCATCCACGCGGGTGACGACGGCGCGGCTGCATGTGCATTGCCGATGCCCGTCGGAGCGTTGTTCGCGCCCGGCGGATGCGGAACGCCGTTGCCGGGCGCGAATGCCTGATGCGGGATCGGGCTGCCGGACGCCTGCGGCGCGCCGCCGTTGGCGAAGCGGGGCGCGGTGGAGCTTTCGCCGTTCGCCGGCCGGCCGACGTTCGGCATGCCCGGCGTCGGTACGCCCGGCCGGCCCGCCTGCTCGCCGGCCGGCCTGCCTTCGTGCGGCGCGCGGCCCGGCTGCACGACGGGGCCGTGCGGATTCACGAGCCGCACGTTGTGCATCGCCCAGGCGCCGCCGCCCGGCGTGCCCGGAACACGGACCGGGCGCGCCGTATAGTCGGCCGGCACGTTCGTCTTCACGACGGGCGCGCCGGCGCCCGGGACGCGCCCGCCTTGCTGCGCGAGATGGGCGGCGGCCTGGTCGCGATACGCAGGCGGCACGGCCGGATTGCGCGTCGCGACGTACGGGTGTTGCGCGATCGCCGCCGGCGGACGATAGCTGGCGGTGCGCAGCCCGCCGGTGAAGCTCTGGCGCACCGGCGCGATGCCGGGCGTGCCCGGCGTGACGTGCGCGTTGCGCCATTGCCGCGGATCGACGTGCTGCGAGAAGTGCGCGACCGGCTGCCCGTGCACGAATGCGGCGGCCGGCACGGCCGTGATCGCGTGCGGCGCGCGGAAGTTCACGTACGTCTTGTTGATGTTGGTGATATTGGTGATGTTCGTCACGTTCACGGTCTTGTTCACGTTGACGTTGTTCACCACGATGTTGCGGTTGACGCGGTCGTAGTAGTGCGGGCTCCAGCCGCCCCAGCCCGGATGCCACGGTTCGCCCGGACCGAGCGCGAACCAGGCGCAGCCAGCCGCGGCGACGCCGCCGACCGTGAGCGCGACGCTCCAGTCGGAACCGCCGCCGCCCCCGCCGCCCACGAACGCGACGAGCGCCGGCGCGTAGACGGGCGGCTGGCTGACGACCATCGGGCCCGGCACCCATGCCCAGCTGTCGTCCACGTACGCCCAGCGGCCGTAGTGATACGGTGCGAAGCCCCACGGCGCGTCGTCGACCCAGGTCCAGCCCCACGGCGCCTGCCAGATCCAGTGGCCGTCGTGATACGGCGCCCAGTCGGCCGGCGTGTCGTTCGGCACCCATACCGCGCCGTAATTCGGAGTTTCGCGCCACGTGCCGTTCGCGTCGAGATCCTGGTAGCCGGGAACGTCGCGGGACACGTAGCGGGCCGACACCGAGCGCGCTTCGGCCGCGTCGCGGCTGGCGGCCCACTGGTCGAGCGCGTCGGGGGCCGGTGCGGCCGATTGTTGCGCGACCTGGAGGTCGGTGCCGGTAAACACGACCTGCTGCCCGGGCGACAGCGGATACTGCCCGTTGCTGCCATAGACGGTCGCGCTGCCGCTGCGCATCGTCACCGTCGTGCTCGCGCCGTTCGGCGCGACGTCGACGCGATAGTCGCCGGGGCCCGTGATGCCGAGCGCGAGGTTCGGCGTGTCGATTTCGTACGAGCCGCCGGGCGGCAGACCGCGCACGTGCGTCGACACGGTGCCGAGGCCCACCTTCAACTGCGTCGTCGTGTCGTCGAGGTTCAGCACCGACAGGCTCGTCGATTCGCCGAGCCGCACCGCCGTCGAGCCGATGTGCAGTTCCGAGCGTGCGCCGGCATCGTTCCACAGCTGGTCGCCGGTCGTCAGCGGCCGGTTCACCGCCGCATACGACCAGGTATCGGTGCCGGCCGGTTCGGTCGTCACGGCGCCCGACAGGTAATTGAGCCGCGCGACGCGGCCAGGCGGATCGCCGCCCGGTTGCCGTGCCGCGGCCGCAGCCGGCGGCGCATCCGTCGATTGCGCGAAGGCGGGCGGCAGCGCCGCCAGCGCGGCGAATGCGAGCAGTGTGGAGCGGGCGGTGCGCTTGAGCGCGAACAGGGAGGCCATGGTGAGCGTCATCGTTGTGATCGCGGCGCGTCGATTCGTGCCGTGCAGTTCACGATATCCGCTTGGCCTGTTTCAAGGCACGGTGTTTTGTAAGTCGAGTGGCACGCGATGTAACAAAACCTGTCCATCGCGCGCCGTTGTCGTGCAGCTGCAATCCCGGCGTCAAGCGGACGTAAGCCATGCGTCGAAAACCTGTTGGCCCGGCACCGTGACGCGCAGCACGCGCGGTCGGGCGGCGCGCTCGATCCAGCCGTGTGCACAGAAGCTGTCCAGCAGCGCGGCGCCGAGTGCGCCGCCGAGGTGCGCGCGCCGCTCGCTCCAGTCGAGGCAGCCGCACGCGAAGCGGCGCCGGCGCGCGCGCTGCTGCGCGACGTCGATGCCCCATTGCGCGAGCGCCTGCGTGCCGAGTTCGGTGGTCTCGATCGCGTCGCCGTGGGCGAGCAGCCAGCCGCGTGCGGTGAGGCCGTCGAAGATGCGCACCGCGAGCTCGCCGGCCATGTGGTCGTAGCAAGTGCGTGCATAGCGCAGTTCGGCCGGGACCGTGCGCGACGGAGGCGGAACCGGCCGATGCGGCGCGGCCGCGCGGGCGACGTTCGCGAGCGCTTCGAGCGAGGCGGCGATGTCGGCCGACGCAATGCGGTAGTAGCGATGCCGGCCGCGCACCTCGAGGGCCAGCAGCCCGCCCTCGGTCAGGCGCGCGAGGTGCGCGCTCGCCGCCGACGGCGACAGCCCCGCGATCATCGTCAGTTCGCCGGCCGGTCGCGCGCTGCCGTCCATCAGCACCCACAGCATCGCGGCGCGGCCGGGATCGGCGATCAGTGCGCCGATGCGGCTCAGGCCCGGAAAATGGTGGTCGTCTTGATCGGTCATCGTCGTGTCTCGTCGAGCGGGATGACAGGCAGTGTAGTCCGGGCGCGCATTCGATGTTTCGCTTCCGGATGAAATGTCGGATACGGCAGCGGGGCGCCTGCGCGGACCGGACTGCGGCCCGTTGCAGGGCACGCGTAGAATGACCGGACGCGGCGGCAGCGGGCCGCCGCACGTGACGCGATGCAACGATGAAGACGATTTTCTGTGTGTTGGCGGCCGCGCTCGTGTGTGCGGCCTGTGCGTCGGGCGGCGCGGGTACGGGCGCGACCGGCGAGCGCAGCGGCAGTATCGAGATGTACGGGACGATCGACCAGGGCATCACGGTGCGCCGCTGACCGCCGTTCCGCGTGCGAGCCGGCATGGGCGCCGGCGCCCCGCCACGCGGGGCTTGCCGCGACGCATTGCCGCAGTGCAACGTATAATGGCCCGATTACAGCGCCCCTGCCGCCTGGAGCCATAACGATGCCCCAACCGTCCCCCGTGCCGGCCGCTCTCGACCGCACCGAAACCGTATTCCGCTTCCTTGCCGAGCCTTCGTCCGTGAACTTCGGCGGCAAGGTGCATGGCGGCGCGCTGATGAAGTGGATCGACGAGGTCGCGTATGCGTGCGCGGCCGTCTGGTCGAGCCGCTATTGCGTGACGGTCAGCGTCGGCAACATCCGTTTCCAGCGTCCGATCCTGGTCGGCAATCTGGTCGAGCTGAAGGCGCGCGTCGTCGCGACGGGCCGCACCAGCATGCACATCCACGTGTCGGTGCACGCCGGCGATCCGAAAGGCGGCGTGCTGCGCCAGACGACCGATTGCCTCGTCGTGTTCGTCGCGGTCGACGAGAACGGCAACCCGGTGCCGGTGCCGCCGTTCGTGCCGGAGACCGACGAGCAGAAGGTGCTCGCGAAATATGCGGCCGACGTGCGGGCCGCGCTCGACAAGATCGTCGAGATGAAGCCGGAAGAGGTCGCGAAGGGCACCGTCTGAGTGCCGCGGGCGCCGCGCTCGTCGCGCCCCCGTCCTGCCTTTATCGCGTCCCGATCATCTGCTCGGGACGCACCCATGCATCGAATTCCGCCTCGGTCAGGTAGCCAAGCGCGAGCGCGGCCGCCTTCAGCGTCGTGCCTTCCTTGTGCGCCTTCTTCGCGATCTGCGCGGACTTGTCGTAGCCGATGTGCGGATTGAGCGCCGTCACGAGCATCAGTGATTCGTTCAGCAACAGGTCGATGCGCGAGCGGTTCGGCTCGATGCCCACCGCGCAGTGATCGTTGAAGCTCTGTGCGCCGTCGGCAAGCAGCCGCACCGACTGCAGCACGTTGTGCGCGATCATCGGCCGGAACACGTTCAGCTCGAAATTGCCGCTCGCGCCGCCGACGTTGACCGCGACGTCGTTGCCGAACACCTGGCAGCACAGCATCGTCACGGCTTCCGACTGCGTCGGGTTCACCTTGCCCGGCATGATCGAGCTGCCCGGCTCGTTTTCCGGGATCGACAGCTCGCCGAGCCCGCAGCGCGGCCCGCTCGCGAGCCAGCGCACGTCGTTCGCGATCTTCATCAGGCTCGCCGCGACCGTCTTCAGCGCGCCGTGCGCGAAGACCAGCGCGTCGGCCGCCGCCATCACCTCGAACTTGCTCGGCGCCGTCACGAACGGCAGCTTCGCGAGCCGGCCGATCTCGTCGGCCACGCGCACCGCGAATTCCGGATGCGCATTCAGCCCCGTGCCGACCGCGGTGCCGCCGAGCGCGAGCTCGTACAGGTGCGGCAGCGCCGATTCGACGTGACGGATGCCCTGGTCGAGCTGCGCGACATAGCCGGAGAACTCCTGGCCGAGCGTGAGCGGTGTGGCGTCCTGCAAGTGCGTGCGGCCGATCTTCACGATGTCGGCGAACGCCTTCGACTTCGCGTCGAGCGTCGCGCGCAGCGTGCGCAGCGCCGGCAGCAGGTGATTGACGATCGCATACGCGGCCGCGACGTGCATCGCGGTCGGGAACACGTCGTTCGACGACTGGCCGCGATTCACGTCGTCGTTCGGATGAACCTTGCGCGCCTCGCCGCGCTCGCCGCCCAGCAACTCGCTCGCGCGGTTCGCGATCACCTCGTTGAGGTTCATGTTGGTCTGCGTGCCGGAGCCCGTCTGCCACACCGCGAGCGGGAATTCGCGCGGATGCTTGCCGGCGATGATCTCGTCGGCGGCTTCGATGATCGCGTGCGCCTTGTCGTCGGCGAGCACGCCGAGCGACTGGTTCACGGCCGCCGCGGCGCGCTTGACGATCGCGAGCGCATGGATCAGCTCGGGCGACTGCTTCTCCGTCGAGATCCGGAAATTCTGCAGCGAGCGCTCGGTCTGCGCGCCCCAGAGCCGGTCGGCCGGCACGGCGATCTCGCCGAACGTGTCGCGTTCCATCCGAACTGCTTCATTCATGATGCACTCCTCCTGGAAAGGGGAAAGGCCGCGCGTCGTCGCGCGGCGTCAGACGTAATCGGACGTATCGTGAGGCAGCCGCGCCGCTCGTGCGGCGTCTCGGCGGGTTCAGCCGACAAGCATAGCGCCGGCCGCGATTTCGTGTCGTGTCGCGCCGACGGCGCGTGACGCGCGCAAGCCGACGCTAGCGCGCCGCCGCGATGAGCGACGCGGTCTTGCGGTGAAAGCGCCATGCCATCAGCACGGCGACGCTCGCGAGGCCCGCCGCGAGCCCCCACCACAGGCCGCGTGCGCCCATGCCCGCGTGGAACGCGAACCAGTAGCCGGTCGGGAAGCCGATGCCCCAGTAGCCGAGGGTCGCGGCGAGCATCGGGATGCGCGTGTCCTTCAGGCCGCGCAGCGCACCGGACCCGACGGTCTGCATCCCGTCGACGATCTGGAACACCGCGGCGATGCCGAGCAGCGACGCGGCGAGCGACACCGTGCCCGCGTTGGCCGGGTCGTCGAGGTGCAGGTACAGGCCGACGATCGTATGCGGCGCGACGATCATCACGAGGCCCGACAGCGACATGAAGCCGACGCCAAGCGCGAGCGCGACGAAGCCCGCGTGCCGCGCGGCGACGGGCGAGCCCGCGCCGATCCAGTAGCCGACGCGCACGTTGGCCGCCTGACCGATCGCGAGCGGCACCATGAACGACACCGACGCGACGTTCAGCGCGATCTGGTGCGCGGCGAGCGACGTTGCGCCCAGCACGCCGACCGTGAGGCCGGTGGCGAGAAACAGCGTCGATTCGACTCCGTACGTGATCGCGACCGGCCAGCCGATGCCGATCAGTTCGCCCATCACGGGCAGCCTCGGGCGCGCGGCGGTCACGAAATGGCGGAAGCGCTGCCGGCCGTGCAGCAGCCAGATCAGCGCGAGCGCGGTGAGCCAGATCGTGATCGTCGTCGCGACGGCCGAGCCGAGAAAGCCCAAGCGCGGCAGCCCGAATGCGCCATGGATCAGCCCGTAGTTCAGCACGCCGTTGACGCCCACGCCGCCGATCGACACCCACAACAGCCGCCGTGCGGCGCCGATCGCCGGCAGGAACGCGCGCATCAGCCCGACGCCGATCAGGCTGCCGAGCGCCGCGAAGCGCAGGATGCCCGTGTATTCGCCGACGTGATGCGCAAGCAGCGGCGGCTCGTGGAACATCAGCAGGATCGGTTCGGCCAGCGACAGCGCGACGATCGCCGGAATCGCGAGCAGCACGGACAGCGCGAAGCCCGTCCAGTAGATGTGCGGCACGCGATCCTCGGCCTGCGCGCCGCGCGCGTGCGCGACGCTCACGCTGACCGACGACAGCACGCCTTGCAGGATCGTCACGATCACGAAGAAGAAGTTCGCGCCGAGCCCGCCCGCCGCGAGCGAATCGGGGCCGAGCGAACCGAGCAGCACCGTGTCGGTGACGCTCATCGCCATCTGGGACAGTTGCGCGATCGCGAGCGGGGCGGCAAGGCGCGCGGTATCGGCGGCGTGACTGGACAGGGACGGCGGCGCGGCGGCCGTCCGCGTGAGACCGGAATGCGACATGGAATGAGCGCTCGCGCGGGTGCGGGCCCGCGCTTTTGTCGTTATTTTGAGAGACGGCTAGCTTACGGCTTTATTCGTACCGTGTCGAACGCGTGCGCCGATGGCCATGTCGCGGGCAGGGGAACGGCCCAGGGGCCGGCGCAAGCCCGTTATCGGCGTGAACGCGCCTTAGGCCTCGCGTACCGCGATGCGCGTGTCGCCGAGCAGCACGACCTGGCCCGCGCGGATCTTGCAGGTCTTGCGCAGCTCGACCGCGCCGTCGACTTTCACGGCGCCGGACGCGACGATCAGCTTCGCGGTGCCGCCGCTGTCCGCGAGGCCGGTGATCTTGAGAAGGTTGTGCAGCTCGACGTATTCGCCGGTCAGCGTGAAATCCAGATTGGGCATGACGAGGAAGGGGCGCGACGCGCGGGAGGAAACGCTCCGCATCATACGGCACCGCGGGCCGGCACGCGAGCGCGGGCCGCCGCCGCACGTTGTAAAGGACTGTGAGCGATTCGTCAGCAAATGAAACGGTGGGTAACAGTCTGAGAGATTCGCGAACCGGCCGCGCGGGCCGCGGGTCTTCTGTCGTGCCTGTCGCGTGTTGCGGCGGGGAAGCGACGGACCGCATCGCCGCGGTCGGCGCTCACAACTTCTCGAGGAGAATTGCCATGTCCAAGATTCGTACGATGCTGATCGGTGCCGCGCTGACGGCGTTCGCCACGTCGGCCGCATTCGCCCAGACGGGCACGACGGCGCAAGGCGCGGCCGGTGCCGGCATGCAGGCGCAGACGCCGGCGGCAGGCGTCGGTGCGGGCGTGCAGGGTGGTGCCGGCGCGAACGCGTCGGGCAATGCGGCGGGCGGGGCGACCGATGCGGTCGGCGCGGCAGCCGATGGCGCGAAGGATACGACGTCGTCGGCCGTTCATTCGACCAAGAAGCACACGAAGCATGCGGCGAAGTCGGCCAAGAGCCATGCGGGCTCGGCCAAGAAGAAGGCCGACGACGCGACCGAAGGCGGCGCCTCGGTCGGCGCGCAGGGCGGTGCATCGGCGCAGGGCGCCACGCAGTAAGCGGTGCCCGGCGCTCGTCGCGACGCGCGTGTTCGGACGGCGTGTCGCGACGGGCGAACCTCTGGCGGCCCGGTTCGCTTCGCGCGAATCGGGCCGTTTTCATGAGGCGATACGTGCGGCCGGACGCGCGCTTACGGCCGGCGCTGGCCTTGCCCCTGCCCCTGGGCCGGCCGCACCGCAGCCGGCGTGAATACGCTGCGCAGCCACGCGGCGAGGCGCGCGAAGACGTCGTATGGTTCCTCGACGAAGATTTCCGGCTTCAACAGCCGCAGGTATTCCATGATCTGCTGCGCTTCCTGCTTCTGGAACGAGCCGTGCGCGAGCCCGAGGCGCAGCAGCCCGCGCAGTTCGCCGAGCTTGTCGCGCGCGGTGCTGCCGACGCTCATCTCGCACGCGAGCTTGGCCTCGTAGATCCGCTGCCGCAGCGATTCCGCGAGCCGCCACGCAGGCGTCTGCATCAGTTCCTCGAGCGTCTGGATGTCCTGCGCCGCGCCCTTGATCTGCGCGGCGAGCGGGTCGATCAGCGACGCGTCGCCCTGCGCTTCGGCGACGATCGCCTTCGCCCAGTCGCGGCATGCCTTCGCGAGTTCGTCGGGCGTCCATTCGGAGCGCGACGCGAAGCCGAAGCCGAATTCGCCGGCCTGCCGCATCAGGATCGCGACGACGTCCGGAAATTCCTTGTCGAGCGTGCGCTTGGCCCACGCATACTGGCCGCCCTGCAGCATTCGCTGCACGGCGTGCTCGGTGAGCGGCACCATGTTGTCGAGCAGCTTGGCGCGCAGGAAATCCTCGAACGACGGCGTCGCGAATTGCGGGTCGAGTTTCAGCGACACGCGCACGAACGCGTCGTAGTCCTTGCGCAGGGACTCGAGCGTGTCGTCCTTGAGGGAAAGGGTGATCTGGCCCATGAATCGTCTCGATGGCGCCCCGCGCAAGCCGGCGCCGGCACGGCGCACCGGAACGGGCGCAGCGTCGACTGACCGATGCGCGCCGGGGCCGGTGGCGGTCTTCCTCTTCTATATCGGCGCACCGGAAGGAAACTTGAGCGCGCGTAATGGAGCGGGCGCTCAGGCGGGCGGCCAATGCGGCAGGACGACCCCTTGCCACAGGAAGAACACCGCGAGGCCGGCCGCGATCGTCACGAGCGGGCGGCGGGTCGCGGCCGACACGAGCACGGCCGCGAGCGCGCCGACGAGCTGCGGATTGCGCCAGGTCAGCTCGGCCGTGCCGCCGTGCGGCGAGACGGTCATCGGCACGATGATCGCGGTCAGCACGGTGACCGGTACGAAGCCGAGCGCGGTCCGCACGAGCGGCGGGAACGTCAGCCGCTCGCCGAACAGGAACAGCGTCGAGCGGATCGCGTACGTGATGACGGCCATGCCGAGGATCAACAGCGCGTAGCTCACGAGGCGGCCTCCGGGCGGGAGCGGGCGCGCGTGCGATCGTGCCGCAGCGTGAGCACGACGCCGATCGCGACGCCGGCGGCGACGGCGCCGAGCAGCCCGAGCTTGTACGGCCAGCCCTGCCAGAAGTACGCGAGCGTGCCGGCCGTGGCCGCCGCCGCGAAGTAGCGCAGCGTGCCGAGCTGCGGGACGACGATCGCGATGAAGGTCGCCGCCATCGCGAAATCGAGGCCCAGCGACTGCAGGCCGGGGAACGCCGTGCCGAAGCCGATGCCCGCGAGCGTCCAGACCTGCCAGTTCAGGTACATCGCGAGCCCGGAGCCGAAAAAGTAGTGGGGGCCGATCGTGCCGGGCGGATGGTGCCGGTAGTGCCCGTAGGCGACCGCGAACACCTCGTCGGTCGTCAACGCGCCGAGCGTCGCGCGCCAGCGCAGCGGCAGGTGCGCGACATAGGGCGCGAGCGTCGCGCTGTACAGCAGATGGCGCAGGTTCACGATCAGCGTCGTGGCGAGCACGACGGCGAAACCCGCGCTGCCGGCGATCAGGCCGAGCGCGATGAACTGCGCGGAGCCTGCGAATACGGCGAGCGACATCAGCGCGCCGTGCCAGGCGGCGAGCGGGCCGCTGCCGACGAGCGTACCGAAAATCACGCCGAACGGCGCCGCGCCGATCATCATCGGAATCGTGTCGCGCGCGCCGTCGAGCCATTCGTTGAGCGGGCGGCGCGGGGACGATGCGGGTGTCTTGTTCAAGAAACGCTCCTCCATGCGCTGGAGGATAGCGGGCCGGTGGCCGGCCGGCTTGTATGTTCTTGCGCTCGCCGGCGCGAGGCCGCTGCCGGTGCCCGAGTGCCGGCCGGCGCGGATCGCCGTGCGGCGCGGCCGACGACGGCGGGAAGCCGTGCGTCAGCTTGCCTGCCAGCGCCCGGGCGGCACGCCGAACATCCGTTTGAAATGCCGCGTGAAGTGGCTCTGGTCGACGAAACCGCTGGCCGCCGCGACATCGGCGACCGGCACGCCCGCGCGCAACGGCGCCAGCGCGCGCTGCAGCCGCAACTGGTTGCGCCACGCATGCGGCGGCATGCCGGTCGTGCGCGTGAACAGGCGTGCGGCATGAAACGGCGACAGGCCGACCGCCTGCGCGACGTCGTCGAGCGTCACCGTGGACGTCAGATCGGCGGCGAGCCGCTCGCGCATCGCGTCGACGCGCGGTTCGTCGGCCGCGAGCCGCGCCGGCTGCGGCCGCACGTCGGCATGGCGCGCGATCAGCGTCGACAGCGCATCGAGCATCGCGGTTTCGGCGGCGAGCGGATCGTAGAGGCGCGGCGCGTCGGTAGCTGGAGCGCCGGCCGCCGGATCGCCGGCCGCATGCGACGACAGCGCGCGCTCGCTGCCGGCTTCCAGCATCCGGTGCGCGCGCGTGAGCCGGGCCGCGAGATCGGCGTCGCGGATCACGTCGGGGGCAAACCAAGGCGCAGCCTGCGGACGGCCCGCGATGGCGCTCGCAAGTTCGCGGATGAATTCGACCGGCATGTAGCTGACGCGATAGCACCAGCCCTCGTCGGCGGCACGCGACCCCGTATGCACTTCGCCCGGATTGATCACGGGCACGGTGCCCGTTTCGGCGACATGGCCGGTGCCGCGATAGGTGAAGCGTTCCGCGCCTTCGAGAATCACGGGGATCGTGTACGCATCGTGCCAGTGGGGCGCGAACGCGTGATCGCGATAGGTGGCCGTGAGCAGATCCGCGTCCGGCACGAGCGGCGTGCGCCAGTAGCGTGCGGAATCGGGAAGGCGGGTGGCGGACATGATCGGGCGCGGGAGCGGTCGAACCGACAGTGTATCGCTCGCGCGCCCGTCGGATGCGGGCTTACTTGACCGGAATCGTCGTGCCGGCCGGCATCGGCACCGCGGTGACGGCGTTCTTCGGGCTGCCGCTGACGATACGGTCGCTGTAGGTCAGGTAGACGATCGTATTGCGTTTCTTGTCGACCACGCGCACGACGTGCAGCGTCTTGAAGATGAACGACATGCGTTCGCTGAATACGTCGGCCTGCTGCTTGAGCGGTTCCTTGAAGCTGATCGGGCCGACCTGCCGGCAGGCGATCGACGCTTCGCTCGGATCCTCGGCGACGCCGAGCGTGCCCTTGATCCCGCCGGTGCGCGCGCGCGACACGTAGCAGGTCACGCCGTTCACGACCGGATCGTCATAGGCCTCGACGACCACGCGATCGGAACCCGTGACGCGGAAATGGGTGTTGACGCTGCCGACTTCCTCCGCGTGCGCGAGCGGTGCGGCGGCGGCGGAGAGCAGGAGGGCGGCGGGGGCGAAACGCAGGAGGCGATGCTTCATCGACGGAACCGAGTGCGGATGCGGGACAGAGACTCTAGCATGCGCATGACCGGGCCACGAGAAGCCGGAAGATGGAACGGCGGCCGGAAAAACAAAAGGCCCGTCGAATGACGGGCCTTTCGCTGTTTGGCTCCCCGACCTGGGCTCGAACCAGGGACCTACGGATTAACAGTCCGGCGCTCTACCGACTGAGCTATCGGGGAATAAATCGGTACATCTGCGTGTTGTGTCGTCCAACAAAAAACCCGTCCACTTTCAACGGGCCTTTGTGTTTTTGGCTCCCCGACCTGGGCTCGAACCAGGGACCTACGGATTAACAGTCCGGCGCTCTACCGACTGAGCTATCGGGGAACAAACAACAACAGCAGAGAAACGAGATTGTATGGAGTGTTCGCTAACCTGTCAACACTTCAAAGCCGCGCCGCACGAAATTTTTTGCAGTCGCCGCCGTGTGATCAGCGCTCGAGCAGGTGCAGCTTGTCCTGCACGTCCTTCCACTCGTCCGCGTCGGCCGGCGCCGGCTTGGTCTTCGTGATCGACGGCCAGTTCTTCGCCAGCTCCGCGTTCAGCTCGGTGAACTGCTGCTGGTCGCCCGGAACGTCTTCTTCGGCATAGATCGCATTGGTCGGGCATTCGGCGACGCACACGGCGCAGTCGATGCACTCGTCCGGATCGATGGCGAGAAAGTTGGGACCTTCACGGAAGCAATCCACCGGGCACACATCCACGCAATCCGTGTATTTGCACTTGATGCAGCCTTCGGTCACAACGTGAGTCATCAAAACGCTCCTGCTTGGCGGTATATATGGGGTGGCGTTTGCGCCAAAAGCGGCATTGTAACTGAAGCGCCAAAACCGCATGACGAGCTCGGCTATCCGGCTTATATCGTTTCGTGATTAGTTTATGGGATGCGCGACACGCGTACCCGCACGCCACGCACGGGCGCGACGCGGCGGCGCGGTTTCACGATGGTCCGGCCCGCATTCGGGTAACATGGCCGGCAGACCGGGCGGCGCGCGGTGCGCCGGTGCCCTGTCACGATATTGGCGCTGCCGTCATCATGATCATCACTTCGCTGCTGGACACGGATCTCTACAAGTTCACGATGATGCAGGTCGTCCTGCATCACTTTCCCGCTGCAAACGTCGAATACCGGTTCCGCTGCCGCACGCCCGGCGTCGATCTCGTGCCGTACATCGACGAGATTCGCGACGAGGTGCGCGGCCTGTGCTCGCTGCGCTTTGCCGACGTCGAACTCGACTACCTGCGGCGGATGCGCTTCATCAAGAGCGACTTCGTCGACTTCCTCGCGCTGTTCCACCTGAACGAGAAGTACATTTCGATCACGCCGTCGCCGAAGGGCAACGGCGAGATCGACGTCGTGATCGAGGGGCCGTGGCTGCATACGATCCTGTTCGAGATTCCGGTGCTCGCGATCGTCAACGAAGTCTATTTCCGCAACACGCAACGCGAGCCGGACTATCGCGAGGGGCGCGAGCGGCTGCGCGAGAAGATCAAGCTGCTCGGCGCGAAGCCCGAGTTCGCCGACTGCAAGATCGCCGACTACGGCACGCGCCGGCGCTTCTCGAAGGTCTGGCACGAGGAAGTCGCGCTCACGCTGCGCGACGGGCTCGGCCCGCAGTTCGCGGGCACGAGCAACGTGCTGTACGCGATGAAGCACGACATCACGCCGCTCGGCACGATGGCGCACGAATACCTGCAGGCGTGCCAGGCGCTCGGGCCGCGGCTGCGCGATTCGCAGATCTACGGCTTCGAGATGTGGGCGAAGGAATATCGCGGCGACCTCGGGATCGCGCTGTCGGACGTCTACGGCATGGACGCGTTCCTGAACGACTTCGACATGTATTTCTGCAAGCTGTTCGACGGCGCGCGTCACGATTCGGGCGACCCGTTCGACTGGGGCGAGCGGATGCTGCGCCACTACGAGGCGAACCGCTGCGACCCGCGCACCAAGGTGCTCGTGTTCTCGGACGCGCTCGACATCCCGAAGGTCATGCAGCTGTACGAACGGTTCCGCGGCCGCTGCAAGCTTGCGTTCGGCGTCGGCACCAACCTCACCAACGATCTCGGCTACGTGCCGCTGCAGATCGTGATCAAGATGGTTCGCTGCAACGGCCAGCCGGTCGCGAAGCTGTCGGATTCGCCGGGCAAGAGCATGTGCGACGACAAGGCCTATCTCGCGTACCTGCGCCAGGTGTTCGGCATCGCGCAGCCGGTCGAGGAAGACACGTCGAAGTAGGCGTTGGCCGTTCGGCCGAAGGTGTGTCGCGGCAGGGGTGGCCGGTATAATCCGACGTATTGCACGCCAACGTCACGAGGACCGTTCATGGACACTTCCGCTGCCCGTCGCCAGATCCTCGCGCGCATTCGCGCGGCGCAGGGGCGCGCGGCCGAACCCGATGCAGCGGAGCGCGACGGCGTCGCCGACTATCTCGCCCGTCATCCGCAGGGTCCGCGCCCGCCGGCGCCGGCCGACCTCGTCGCCGCGTTCGTCGACGAAGCGGGGCGCCTGTCGACCACGGTCGACGAAGTCGCGACGCTGGCCGACGTGCCTGCCGCCGCCGCCCGCTATCTTGCCGCTCATGGTCTGCCGACGCAGGCCGTCGCATGGCGCACGCTGGCCGATCTCGACTGGGCCGGCGCCGGCCTGTCGGTCGAGTGCCGCAAGCCGCGCGACGGCGATCTCGTCGGCCTGACCGGCTGCTTCTGCGCAACCGCCGAAACGGGGTCGCTGGTGCTGCTGTCCGGCCCCGACACTTACGCATCGGCCGGCCTGCTGCCGGAAACCCACCTCGCGATCGTGCCGGCGTCGCGTATCGTCGCCGGTCATGAAGACGCGTTCGCGCTGATTCGCGCGGAGTGCGGCGAGCTGCCGCGCGCGGTCAATTTCGTGTCGGGCCCGTCGCGCACGGGCGACATCGAGCAAACGATCATTCTGGGCGCGCACGGCCCGTACCGCGTGCACGCGATCGTCGTACGGGGCGCATGACGCGCCCGCCCCATTCACAGTTTCGAACAAGGAAGTTCCGCATGAAACGACATGCCGCCTGGGCAGGCATGGTGTCGGGAATCGCGCTTGGCGCCGCTCCCGCGCTCGCATCGGCCGCCACGCTCGACGGTGCCACGTTATCCGCGCTCTGGGGCATCCCGTTCGCCGGGATCCTGCTGTCCATCGCGCTGTTCCCGCTCGTCGCCCCCGTGTTCTGGCATCACCACTTCGGCAAGATCGCGGCAGGCTGGGCGATCGTGTTCCTCGCGCCGTTCGCGGTCGCGTTCGGCGCGGGCGCCGCGTTCGGCACGCTCGTGCATGCGCTGCTCGAGGAATACATTCCGTTCATCGTGCTGCTCACCGCGCTCTATACGGTCGCGGGCGGCATCTGCGTGAACGGCAACCTGCACGGTTCGCCGAAGCTGAATACCGCGATCCTCGCGCTCGGCACGCTGCTCGCGAGCGTGATGGGCACGACGGGCGCCGCGATGCTGCTGATCCGGCCGCTGCTGCGCGCCAACGACAACCGCAAGCATGTCGTGCACGTCGTGATCTTCTTCATCTTCCTCGTCGCGAACGCGGGCGGCTCGCTGTCGCCGCTCGGCGATCCGCCGCTGTTCCTCGGCTTCCTGAACGGCGTGAGCTTCTTCTGGACGACCACCCATCTCGCACTGCCGATGCTGTTCATCTGCGTGGTGCTGCTGACGCTGTTCTTCGCGCTCGATACGTACTTCTACCGGAAGGGCGGCGAGGAGCGGCCGGCCGCGCTCGATCCGACGCCCGACGGCGCGGCGCTGTCGATCGACGGCAAGATCAACTTCGTGCTGCTCGCGGCCGTGATCGCGCTCGTGCTGATGAGCGGCGTGTGGAAGCCGGGCATCTCGTTCGACGTGTGGGGCACGCACGTCGCGCTGCAGAATCTCGTGCGCGACGTCGCGCTCGTGGTCGTGACGCTCGCGTCGCTCGCGCTGACGCCGCGTTCCGCGCGCGAGGGCAACGCGTTCAACTGGGCGCCGATCGAGGAAGTCGCGAAGCTGTTCGCGGGGATCTTCGTGACGATCGCGCCGGTGATCGTGATCCTGCGCGCGGGCGCCGACGGCGCGTTCGCGCAGATCGTCCATCTCGTCACCGGGCCCGACGGCAAGCCGGTCGACGCGATGTACTTCTGGGCGACGGGCATCCTGTCGTCGTTCCTCGACAACGCGCCGACCTACCTCGTGTTCTTCAACCTCGCCGGCGGCGATGCGCAGACGCTGATGACGGCCGGCGCGTCGACGCTCGCCGCGATTTCCGCCGGCGCGGTGTTCATGGGCGCGAACAGCTATATCGGCAACGCACCGAACTTCATGGTGAAGGCGATCGCCGAATCGCGCGGCGTGAAGATGCCGAGCTTCTTCGCGTACCTCGGCTGGGCGCTCGTCGTGCTGATACCGGTATTCCTGCTGACGTCGTGGCTTTTCTTCACGGCGTAAGCTGACGTTTTTCAACCCCGAGCGGGCGGCTCCGGCGGCGCATGGCGCGCCGCGATCCGTTCGCGGCATGCGGAGATGGCGATGCAGAAGATCCTGGTCGCGCGTCCGATCTTTCCGGACGTGATCGAACGGCTCAAGCAGTATTTCGACGTCGACTGGAACGACGGCGACGCGCTCGCGCCCGACGCGCTCGCCGCGCGCCTGGCCGACAAGGACGGCGCGCTGACGGCCGGCGATCCGGTCGGCGCGGCGACGCTCGCGGCGGCGCCGCGCCTGCGCGTCGTGGCGAACATGGCGGTCGGTTACAACAACTTCGACATGGCCGCATTCAACGCGGCGAACGTGCTCGGCACCAACACGCCCGACGTGCTGAACGAGTCGACCGCCGATTTCGGCTGGGCGCTGATGATGGCCGCCGCGCGCCGGATCGCCGAATCCGAACACTGGTTGCGCGCCGGTCATTGGCGGAAGTGGGCGTACGACGGCTTCCTCGGCACCGACATCCACGGCTCGACGCTCGGCGTGATCGGGATGGGGCGTATCGGCCAGGCGCTCGCGCGCCGCGCGCGCGGCTTCGGGATGCAGGTGATCTATCACAACCGGTCGCGCGTCGCGCCCGAGATCGAGGCCGAGCTGAATGCCGAATACGTGTCGAAGGATGTGCTGCTCGCGCGCGCCGATCATGTCGTGCTCGTGCTGCCGTACACGAAGGAGAACCATCACACGATCGGCGCGGCCGAACTCGCGAAGATGAAACCCACGGCGACGCTGACCAACATCGCGCGCGGCGGGATCGTCGACGACGCGGCGCTGGCCGCCGCGCTGCGCGACGGGACGATCGCCGCGGCCGGCCTCGACGTGTACGAGGGCGAGCCGAGCGTGCATCCGGCGCTGCTCGAGGTGCCGAACGTCGTGCTGACGCCGCATATCGCGAGCGCGACCGAAAAGACCCGCCGTGCGATGGCGAACCTCGCCGCCGACAACCTGATCGCCGCGCTCGGCGAGGGGCCGCGTGCGGGGCAGCCGCCGAATCCGATCAACCCCGACGTGATCGGGAAGCCGCGCGCATGACGATGACGTTGTTGTTGGCGGCGGTCGTCGTGCTGGCCGTCGCGCTCGCGGTGGCGATCGTCGCGCTCGTGCGCGGCGGCGGCCGCCACGACGATGCGGCCGTGCTCGGCGACCAGATCGAGGACGCCGCGCATGCGCAGGCGCGCGCGGTCGAGCGGCTCGAACGCGAATTGCGCGGCGAGATCGTCGAGAACGCACGCGGCTCGCGCACCGAGCTGGTCGGCAGCTTCGCCCAGTTGCAGCAGACGCTCGCCGCGCAACTGACGAGCGTGGCGACCGTGCAGAACAACCAGATCGAGAGGTTCGCGCAGCAGCTCGGCAAGCTCGTCGCCGGCAATGCGCAGCAGTTCGACGCGATGCGCGAGAGCGTGCAGCGCCAGGCCCAGCAGGCGCGCGAGGAACAGGCGGGCGCGCTGCGCGTGTTCGGCGACACGCTGAACCGGCAGCTCACGCAATTGACCGAGGCGAACGACCGCCGGATCGGCGAAGTGCGTGCGACGCTCGAACAGCGGCTGAAGGAAATCGAGACGAACAACGCGGCGAAGCTCGAGGAGATGCGCCGCACCGTCGACGAGAAACTGCACGCGACGCTCGAGCAGCGGCTCGGCGAATCGTTCAAGCTCGTGTCGGACCGGCTCGAACAGGTGCATCGCGGGCTCGGCGAGATGCAGACGCTCGCGGCCGGCGTCGGCGACCTGAAGAAGGTGCTGACCAACGTGAAGACGCGCGGCACCTGGGGCGAAGTGCAGCTCGAGGCGCTGCTCGAACAGATGCTGACGCCCGACCAGTACGCGAAGAACGTCGCGACGGTGCCGAAGAGCACCGAGCGCGTCGAATTCGCGATCCGGTTGCCGGGGCGCGACGCCGGCACGCGCGACGCGTCGCCGGTGTGGCTGCCGATCGACGCGAAATTTCCGCGCGAAGACTACGAGCGGTTGATCGACGCGCAGGAGCGCGCCGATGCGGTGGCCGTCGAGGAGGCGGCGCGTGCGCTCGAGGCGCGGGTGCGGATGGAGGCGCGCACGATCGCCGAGAAGTACGTCGCGCCGCCGCACACGACCGATTTCGCGCTGCTGTTCCTGCCGACCGAGGGGCTCTATGCGGAAATCCTGCGCCGCCCGGGGCTGACCGACCTGCTGCAGCGCGACTACCGCGTGACGGTTGCGGGGCCGACCACGCTCACCGCGCTGTTGAACAGCCTGCAGATGGGGTTCCGCACGCTCGCGATCGAGCAGCGCTCGAGCGAGGTCTGGCAGGTGCTCGGCGCGGTCAAGACCGAGTTCGGCAAGTTCGGCGACGTGCTCGCGCGCACGAAGGCGCAGCTCGAAACGGTCACGCGCTCGATCGAGTCCGCCGAGCAGCGCACGCGTGTGATGAGCCGCAAGCTGAAGCAGGTCGAGGCGCTGCCGGGCGACACGGCGGCCGGGCTGCTCGGCGCGGACGGGGCCGAAGGCGCCGACGCGGACGACGCGTGACGCACGTTGTCGGCCGCCGCCGGACGGAAAAAACGGGCGCCGCGGCGCCCGTTTTCTTTTGCGGCGATCGCCGGCGCGGCCGGCTCGCGCTCAATGCGCGGCGAGCGTGTCCAGCGCGTCGCCCGTCACGCGCACGATGCGCCACTCCGGCAGCACGGTCGCGCCCATCTTCTCGTAGAAGTCGATCGCCGGCTGGTTCCAGTCGAGCACCGACCATTCGAAGCGCGCGCAACGGCGCTCGACGGCGAGTGCCGCGAGCTGGCGCAGTATCGCGGTGCCGAGGCCCGTGCCGCGCTGCGACGGCTGCACGTACAGATCCTCGAGATAGAGCCCGCGGCGGCCGAGGAACGTCGAATAGTTGTGGAAGAACAGCGCGTACGCGACGATCGCGCCGTCGCGCTCGGCCACCAGCGCTTCGGCAGCCGGGTGCTCGCCGAACAGTGCATCGGCGAGATCCGCTTCGGTCGCGACGAACAGCGCCGTGAGCTTTTCGAACGCGGCCAGCTCGCGCATCAGCGCGAGGATCGCGCCGACGTCGCGCGGGTCGGCCGCGCGGATCAGCGGCGTGCCGCTCATGCTTCTTCCGGCGGATCGGACAGCACGATCTCGATGCCGCCGAAGCGCGACGCGACCCAGTTGTACGCGAGGCATGCAATCCACAGCAGCACGAAACCGAGGATCGCATTCAGCAGCAGCGCGCTCAGGATCGTACTCAACTCGACCATCCCGTAACGGATATACGCGACGAGGATGCCGAGCAGCACGATCGGCACGCTGAACGTCAGGTAGACGAGGATCAGCGCCTTTGCGGTCTGCCCCGCGGCGATCGACGAGATTTGCTTCTTCATGTGCGGATTGCCCCCGTAGAGATATACCGATTGGAATTCAGATCAGGCCGTCGAGCGGCAGGATGTCGACCGGGGCGCCCGCGTCGACTGCCGCGGCATCGTGGCCCAGGACGATGAAACAGTTGGCGGCCGCCAGACCGCTCAGCGACGCGGAGCTTTGCGACCCGGCCGGCGCGACGTGCCATTGGCCGTCGGCGGCGCGCGTCGCGACGCCGCGCAGATAGTCGGTGCGGCCGGGGCGTTTCTTCAACGCTTGTGTGCTGAGCGCCGTGTACATGGCCGGCGCCGGCGTCAGCGCGCCGGCCAGCGTCAGCAGCGCGGGGCGCACGATCGCATGGAACGTCACGACGGACGCGACCGGATTGCCGGGCAAGCCGAAGAACAGCGCGCGACCGGCGCCGTCGGCCGCGCGGGCGAGCGTGCCGCACGCGAGCGGGCGGCCGGGCCGCAGCGCGAGACTCGCGAACGTCACGTCGCCGAGCCGCGCCATCACGTCGCGCGTGAAATCGGCTTCGCCGACCGACACGCCGCCCGACGTGATGATTGCATCGGCCTGCGCGGCGAGGGCGTCGCGCAATGCGGCTTCGAGCGCGGCCGGGTCGTCGCGGACGATGCCGAGATCCATCGCGTCCACGTGCAGCCGTTCGAGCATCGCGATCAGCATGCCGCGATTGCTGTCGTACAGCGCGCCGTGGCCGAGCGGTTCGCCGGGCTCGCGCAGCTCGTCGCCGGTCGAGAACACGGCGACACGCACGCGCCGGCGCACCGTGACGTCGGCGATGCCGAACGACGCGAGCAGGCCGAGATCGGACGGCCGCAGGATGCGGCCGGCGGCGAGCGCACAGGCGCCCTCGGCGAGATCCTCGCCGGCCTTGCGGCAGTTCGCGCCGCGCGCGACGTCGTGCGCGGCGAAGCGGATCGTGTCGCCTTCTACACGCACGCGTTCCTGCGGAATCACCGTGTCGCATCCAGCCGGCATCGGCGCGCCCGTCATGATGCGCACGCATGCGCCGGTCGGCACCGCACCGTCGAACGGATGGCCGGCGAACGCGGTGCCCGCGACCGTCATCGCGACCTCACCCTGCGACGACGCAAGGGCGGCGCTGCCGCCGTCGAACGCATAGCCGTCCATCGCCGAGTTGTCGTACGCGGGAATATCGAACGGCGCATTCACGTCGGCCGCGAGCACGCGGTCGAGCGCATCGCGCAGCGTCACCGTGTCGCACGCGTCGACGGGCACCGCGAAGCGGCACGCGAGCGCCTGTGCGTCGGCGAGCGACAACGGCGCATCGGGATCGGGTGCGGTTCGGGAGGCGGGCGAGGATTGCGTGATCATCAGTCGGACTGCGCCGCAAGGCGTATCGGGTTCGTGGCCGGTGGCGCGAGGAGGGTGCCGGGGCGCGGGTTTCGCGTGTGGCGGACACCGGGCGGGAACGGCGCGGTGCCGTCAGCGGCGGGCCAGCGCGGCGAGTTCCTGCCAGGAGTTGGCATTGTAAAACGCACGCTCGTCGCGAAACTCGACTTCGACCGTCGTGTGGCGTGCGTACCACGCACGCACCTTGCGGTCGCCGGCCGCGAGCCGGGCGGCCAGGTCGTCCGCCAGCGACGTGCGCAGCAGCGCGAACGTCGGCTGCGGCGAGCGCATCTGCTGCGCGTCGACGGTGACCGCCATCGCGATGGCGGCCTGTTGTGCGTCGAGCGCCGCATGCAGCCGCGCGACGAGGTCGGCGGGCAGATAGGGCGTATCGCACGGCGAGCACACGACCAGCGGCGCGCGCGCCGCGCGCATGCCGGCGAGCAGGCCCGCGAGCGGCCCGGGGAAGTCGGGCGTTTCGTCCGCGACGATGCGCGCGTCGAACGGCGCGCCGAGTTCGGCATAGCGATCGGCATGGCGATTCGCGCTGATCAGCGTCTCGTCGACCTGCGGCGACAGCCGGCGTAGGACGTGCAGCGCGAGCGGCGTACCGTCGAGCAGTTGCAGGCCCTTGTCGACGCCGTCCATGCGGGTGGCGCGCCCGCCCGCGAGCAGCAGGCCGGCGATCGACGGGGAGGCGGGAGCGGGCATCGCGCGAAGGGGGAAGAGCGGCGGGCGTCAGCCGCCGATATACGACATTTCGACGCGCTTGCCTGCGCCATCGGGCGCTGCGTCGGCCGGCGCGCTGCCGCGCAGTTGCGAATAGCGGTCGGTGCGCGCGTGCCAGATGCGGGCGATCGCGGTCGCGATCTCGGCATCGGTCGCGCCGCCGCGCACGAGCGCACGCAGGTCGTGCCCCGTCGACGCGAACAGGCACAGGTACAGCTTGCCTTCGGTCGACAGCCGCGCGCGCGTGCAGTCGCCACAGAAGGCCTGCGTGACGCTCGAGATCACGCCGATCTCGCCGCTGCCGTCTGCGTAGCCCCAGCGCTGGGCGGTCTCGGCTGCCGTGTGCGGCTCGAGCGGCACGAGCGGGAAATGTTCGGCGATGCGCGCGACGACGTCCGCCGACGGCAGCACCTCGGTCATGTTCCAGCCGTTCGACGTGCCGACGTCCATGTATTCGATGAAGCGCAGGATCACGCCGGTGCCGCGAAAACGCTCGGCCATCGGCAGGATCTCGCTGTCGTTGGTGCCGCGCTTCACGACCATGTTGACCTTGACCGGCGCGAGGCCCGAGGCCTGCGCGGCGAAGATGCCGTCGAGCACGTCGGCGCTCGCGAATTCGGCATCGTTCATGCGCTTGAACAGCGTATCGTCGAGCGCATCGAGGCTGACCGTGACGCGCGTGAGTCCGGCATCCTTCAGCGCGCGCGCCTTGCGCGCGAGCAGCGAGCCGTTGGTCGTCAGCGTCAGGTCGAGCGGGCGGCCGGCGTGCGTCGTCAGGCGCGCGAGGCGCTCGATCAGGAATTCGAGGTTCTTGCGCAGCAGCGGCTCGCCGCCCGTGATGCGGATCTTCTCGACGCCGTGCGCGACGAAGAGCCGCGCCACGCGCTCGATTTCCTCGTGCGTGAGCAGCGCGCTGTGCGGCAGGAACGGATAGTCCTTGTCGAAGACCGCGCGCGGCATGCAGTACACGCAACGGAAGTTGCAGCGATCCGTCACCGAAATGCGCAGATCGCGCAGCGGCCGGGCGAACGTGTCGGCCAGCGTGCCGTCGGGGGCATGCGCGACGCCGGAGACGTCCGGCATCCCGCTGACGTCGGCGAGGGGAATGATGCGTCGGGACATGTTGGAAGAAGTGCGAACCAGACTACTATTTTAGCTGCAACCGGCCGGCGGGGCCGGTGGGCGGAAACCCGCAGCGCGGACGTGAAAAAGCCCGCCGGAGGCGGGCTTCCTGGTCGGGCGATGCGCCGTTCAGTGGTGCGTCGTTTCGACCTGCTGCATCGGGGCCGTATCGGCCGGCGGCAGCACCTTGCGTTCGCGCGGCACGCGGGCCGGGCGCGGGAGTCGCGATGCGGCTTCCTGCGCGGCCGCGAACTTGTCGGCGTCCGTGTTCACCCAGACGAGGCCGGCCTGCTCCAGCACGACATCCAGGCTCGCCGAAGCGGGCGCGGCTGCCGGTTGTGCGGGAGCGGGTGCCGGTGCGGCGACGGCCTGGGCCGGTGCTGCCTCGACAGGCGCTGCTTCGACCGGTGCCGGTTCGGCAGCCACCGGAGCGGCTTCGATCGCGACGGCCGGTGCGGCCTGCTCGACCGGTGCGGCTTGCGGCGCTTCGACAACGGCCGGAGCCGCTACCGGCACTTCGAACGCATCGGTCGGCGACACCGCGACCGGCGCCGGGCCCGCTTCCGCGACCGCCGGTGCGACCGGTGCAGGTTCTGCTGCCTGGGCGGCGACGACGGGCTCGGCCGGGGCGGCCGGAGCCGCTTCGACGTGTGCCGGTGCCGGCTGCGCTTCGACAGCGGCCGGTGCGGCATGCTGCTCGACGACGGCTTCCACGGCGACCACGCTCGCCACGGTTGCGACGACTGCCGGTGCGGCCGTGTGGGCCGGTTCGGCCGCGACCGGTGCGGCCGGCGTCACGGCTTGCGCCGCGACTTCGCCTTCCGCGCCTTGCTCGGCCTGGTCGACCGAGCCGTCTTCTTCGCGCTCGCGACGACCGCCGCGGCGGCCGCGACGGCGACGGCGGCGTTCTTCGCCGTCACGTGCGCCGGCTTCCGCATCGGCTGCCAGTTCCGCGCCGGGCAGGGCTTCCGCCGCAGCCTTGTCGGTTTCCGTCTCCGGATGGTTTTCGCCGCGGGTGACGGTTTCGAGCGTGGCCGCATGCTGGGTCGGCTTGCGGCGTTCGCCGCGCTCGCGACGCTCGCCGCGTTCCTGGCGCTCGCCACGGCCGGCGGCTTCGACACCTTCCGGCTGTTCGACGCGCTCGCGCGGTTCGCGGTTTTCGCGCGGTTCGCGCGGCTCACGGCCTTCACGCGGCTCGCGACCTTCGCGCGGGCCACGGCCCTCGCGGCCTTCGCGACCCTCACGGTTGTCACGACCTTCGCGGCCCTCACGACCTTCACGCAGCTCACGACCCTCGCGCGGCTCACGGCCTTCACGCGGTTCGCGCACTTCCTTGCCTTCGCGTTCCTGGCGTTGCGGCTGGCCACGGCCCGCGGCTGCCTGATCGCGGCCGCCTTGCGCCTGCTGGGCGCCGCCGCGGCGGTTGCGGTTGCGATCGCCGCCGCGCTGCTCGGTCTTTTCGGTGCGGTCACGAGCCGGACGGGCTGCCTGCTCCTTCACCGGTGCCGGCGCGACCGGCGCGGGCGCCGGTGCCGGCGACACGCCGAACAGGCCCTTCAGCCAGCCGATGAAGCCGCCGCTTGCGGCGACGACGGGCGCCGGGGCGGGGGCCGCAACCGGTTCGACCGGACGCTGCGGCGCCGGGCTCGGGGCCGGACGCTCGGGCGTGATGCCCTTGACGGCGGCTTCCTGCTTCGGTTTCACTTCGGCCGCACGCTTGCTGTAGCCGGTTTCCGACTCGAGTTCGCGGGCCGCTTCCTCGGCCATCTTCCAGGAGGCGCGCGGATCGTCGAGGCGCGCGTCGTCGTGACGCAGGCGCTCGAGCTTATAGTGCGGCGTATCGAGGTGCTTGTTCGGGATCAGCACGATGCCGACCTTGAAGCGCGACTCGATCTTGTTGATTTCCTGACGCTTTTCGTTGAGCAGGAAGGCGGTCACCTCGACCGGCACCTGGCAGTGGATCGCCGCGGTGTTTTCCTTCATCGCTTCTTCCTGAATGATCCGCAGGACCTGCAGCGCGGACGATTCGGTATCGCGGATGTGGCCGGTGCCGTTGCAGCGTGGGCACGTCACGTGGCTGCCTTCCGACAGCGCCGGACGCAGGCGCTGGCGCGACAGCTCCATCAGGCCGAAGCGGGAAATCTTGCCCATCTGCACGCGCGCACGGTCGTGCTTGAGCGCATCCTTCAGGCGTTGCTCGACTTCACGCTGGCTCTTCGCCGATTCCATGTCGATGAAATCGATCACGATCAGGCCGCCGAGGTCGCGCAGGCGCAGCTGGCGGGCGACTTCGTCGGCCGCTTCGAGGTTCGTGCGGGTGGCCGTTTCCTCGATGTCCGCGCCCTTGGTCGCGCGGGCCGAGTTCACGTCGATCGCGACGAGCGCTTCGGTGTGGTCGATCACGATCGCGCCGCCGGACGGCAGCGGCACCGTGCGCGAGTACGCGGTTTCGATCTGGTGCTCGATCTGGAAACGCGAGAACAGCGGCACGTCGTCGTGGTAGCGCTTCACCTTCGCGACGTTGTCCGGCATCACGATGTCCATGAACGCACGGGCCTGATCGTGAATTTCGTTCGTGTCGATCAGGATTTCGCCGATATCGGGCTGGAAATAGTCCCGGATCGCGCGGATCACGAGGCTCGATTCCAGATAGATCAGCATCGGCTGGCCGGCGTTGCCGCTTTGCGACGCCGCTTCGATCGCGCGCCACAGCTGCAGCAGGTAGTTCAGGTCCCACTGCAGTTCCTCGGCGCTGCGGCCGATGCCCGCGGTACGGGCGATCATGCTCATGCCGTCCGGAATCTGCAGTTGCGCCATCGTTTCGCGCAGTTCCTGGCGCTCGTCGCCTTCGATCCGGCGCGACACGCCGCCGCCGCGTGGATTGTTCGGCATTAGCACGAGGTAGCGGCCGGCGAGCGAGATGAAGGTGGTCAGGGCCGCGCCCTTGTTGCCGCGCTCTTCCTTCTCGACCTGGACGATCAGCTCCTGGCCTTCGCGCAGTGCATCCTGAATGCGCGCGGAGCGCATGTCGATGCCGTCCTTGAAGTACTGGCGGGCGACTTCCTTGAACGGCAGGAAGCCGTGGCGGTCTTCACCGTAGTTGACGAAGCACGCTTCGAGCGACGGCTCGATGCGGGTGATGACACCTTTGTAGATATTGCCTTTGCGCTGTTCGCGCCCGGCGGTTTCGATGTCGATGTCGATGAGCTTTTGCCCATCGACGATGGCGACGCGCAGCTCCTCCTGCTGCGTCGCATTGAACAGCATGCGTTTCATGAACGGCTCCAGGCGGCTCCGCTGCCGGCGCCTCGCGGTTGTCAGGCGCGAGGGCGGGAACGACGGCAGGCCGCACCTTGTTGTGTTGTCACGAGCACGCTGGAGCGGGAATGCTGGCGGGGAGAATTGCCTGAAGAGGCGCTTGGGCCCGAAAGACGGGGCCGGCGGCCATAGGGCACCTGCGAATACGGCTTCAAAGCACGGCGTTCACACACCGCACGCTGCAAAAGCGCGCTAAGCCTGTCCGGGCATCGCCACGGGCGCGCGCAATACGTCGCGCGCGCCGACGGGCGGCAGATGCTGCGGCTTGGGCCGCAGCGGGGAGTATCGAATCCAGCCCGACTTTCCCGCTTGGGGTGTACTTCCCTGGTTTGACGTCGCCAAGCCCCGCACGCTTCGCGGGGCCAAATCGGGCGCAACGCCGTAATTTTCGCAACCGGCAGCCTGCGGACGCACTGCGCGCCGTCGGGCTGCCGATCAAATTCTTTTCAACCAACTTTCCGTTACCGCGGCGCCTTGCCGACCGAATCCGCCTGTGGGCGCGATCCTTGCCGACGGGCGGCGCCGTGCGTGCAACTTGCTGCATCTCTTTGATTAGGGGCGAGCAGCGGACCCCCGGCGCAAGTAAAATAGCGGTTTGCGCTTGCGCCTTGCCCGATTCAGCCGGGGCCGGCCGGTCAGGCCACCCACAACGTCAGGCTGGGCAAAATTATATTCAGTATGAATGAGTTAGGCAAAATATCCCAGAATTCGGTCGCAAGCGGCCAGGTATCGATGATCGAGATCGACGAAAACTCGGCCGGTCAGCGCATCGACAACTTCCTGTTGCGCGTCTGTAAAGGCGTGCCGAAAAGCCATATTTACCGGATCCTCCGCAGCGGCGAAGTGCGCGTCAACAAGGGCCGGATCGATGCGCAGTACCGCCTCGAACTGGGCGACCTCGTCCGCGTGCCGCCGGTGCGCGTGGCGGCGGCCGACCTCGCGCGCGCCGACACGCCCGTCGTGCCGCCCGCGAATTTCGACGTGCTGTACGAGGACGACGCGATGCTCGTCATCGACAAGCCGGCCGGCGTCGCGGTCCACGGCGGCAGCGGCGTCGCGTTCGGCGTGATCGAGCAGATGCGCCAGGCGCGCCCGCGCGCGAAATTCCTCGAACTGGTGCACCGGCTCGACCGCGAGACGTCCGGGATCCTGATGCTCGCGAAGAAGCGCACGGCGCTCGTCGGCCTGCACGAGCAGATCCGCGAGAACCGGATGGACAAGCGCTACTTCGCGTGCGCGCACGGCGAATGGCAGCCCGACTGGGGCCGCCGCCGCGCGGTGAAGGCGCCGCTGTTCAAGTATTCGACCCCGGAAGGCGAGCGCCGCGTGCGCGTGCAGGACGACGGGCTGGCCTCGCATACGGTGTTCAACCTCGTCGACCGCTGGCCGGACTACGTGCTCGTCGAAGCGGAACTCAAAACGGGTCGGACCCATCAGATTCGGGTGCACCTCGCGCATCTCGGCCTGCCGATCGCCGGCGACGCCAAGTATGGCGATTTCGCACTGAACAAGGCGCTGGCGCGCGCGAACGCGCAGCCGTCGCTGAAACGGATGTTCCTGCATGCGCACCGCCTCAAGCTCGCGCACCCGCTGACCGGCGAGGCGCTGCAGTTCGATGCGCCGCTGCCGGCCGACTGCCGGCGCTTCCTCGATCAACTCAGCGCATTGCGCGATACCGCCTGAACCGCATGGCCCGACAGCAATTTGACCTGATCGTCTTCGACTGGGACGGCACGCTGATGGATTCGACCGCGCACATCGCGCACAGCATCCAGGCGGCATGCCGCGATCTCGGCCTGCCCACGCCGTCCGACGAAGCTTCCCGCTACGTGATCGGCCTCGGGCTGCGCGACGCGCTGCAGATCGCGGCTCCGACCCTCGATCCGTCCGACTACGCGCGGCTGGCCGAGCGCTACCGCTATCACTATCTGCTCGACGACCAGCGCATCGCCCTGTTCGCCGGCGTGCGCGAGCTGCTCGCCGAGCTGCGCGACACGGGCTATCTACTCGCCGTCGCGACCGGCAAGGGCCGGGTCGGGCTGAACCGCGTGCTCGACCAGTCGAAGCTGACGAGCTGGTTCGACGCGACGCGCTGCGCGGACGAGACGTTCTCGAAACCGCATCCGGCCATGCTGCACGAGTTGTCGCGGGAATTGGGGCAGGACCTGTCGCGCACCGTGATGATCGGCGACACCACGCACGACCTGCAGATGGCCGCCAGCGCCGGCGCGGCCGGCGTCGGCGTGGCGTACGGCGCGCACACGGCCGATGCGCTGGCGGCGCTCACGCCGCGCTTCGTCGCGCCGGACGTCGGCGCGCTGGCTGCCTGGCTGCGGGAGCACGCATGAGCGCGGCGCCCGACGCCGTGCGCGTGTGCGCATCGAGCGCGCTGACCGACGGCGGGGCCGGCGTGCGGGTCGACGCGACGCTGCGCGGCGAGCAGGCCGTCGTGTTTTTCGTGCGCTACGACGGCCGCGCCTACGGCTACCTGAACCGCTGCGCGCACGTGCCGATGGAGCTCGACTGGGCCGAAGGGCAGTTCTTCGAATCGTCGGGCCTCTATCTGATGTGCGCGACACACGGCGCGATCTACGCGCCGGATACCGGCAAGTGCGTCGGCGGCCCATGCCGCGGCGGCCGCCTGCGGCCGGTCGAGGTCGACGAGCGCGACACGCCCGACGGCCGTGCGGTATTCTGGGTGCCCGATGCCGATCTGCATCCTGCCACTTCCGCCACGACCGACTGACGACACCACTGCATGGCCGACCAACCGAATTCCCCCGATTCCTCCTCCCGTCCCGACAGCCGTGAACCGAGCTGGGAGCGCGCGGCGCTCGAGCGGATCGCGCTCGCGGCCGTCAAGGAGCAGCGTGCGGCACGGCGCTGGAAGATCTTCTTCCGCTTCGCGTTTCTCGGCGTGTTCGTGCTGTTCGCGTTCGCGCTGATCGATTTCTCGAGCGACTCGAAGTTCTCGTCGAGCGGGCGGCATACGGCGCTCGTGACGATCGACGGCGAGATCGCGGCCGGCGTCAATGCGAACGCCGACGACATCAACACGGCGCTCGACGCCGCGTTCGACGACGACGGCACGGTCGGCGTCGTGCTGCGGATCAACAGCCCGGGCGGCAGCCCGGTGCAGGCCGGGATGGTCTACGACGAGATCCGGCGGTTGCGCGGCAAGTATCCGGACAAGCCGCTGTACGTCGTCGTGACCGACATGTGCGCATCGGGCGGCTATTACATCGCGTCCGCGGCCGACAAGATCTTCGTCGACAAGGCGAGTATCGTCGGGTCGATCGGCGTGCTGATGGACGGGTTCGGCTTCACCGGGCTGATGGGCAAGCTCGGCGTCGAGCGGCGGCTGCATACGTCGGGCGAAAACAAGGGCTTCTACGATCCGTTCTCGCCCGAAACGCCGAAGATGGACGCACATGCGCAGGAACTGCTCGACCAGGTGCATGCGCAGTTCATCAAGGCGGTGAAGGATGGCCGCGGCAAGCGGCTGCACGAGACGCCCGACATGTTCTCCGGCCTGTTCTGGACGGGTGAAAAGAGCGTCGAGCTCGGTCTCGCCGACGGCTACGGCACGACCGATACGGTCGCGCGCGACGTGCTGAAGGCGCCGGATCTGGTCGACTACACGGTGAAGGAAAGCCTGACGAATCGCGTCGCGCGCAAGTTCGGCGCGGCCGTCGGGGGCGCCGCGATGAAGGCGCTGACGGCCGGCGGCGCGTCGGTCAGCCTGCGCTGACGGCAACCGGCGGGCCGCGACGGCCCGCCTTTCGGCGAGTCAGCTGGTCGCCGTTCTCGGCATCAATTGGCGAGCAGCAGGAAGATCGCAGGGCGCTTGTGCAGATTCGGCACAGGCGCTTTTTTCCAGTCGGCCGCCGTGCGGCTCGCGATCGTCTCGGTCGCGAGGGTCAGGTCGGCCGCGACGCAGATCTGCGTCGACGGCGCGCAGGTCGCGACCAGCGTGTCGAGCATCGCGTGATTCCGGTAAGGCGTTTCGATGAAGATCTGCGTCTGGCGCGCCTTGCGCGACAGTTGCTCGAGTTCGCGCAGCCGTTTCGCGCGCGCGGCCGCATCGACCGGCAGATAGCCGTTGAACGCGAAGCTCTGGCCGTTCAGGCCCGACGCCATCAGCGCGAGCAGGATCGAACTCGGCCCGACGAGCGGCACGACCTTCACGCCGCGCTCGTGCGCGCGGCGCACCAGCAGCGCGCCGGGGTCCGCGACGGCCGGGCAGCCGGCTTCCGACACGAGGCCCGCGTCCGCACCGGCGAGCACGGGCGCGAGCAGCCGGTCGATGGCGCCGGCCGGCGTATTGACGTTCAGCTCGCTGATCTCGATTTCCTGGATCGGTCGCGTCGTACCGATCTTCTTCAGAAACGCACGCGTCGTTTTCGCGTTCTCGCCGATGTAATAGCCGAGCGTGCCGGCGCGCGCCTGCACGGCGGCGGGCAGCACGGCGGCGAGCATCGATTCGTCGCCTTCGCCGAGCGTGTTCGGGACGAGATAAAGCGTGCCGGCGGTCATGCGCGGTCTCCTCGGGGGATGGCGAACAGCGGGTAGTCGGCGGCGCGCAGCATCCGCGTGAGGGCGATCAGCGGCAGGCCGACGAGGGCGGTCGGGTCGTCCGAGTCGATCGCGTCGAGCAGCGCGATGCCGAGCCCTTCGGACTTCGCGCTGCCGGCCACGTCGTACGGCGTTTCCGCGCGCAGGTAGGCGTCGAGTTCGGCCTCGGGCAGCGAACGGAAGCGCACGTGCGTGACGACGTCCTCGACCTGCGCTTCGTCGGTGCGGCTGTCGTACAGGCAGAGCGCGCTGTGGAATTCGACGTCGCGGCCTTGCATCGACACGAGTTGCGCGAGTGCGCGCTCGTGCGTGCCGGGCTTGCCGATCTGGTGCCCGTCGAAGGTCGCGACCTGGTCCGACCCGATCACGAGCACGCCGTCCGGCGCGTCGATCGTCGCGGCCACGGCCCGCGCCTTCGCGCCGGCGAGGCGCAGCGCGGTCGCGGCCGGCGTTTCGCCGGCGAGCGGGGTTTCGTCGAGGTCGGGCGACACGACGTCGAACGGCACGCCCAGGCGCTCGAGGAGCGCGCGGCGGTAGCGGGAACTGGAGGCAAGAATCAGCCGCGGCGGGCGGCAAACGGTATCCGGCATGGTCGGTTGGATCGGTGAGTCGTGAGGTGGGGCGCGGCGTTGCGCGGACGCAAGCTTAAGTGATTGACCGCAAAAGGTAAAACAGGTATGCTTTCCCGCTTTTCGTCGGCAGGCTTTCGTTGGTGGCGCCTGCCGGGTCTTCGGAAGTAAAGTACGTCATCCTTCGATGAGCCGTACGCGAGCGGTGCCAAGCCGGATCCGCAAGTCAGCCTGTAGGCAGGAGCGCACATGAACACTTCTTCTGGCAAACCTGCGGCGGCGCTCGATCCGCACGCGGTCGACCTGTTCGAGTTCGCCCGCAGCGGGCGGCAGGCAGCCGGGGCGGTGCGCCTTTCGCAACTGCCGCGCATGTTAAACGAAGTGCCGACGGACGCGCCAGATCGCGACACGGTCTTCACGTGGCAGGCGGAAGGGTTCACGCAGAAGGAATTGCAGGACGACGGCGCCGACGGGCAGCAGCCGTATCTGCGCCTCGCGGTGCACGGCCATGCGTGGCTCACGTGCCAGCGCTGCGTGACGCCGTACGACCAGACGTTCGACGTCGACATGACGTACCGGGTCGTCGCGACCGAAGAAGAAGCTGAAGAATTTCCGCTCGACGACGATGAAGCCGATGTGATCGTGGGCTCACGCCAGTTCGATCTCGTCGACTTGATCGAAGAGGAGTTGCTGCTTTCGTTGCCGCTCGTGCCCAAGCACGAGGTTTGCCCGGCAGTTCACGAAAGCCTCGTGTCGGGCGCGAGCGGTCCCGTGGAAGAAGCGGACGAGGAGTCCGACGAAGCCGGGGACGAAGGCAAACGGCCGAATCCGTTCGCAGCGCTGCAGGCGCTGAAGAAGGACGGTGACGGCACCAAGAAACACTAAGCAGTTGTGGCGCGGGAAGGCGTAAGGGCTTTGGGCCAGGGTAGTTAAGCGCCGGATCGGGCTGTGTTAGAATCCGGAAAATTATTTAGGAGTT
>NZ_JBYQCG010000144.1:0-8890 GCF_057837105.1 Burkholderia sp. APQ4-4ca | reverse complement strand
GAGCTCGGGCCCGACGCGGCAGCATCTGCCCGACGGCCTGCGCGGCATCGAGAAGGAAAGCCTGCGCGTGACGCGCGACGGGATGATCGCGTTCACGCCGCATCCGCGCGCGCTCGGCTCGGCGCTCACGCATCCGGCGCTGACGACCGACTATTCCGAAGCGCTGATCGAACTGATCACGCCCGCGGAGCGCGACGCCGCGCTCACGCTCGAGCGCCTCGACGATCTGCATCGCTACGTGTATGCATCGCTCGGCGACGAGATCCTGTGGAACGACTCGATGCCGGGCCTGCTGCCGGCCGACGACGAGATCCCGATCGCCAACTACGGCACGTCGAACATCGGCCGCCTGAAGACGGTGTACCGGCGCGGCCTCGCGTATCGCTACGGCCGCACGATGCAGTGCATCGCCGGCATCCACTACAACTACTCGCTGCACGAGGAAGTGTGGCGGCGCCTGCATGCGGACGAAGAGTCGACGGCGACGCTCGTCGATTACCAGTCGGAACGCTATCTCGCGCAGATCCGCAACTTCCGCCGCCGCAGCTGGCTGCTGATGTACCTGTTCGGCGCGTCGCCGGTGCTCGACACGAAGTTCCTGCGCGGCAAGCCGCACCAGCTCGACACGTTCGACGCCGATACGCTGTACCGGCCGTATGCGACCAGCCTGCGGATGAGCGATCTCGGTTACTCGAACACGACGGCCCAGGCCGCGCTGCACGTCGACTACAACACGCTGCCTGGCTATCTCGACGCGCTGTCGAAGGCGGTGAGCGAGCCGTATCCGGCGTACGAGGCGATCGGCACGCATCGCGACGGCGAGTGGATCCAGATCAACACGAACGTGCTGCAGATCGAGAACGAGTTCTACTCGACGATCCGGCCGAAGCGCGTCACGTATTCGGGCGAGCGGCCGCTGCATGCGCTCGCGTCGCGCGGCGTGCAGTACATCGAGGTGCGCTGCCTCGACATCGATCCGTTCGAGCCGACCGGCATCGCGCTGGAGACCGCGCGCTTCATCGACGCGTTCCTGCTCGCGTGCGCGCTCGACGAAAGCGCGCCGCTCGACTGCGACGCGTACAAGGAAGCGAACGCGAACTTCGGCAGCGTGACGCTGGACGGCCGCCAGCCGGGGCTCACGCTGACGCGTGACGGCCAGCCGGTCACGCTGCAGCAGTGGGCCGACGAGCTGATGGCCGATATCGAAATCGTCGGTCGCCGGCTCGACGAAATCCGCGGCGGCGACGAACATGCGCGCGCGATCGCCGCGCAGCGCGAGAAGCTCGCCGATCCGGAGCGCACCCCGTCCGCGCGCGTGCTGCGCACGATGCGCGAGAACGGCCAGTCGTTCCTCGCGTTCGGGCTCGCGCAGAGCGAAGCGCATGCCGCCCATTTCCGTGCGCATCCGCCGTCGGCCGAGACGCTGCGCACCGAACAGGCGCTCGCCGCGAAGTCGCTCGCCGAGCAGGCCGAGCTCGAAGCGAAGGAGGCCGGATCGTTCGACGCGTTCGTCGCCGCCTATCGCGCCTATACGCTGAACCGCTTCAGCGTGTGACGATCGCGCATGCGGCCGGCGCGGGGTGCGCCGCGCCGCTGCCGCGCGATCGATCCGGTTCGGTCAGTGATGCGCATAGGTGCCGCGATCGATTGCGTGCGGCAGCGCCGGTTTGCCCGATTCCCCATTCGCCCGGCCGTTGCTGCCGTAACCGGCGGCTTCGCCCTCACCGCGCGCCTGCGCGGCACGCTGCATGACCGCCTGCATGTTCCGCGGAAAGTCGGGACTGCTTGCGAGGCTTGCCCGGTAGCCCGCGGCCTGCAGTTCCACGAGTTCCTGGCGGACCTGCGCGCGCGTGAGCGTCGACGCGGCTTGCGCGTGAGCGGCGAACGCCGCGCCGATCAGCACACACGCGCATGCCGCGCGTTTCATCGTCTTCATCGTGTTGGCTCCGTGAGGCTCCGGTGCCGCGCCATTGGCGGCGCGGGCCGAAACGATGCAGCCAGTCTAGGCTTCGGACGCCCAACGAAACATCGTCGCGGCTGGCAGTCACCTTTTCCGGGCGCGCAACATTGCGCGCACCGGTGAGCCGTCGCGACGGGTTTCCTGTCGAGCACGACAGCGGCGCGCCATCCGCCGGTCATCATGCGGCGGCCGGTTCGCATCGACTCGCCCGCATCGGGCTTCTCCCCCCTTGTACAAGCGCGTTGCGCCTCCTAACCTCTTTTAAGCGACCGATCGGTTGGCCGCGCAACGTCGTTGCGTATGCAAGCGCCCCAGCACGGTCGTGACTGCAGGACATCGCCTTGTACCGAACCCGGCGCATCGACATGCGAACCCGGGTCGACTCTGGAGACACGATGAACCCCACCGACGCCCTTCCGCCCGGCATCGCCTTCGCGCAACCGTTGACGCCCGTCGCGAACTCGCTGCTCCTGTCGTTCCTCGTCGCCGCGATCCCGATCGCGGTCGCGCTGATCGCGCTCGGCGTGCTGCGCCGCCCCGCGTGGCAGGCGTCGCTCGCCGGGCTCGTCGCCGGCCTCGCGGTCGCGATCGGCGCGTGGGGAATGCCGGCCGGGCTCGCGTTCGACGCGGTCGGCGCCGGCATGGCGCTCGCGGTCGTGCCGGTGATGTGGATCGTCTTCAACGCGCTGCTGCTGTACAACATCGCGGTGAAGTCGGGCCGCTTCGACCAGTTCCGGCAGTGGATGCTCGACAACCTGCCCGACGACCGCCGCCTCGTGCTGCTCGTCGTCGCGTTCTCGTTCGGCTGTCTGCTCGAAGGGATCTCCGGATTCGGCACGCCGGTCGCGATCACGAGCGCGCTGTTGATCGCGCTCGGCTTCCCCGCACTCGAAGCGCTCACCTATACGCTGCTGTTCAACACCGCGCCGGTCGCGTTCGGCGCGCTCGGCGTGCCGATCACCGTGCTCGGCGCGGTCACGTCGCTGCCGCCCGCGACGCTCGCGCAGATGGTCGGCCGCCAGTTGCCGTTCTTCGCGCTGCTGCTGCCGTTCTACGTGGTCGGCGCGTATGGCGGGCTGCGCTCGATCGCGAAGCTGTGGCCGGCGTTGCTCGTATCCGGCGGCAGCTTCGCGATCGCGCAGTTCGTCACGTCGAACTTCCTCGGCTACCAGCTCACCGACGTGCTGTCGTCGCTCACGTCGCTGATCGTGACGATCGGCTTCCTGCAGGTATGGAAGCCGCAGCCCGATCCGCAATACGCGCTCGCGCGCAGCGTGCCGGCCGCCGCCGGCGCCGCGCGCGCGGGCTTCGGCGGCTGGCTGCCGTGGCTCGTCGTGTCGGTGGTCGTGATCGTGTGGGTGCACGCGAACATCGCGGCGATCGGCGACGTGAAGATCAAGTGGCCGGGCCTGCACAACGCCGTGTACGTGTCGCTGTATCACAAGCCGTATGCGGCGATCTGGGATTTCCAGCCGCTCGGCACGGGCACCGCGATCCTCGTGTCGGCGATCATCACGGCCGCGCTGACGCGCACCGGCCCCGGCGCGTTCGTCGAATGCGTGGTGAAGACGTGGCGGCAGACGTGGATCGCGATCGTCACGGTGATGATGATCGTCGGGCTCGCGTACCTGCTGAATTACTCCGGCATCAGCTACACGCTCGGCACCGGCGTCGCGTCGACGGGCGCGTTGTTCCCGCTGGTGTCCGCGTCGCTCGGCTGGATCGCGGTGTTCCTGTCCGGCAGCGACACGTCGGGCAACGCATTGTTCGGCAACCTGCAGGTCGTGGCTGCCCGGCAGCTCGGCCTCGATCCGGTGCTGATGGCCGCGACGAACTCGTCGGGCGGCGTGATGGGCAAGATGATCTCGCCGCAGAACATCGCGACGGGCGTGTCGACGACGGACCTGAAAGGGCAGGAAGGCGTCGTGTTCGCACGCACCTTCTGGCACAGCGTGATCCTCACGCTGCTGCTCGGCGTGCTGGTGTTCCTGCAACAGCACGTGCTGACCTGGATGATCCCGGCGCTGCCGAAGTGACGCTAGGCGCCACGACAGAAGGAAGGCACGAGGAAAACAACGAGGGAAGGCGCGGGAAAAGCGCCGGGTCATGTGGGGAAGCGGTGAGCGCGCGGCGGTTTAGCGCGTTCACCGGCCGTACCCCGTAGCGGCGTGTCGGTTGCATGTCGGGTGTGCTTCGCACGCAGGCGCGGCCTTTGGAGACTGAATACTGTTGACAATATGTCGGGCCGAGCGTATACAACGAGCGTTCGCCGACATGGCGCCCTCGTTTTCACCGACAGCCCCGCTCCCCGCCTACTCATGACTGCCCCGAACGCGCTCAGCGCCATCGAACTCCTGCAAAGCCAGTCGCTCGCGATGATCGTCCAGGACATGCTCGAGCGTGCAATCGTGTCCGGCGAATACGCGCCGGGCGAAAAGCTGAACGAAGTCGATATCGCGACGAAGCTGAACGTGTCGCGCGGCCCGGTGCGCGAAGCGTTTCGCGCGCTCGAACAGGCCGGCCTGCTGCGCAACGAGAAGAACCGCGGTGTGACCGTGCGCGTCGTGCCGCTGCGCGAGGCGGAGGAGATCTACGAAGTGCGCGCGATGCTCGACGAGTCGGTCGCGCGCGCGCTCGCGAAGCGCATCTCGCCCGATACGCTGAAAGTGCTGAAAGGCATCATCCAGTCGATGAAGGATGCCGCGAAGACGCGCGACGTCACGCGCTACACCGAGCTGAACGTGCAGTTCCACGACGCGATGGTGGTCGGCGTCGGCAATACGCATCTTACCGATACCTACCGGCGGCTCGTGCGCCAGCTCGGCCTGCTGCGCCAGGCGGCGATCGAGGCCGAGAAGGGGGCGATCGCGGTGTCGGCGGCCGAGCACGACAAGATCGTGCAGGCGCTCGCGGCCGGCGACGAGGACAAGGCCGTCGCGCTCGTGCGCGAGCACGTCGCGCACGGTCTCGCGCGGATGCGTCGCACGCATGAGCAGGGGATGCCGGCGACGGGCAAGGCGGCGCGGGAGAAAGCCGGCGCGTAAGCTGTCGCGTTACCGGTCACCGCACGTTCAAAGGCCGCGGAGCGGCCGGATCACGGCTGTCGCTTCGCTCGACGTTGATGATGCCGGCCGAATGCGGTGATCGCCGGCATGTCACGAAGCGCCGTCCATTTTCCATCTCTCGATTTCGAGCACGCACCGATCGTCACGACGAGCGCGGCGAACAGCAGAAAGCGCATCATTCTTCAGATGGATTGACGAGATCGCCAATCGTACCGTGATGCGACGCGGTCCGCCTGCGCGGCAGGCGATTCGATACGTGATCCGAATGATCTAGTCACGCCTTGTCGGCCTTCCCCGCCGCGCTCGCAAACTTCGCGAGCCACGTATCGAGAGCCGACGGCTGACGGCTCTCGTCCTCCGCGCGTTCCTTGCGACGAATCGCGTTGCGCACGACGTGCGCGCCGACATAACGGATCGGCTCCGGCGGGAAATGGCCGAGCGGGCCGCGCACGATCGGGCTGCATGTCCACGCGTTGTCCAGGCCGAGCACGAGCGACGACAGGATCTGCCCGCCCATGTAGGTCGGCCCGACGCCGTTGCCCGAATAGCCGAAGCCGTAGAACACGTTCGGCGCATCGTCGAGGCGGCCGAAGAACGGAAAGCCCGTCACCGAGCGATCCGACGGCCCGTTCCAGCTCGCGGCGATCGGCACGCCGGCAAGCGTCGGGAAGAATTCGCGCAGGCTGCGCGTGAGCTGCGCCTCGTACGGCGAGCGTCGGTCGAACACGGGCGCGATGCGGCTGCGCCACGAGAACGTGTTGCCGCCTTTGCCGAGCATCAGCCGACCGTCGACGGTCGTGCGGTAGTAGTACACGAAGATCCGCGAATCGAGCACCGACACGCCGTCCGCGAGGCCGGTCTTCTCCAGCAGATCCGGACATTTCTCCGTGATGACCATGTCGCTCGACACGACCGCGATCGTCCGTTCGAACCGCGGGAAGCGGCTCGCCATCCATGCGTTGATCGCGAACACGAGTTTGCCCGCGCTCACGCTGCCGGACGGCGTGCGCACGACGGCCGGCTGGCCGGCCGCGAAGTCGAGCATCGGCGTGCGCTCGTAGATCCGGATGCCCATCGCAAGCGCGACGCGGCGCAGCCCGCGCACGAGCTTGCCGGGATGGACGGTCGCGGCGATCGGTGAGTACACGCCGTCGAGATTGCGCGCGGAGCCCGAGCGGCGCGCGACTTCGGCGGGCGGCAGCGGCTCGTAGCTGTGGATGCCGCACGCGGCGAGCGCATCGAGCACCGGCGCGAGCGTGCCGACCTGCGCGCGCGACGTCGCGGTGTACAGCGTGCCGTCGAGCCGTAGCTCCGCATCGATGTCGTGCGCGCGGCAAAAATCGGCGATGTGCTGCACGGCCGCTTCCGATGCCTTCACGAGCCGGATCGCCTCGGCTTCGCCGAACAGGCGCCGCAGCGTCAGGAATTTCGCGGACCACGTGAGCAGGCAGCCGCCGTTGCGTCCGCTCGCGCCGGCACCGCACAGGTCGGCCTCGAGGATCGCGATGTCGAGCGCGGGGTGCTGCTGCTTCGCCTGGATCGCGGTCCAGAGGCCCGTGAAGCCGCCGCCGACGATACACACGTCGGCTTGCGTCGCGCCTTGCAGCGCGGGGGCGAGATCGCCGTCGTTGAACAGCGCTTGTTCGATCCAGAAGGGGCGCATCGGATGTCGTATCAGTGAGGATGGGAGGTTGCCGTGCCGCACACGGCGCAAAAACGAAAACCAGTGCGAACGCGAAACCGGCACCGCCACACCGCGATGCACGCCGGCGCGCCGTCCTGGGGGCCCGATTCGTCGAGTCAGGCCACCGCGCCCGCAGACAGGCGGCGGCTCATCGCGTTCAGCGTGTCGGCGATCGCGGTGCCTGCTTCCGGCATACCGGCTTCGCCGAAGTGGCCGATGCAGCCGACGCGGAACGCGTCGACCTCGGCGAGCTTGTGCCGACACCGACTGTAGCCGCGCTTTTTGACCGCCTGATAAAAACCGCGCTGCGCCACGAGACGGCCGGGTACTCGCCCCCTTCATGCTCCTCACCTGTCAGCCATTTGCTTTCTGTTCTTTGCATGTTGTTGACAATCTACAAATCATCCCTTTTAATGTCAAGCCTGAAAACACTTCCCTTCGGCGCGGGGCGGCGCCGACGGCTCACCCCTTCGATCGGAAAGGAACGAACGTCATGACCGAAACGCCTGTATCCGTGGAAGTGAACGGCCGCCGCTACAACTGGATGAGCCGGCCCGTGGTGGTCGTCTGCGTGGATGGCTGCGCATACGAATATCTGGAGGAGGCCGCCGAGGCCGGCGTCGCGCCGTTCCTGCGCACGCTGCTGAAGCCGGGCACGGCGCTCAAGGGCGAGTGCGTGGTGCCGAGCTTCACGAACCCGAACAACCTGTCGATCGTCACCGGCGTGCCGCCGGCGATCCACGGGATCAGCGGCAACTACTTCTACGATCGCGACACCGGCGCCGAGGTGCTGATGAACGATCCGAAGTACCTCGTCGCGCCCACCGTGCTCGCGACTTTCGCCGAACAGGGGGCACGCGTCGCGGTCGTCACCGCGAAGGACAAGCTGCGCCGCCTGCTCGGCAAGGGGCTGAAGGGCATCTGCTTCTCGTCGGAGAAGGCCGACGAAGCGAGCGTCGCCGAAAACGGCATCGACCACGTGCTCGAGCTGGTCGGCAAGCCGTTGCCGAGCGTGTACAGCGCGGATCTGTCGGAATTCGTGTTCGCGGCCGGCGTGCGCCTGCTCGAGACGCGCCCGATCGACCTGATGTACCTGTCGACCACCGACTACGTGCAGCACAAGTGCGCGCCCGGCACGCCCGGCGCGAACGCGTTCTACGCGATGATGGACACCTACCTGCAGCGCCTCGACGAACTCGGCGCGATCGTCGCGATCACCGCCGATCACGGGATGAACGCGAAGCACGACGACGCGACCGGCAAGCCGAACGTGATCTACCTGCAGGAGCTGTTCGACGAATGGCTCGGCCACGATGCGGCGCGCGTAATCCTGCCGATTACCGATCCGTACGTCGTGCACCACGGCGCGCTCGGTTCGTTCGCGACCGTCTACGTGTCGGCGACGCCCGATGCCGATGCGCTGCGCGCGCGGCTCGCCGCGGTCGACGGCATCGAGGTCGTGCTGACGGGCGCCGAAGGCTGCGCGCGCTTCGAGCTGCCGCCCGCGCGGATGGGCGACCTGATCGTGATCTCGAAGCAGGACGTCGTGCTCGGCACGCGCCGCATCAAGCACGACCTGTCGGGCCTCGACGTGCCGCTGCGCTCGCACGGCGGGATCTCCGAGCAGATCGTGCCGCTGATCTTCAGCAAGCCGGTCGCGGCCCACGTCACCGGCCGCGCGCGGCTGCGCAACTTCGACATCCTCGACATCGCGCTCAACCATCTGCAGTGACGCGGACGCATCCGCCAGGAGACAGTCATGAACGCCATGGCAGCATCGACGGATGTTCGCGAGCTTCGTCGCGAAGCACTGCGAATCGACGGTGAAAAGATCTACCGCGACGCGGTGATCGAAGTACGCAACCCGTACGACGGCGCGTTGGTCGGCACCGTGCCGAAGGCGACGCTCGACGACGTGCGCCGCGCCTTCGCCATCGCGCGTGCATACCGGCCGACGCTCACGCGTCACGAGCGTGCGGCGATCCTGCGCCGCGCGGCCGACGTCGTGCGTGCGCGTACGGCGGAGATCGCGGCGTTGATCACGGCCGAGGCCGGGTTGTGCGTCAAGGATTCGACGTACGAAGCCGGCCGCGTGGCCGACGTGCTGACGTTCGGCGCCGGCGAAGTGCTGAAGGACGACGGGCAGATCTTTTCGTGCGATCTGACGCCGCACGGCAAGAA
>NZ_JBYQCG010000143.1:0-8791 GCF_057837105.1 Burkholderia sp. APQ4-4ca | reverse complement strand
CCGTACTCGGTGATGATCGGGCGCGTCAGCGGATCCCACGTGGCGAGCTGCGTGCCGGCCTTGATCGTCGCGCCGTCGAGCTGCAGCAGCGTCGCGCCGTACGGCACTTTGTGACGCTCGCGCTCGCGACCGAAGTCGTCGGTGATCATCGCTTCGCCCGAACGCGAAATGACGATCTGCTCGCCCTTCGCGTTCGTGACGTAGCGCATCGTCGCCGTGAAGCGGACGATACCGTTGCTCTTCGCTTCGACCGACGAGGCCACTGCCGCACGCGATGCCGCACCACCGATGTGGAACGTACGCATCGTCAGCTGCGTGCCCGGTTCGCCGATCGACTGCGCCGCGATCACGCCGACGGCTTCGCCGACGTTCACGAGCGAGCCGCGGCCGAGGTCGCGGCCGTAGCAGGCCGCGCACAGGCCGTAACGCGTTTCGCAGGTCAGCGGCGTGCGCACGCGCACTTCGTCGATGCCGAGGCGTTCGATTTCCTCGACCGCCGTTTCGTCGAGCAGCGTGCCCGATTCGTACAGCGTTTCCTGCGTTTCCGGGTTCACGACGTCCGCGACCGCGACGCGGCCGAGGATACGGTCGCGCAGCGCTTCGACGACTTCACCGCCTTCGACCAGCGCCTTCATCGCCACGCCGTTCGACGTGCCGCAATCGTCTTCCACCACGACCAGATCCTGCGTGACGTCGACCAGACGACGCGTCAGGTAACCCGAGTTCGCGGTCTTCAGTGCCGTATCAGCCAGACCCTTACGTGCACCGTGGGTCGAGATGAAGTACTGCAACACGTTCAGACCTTCGCGGAAGTTCGCGGTAATCGGCGTCTCGATAATCGAGCCGTCCGGCTTCGCCATCAGGCCGCGCATACCGGCCAGCTGACGAATCTGAACCGCCGAACCCCGGGCGCCCGAGTCGGCCATCATGTAGATCGAGTTGAACGACTCCTGGCGCGTCTCGTTGCCGTCGCGGTCCGTCACCGGCTCCGTCGACAGCTGCTCCATCATCGCCTTGCCGACCGCTTCCGACGTTGCCGACCAGATGTCGACCACGTTGTTGTAGCGTTCCTGCGCGGTGACGAGACCCGACATGTACTGGCGGTCGTACTCCTTCACCTTCTTCGCGGCGTCGCCGACGATCGTTTCCTTCTGCGGCGGCACGAGCATGTCGTCCACGCAGATCGAAATGCCGGCACGCGTCGCGAGACGGAAACCCGACTGCATCAGCTGGTCGGCAAACACGACCGTCGCGCGCAGACCGCACTTGCGGAACGCCGTGTTGATCAGGCGCGAGATTTCCTTCTTCTTCAGCGGCTTGTTCAGCACCGAGAACGGCAGGCCGTGCGGCAGGATCTCCGACAGGATCGCGCGACCGACGGTCGTCGCGTACAGCGAGATCTTCGGCACGAACGGCGGCGCGCCTTCCGACTTGTCTTCGTTGTGGACCATTTCGGTGATCCGCACGTTGACGCGCGAGGCCAGCTCGACTTCCTTGTTCTCGTACGCGCGGATGACTTCCGACACGCCCGTGAACGACAGGCCTTCGCCCTTGCCGTTGACCGCTTCGCGGGTCGCGTAGTACAGACCCAGCACGATATCCTGCGACGGCACGATCGACGGATCGCCGTTGGCCGGGAACAGCACGTTGTTCGACGCGAGCATCAGCGTGCGCGCTTCCATCTGCGCTTCGAGCGACAGCGGCACGTGAACGGCCATCTGGTCACCGTCAAAGTCGGCGTTGAACGCCGCGCAGACGAGCGGGTGCAGCTGGATTGCCTTGCCTTCGATCAGCACCGGCTCGAACGCCTGGATACCGAGACGGTGCAGCGTCGGCGCACGGTTCAGCATCACCGGGTGCTCGCGGATCACCTCTTCGAGGATGTCCCACACCACCGGCGTCTGGTTCTCGACTTCCTTCTTCGCAGCCTTGATGGTCGTAGCGACGCCCATCACTTCCAGCTTGTTGAAGATGAACGGCTTGAACAGCTCGAGCGCCATCAGCTTCGGCAGGCCGCACTGGTGCAGCTTCAGCGTCGGGCCGACCACGATGACCGAACGGCCCGAGTAGTCGACGCGCTTGCCCAGCAGGTTCTGACGGAAACGACCGCCCTTGCCCTTGATCATGTCGGCGAGCGACTTCAGCGGACGCTTGTTCGCGCCCGTCATCGCCTTGCCGCGACGACCGTTGTCGAGCAGCGAGTCGACGGCTTCCTGCAGCATCCGCTTTTCGTTGCGGACGATGATTTCAGGGGCCTTCAGCTCGAGCAGGCGCTTCAACCGGTTGTTACGGTTGATCACGCGGCGATACAGGTCGTTCAGGTCCGACGTCGCGAAACGGCCGCCGTCCAGCGGCACGAGCGGACGCAGTTCCGGCGGCAGCACCGGCAGCACTTCGAGGATCATCCACTCGGGCTTGATGCCCGAGCGCTGGAATGCCTCGAGGACCTTCAGGCGCTTCGCGTACTTCTTGATCTTCGCTTCCGAGCCGGTGTTCTTCAGCTCGGTGCGCAGCGTCTCGACCTGCTCGTCGATGTTGATCGCGCGCAGCAGTTCACGCACGCCTTCCGCGCCCATCTCGGCACGGAATTCGTCGCCGTATTCCTCGACCTTGTTGTAGTAATCCTCTTCGGTCATGATCTGCCGCGCCTTCAGCGGCGTCATGCCCGGTTCGATCACCACGTACGCTTCGAAGTACAGCACGCGTTCGATGTCGCGCAGCGTCATGTCGAGCACCATGCCCAGACGCGACGGCAGCGACTTCAGGAACCAGATGTGCGCGACCGGCGAGGCCAGCTCGATGTGGCCCATCCGTTCGCGACGCACCTTCGCCAGCGTCACTTCGACGCCGCACTTCTCGCAGATCACGCCGCGGTGCTTCAGGCGCTTGTACTTGCCGCACAGGCACTCGTAGTCCTTGATCGGCCCGAAGATCTTCGCGCAGAACAGACCATCGCGTTCCGGCTTGAACGTACGGTAGTTGATGGTCTCCGGCTTCTTCACTTCGCCGAACGACCACGAACGGATCTTGTCGGGCGAGGCCAGACCGATCTTGATCGCGTCGAAAACTTCTTCCTGTTGGACTTGCTTGAATAGATCGAGCAGAGCTTTCATTGCTTTCTCTCCGTAGTCCGATTAATTGCGGTCGAGATCGATATCGATACCGAGCGAGCGGATTTCCTTCACGAGCACGTTGAAGGATTCCGGCATGCCTGCATCGATCACGTGATCGCCCTTGACGAGGTTTTCGTACACCTTCGTCCGGCCGGTCACGTCGTCCGACTTCACCGTCAGCATTTCCTGCAGCACGTAGGACGCGCCGTACGCTTCGAGCGCCCACACTTCCATTTCACCGAAACGCTGGCCGCCGAACTGCGCCTTACCACCCAGCGGCTGCTGCGTGACGAGCGAGTACGGGCCGGTCGAACGTGCGTGCATCTTGTCGTCGACCAAGTGGTGCAGCTTCAGGTAGTGCATGTAGCCGAGCGTCACGCGACGTTCGAACATTTCACCCGTGCGGCCGTCGTACAGGCGAACCTGGTTCTTCGACGGGTTCATGCCGAGCTGTTCGGCGATGTCGTCCGGGAACGCGAGGTCGAGCATCTTGCCCATTTCTTCCTCGGTCGCACCGTCGAACACCGGCGTCGCGAACGGCACGCCTTCGCGCAGGTTCTTCGCGAGTTCGAGGATCTCGTCGTCGGTGAAGCTTTCCAGATCTTCCTGGCGGCCCGACTCGTTGTAGATCTTCGTCAGGAACGTGCGCAGTTCCTCGATCTTCGCCTGACGCTGCAGCATTTCGCCGATACGCCAGCCGAGGCCCTTCGCGGCCCAGCCGAGGTGCACTTCCAGAACCTGACCCACGTTCATCCGCGACGGCACGCCGAGCGGGTTCAGCACGACGTCTGCCGGACGGCCATCGGCCATGTACGGCATGTCTTCGATCGGGACGATCTTCGACACGACGCCCTTGTTACCGTGACGGCCTGCCATCTTGTCGCCCGGCTGCAGACGGCGCTTCACCGCGAGGTACACCTTGACCATCTTCAGCACGCCCGGCGGCAGTTCGTCGCCTTGCGTGAGCTTCTTGCGCTTCTCTTCGAACGCGAGGTCGAACTGGTGACGCTTCTCTTCGATCGAGTTCTTGATCGCTTCGAGCGACGCCGCTGCCTCGTCGTCCGCCAGGCGGATGTCGAACCAGTGGTAGTGGTCGAGGTCTTCCAGGTAAGCCTGGTCGATCTTCGTGCCCTTCGCGAGCTTCTTCGGACCGCCGTTCGCGACCTTGCCCACGAGCATGCGCGCGAGACGCTGGAACGCGTCGCCTTCCACGATGCGCAGCTGGTCGTTCAGGTCGAGACGGTAGCGCTTCAGCTCGTCGTCGATGATCTGTTGCGCACGCTTGTCGCGCTGGATGCCTTCACGCGTGAACACCTGGACGTCGATCACGGTGCCGCTCATGCCCGACGGCACGCGCAGCGACGTGTCCTTCACGTCCGAAGCCTTCTCGCCGAAGATCGCGCGCAGCAGCTTCTCTTCCGGCGTCAGCTGGGTCTCGCCCTTCGGCGTGACCTTGCCCACCAGCACGTCGCCTGCTTCGACTTCCGCACCGATGTACACGATGCCCGATTCGTCAAGACGGCCGAGCTGGACTTCCGCCAGGTTCGAGATGTCGCGCGTGATTTCTTCCGGCCCGAGCTTCGTGTCGCGTGCGACGACGTTCAGCTCCTCGATGTGGATCGACGTGTAGCGATCGTCAGCGACCACCTTCTCCGAGATCAGGATCGAATCCTCGAAGTTGTAGCCGTTCCACGGCATGAACGCGATCAGCATGTTCTGGCCGAGCGCGAGCTCGCCCAGGTCCGTCGAGGCGCCGTCGGCCAGCACGTCGCCGCGCGAGACCTTGTCGCCCATCTTCACGATCGGACGCTGGTTGATGTTCGTGTTCTGGTTCGAACGCGTGTACTTGATCAGGTTGTAGATGTCGACACCGACTTCACCCGCGACCGCTTCGTCGTCGTTCACGCGAATCACGATACGGCCTGCGTCGACGTAGTCGACCACACCGCCGCGGAACGCCTGGACCGTCGTACCCGAGTCGACCGCGCAGGTGCGCTCGATGCCCGTACCGACAACCGGCTTTTCCGGACGCAGACACGGCACGGCCTGACGCTGCATGTTCGAACCCATCAGTGCACGGTTCGCGTCATCGTGCTCGAGGAACGGAATCAGCGAGGCTGCCACCGACACGATCTGCGACGGCGCGACGTCCATGTACTGGATGCGATCCGGCGTGACCATCATCGTTTCGCCGGCTTCGCGCGACGACACGAGTTCGTCGATCAGCTGGCCGTTCTCGTCGATCGCGGCGTTCGCCTGCGCGATCATGTAGCGGCCTTCCTCGATCGCCGACAGGTAGTCGATCTGGTCGGTCACCTTGCTGTCCACGACCTTGCGGTACGGCGTCTCGAGGAAGCCGTACTCGTTCAGGTGCGCGTACAGCGCGAGCGAGTTGATCAGGCCGATGTTCGGACCTTCCGGCGTTTCGATCGGGCACACGCGACCGTAGTGGGTCGGGTGCACGTCGCGGACTTCGAAGCCTGCGCGTTCGCGCGTCAGACCGCCCGGGCCCAGTGCGGAAACACGGCGCTTGTGCGTGATTTCCGACAGCGGGTTGGTCTGGTCCATGAACTGCGACAGCTGCGACGAACCGAAGAACTCGCGGATCGCCGACGAAATCGGCTTCGAGTTGATCAGGTCGTGCGGCATCAGGTTTTCGCTTTCGGCCTGGCCGAGGCGTTCCTTGACCGCGCGCTCGACACGCACGAGACCCGCGCGGAACTGGTTTTCCGCCAGTTCGCCGACGCAACGCACGCGACGGTTGCCGAGGTGGTCGATGTCGTCCACTTCGCCCTTGCCGTTGCGCAGCTCGACGAGGATCTTGATCGTCGCGAGGATGTCGTCGTCCTGCAGCGTCATCGGGCCGACGATCTCGTCGCGGCCGACGCGGCGGTTGAACTTCATGCGGCCGACCTTCGACAGGTCGTACGCTTCTTCGCTGTAGAACAGACGGTTGAACAGCGCCTCGACCGCTTCTTCGGTCGGCGGCTCGCCCGGACGCATCATGCGGTAGATCGCGATGCGCGCGGCCGTCTTGTCGGTCGTTTCGTCGACACGCAGCGTCGACGAGATGTACGGGCCCTGGTCCAGATCGTTCGTGTAGAGCGTCTGGATGTCCTTGATGCCCGCTTCGCGCAGCTTCTCGAGCACGCTTTCCGTGACTTCGTCGTTCGCGCTCGCGATCACTTCGCCGGTGTCGCCGTCGACGACGTTCTTCGCCAGCACGCGGCCGAGCAGGTAGTCTTCCGGCACCGAGATGAACTTGGTCTTCGCGGCTTCGAGGTCGCGAATGTGCTTCGCGTTGATCCGCTTGTCCTTCTGGACGATGACCTTGCCATCACGATCCGTGATGTCGAAGCGCGCGACTTCGCCACGCAGGCGCTCGGGCACGAACTCGAGTTGCGCGCCTTCGTCCATCAGCGTGAAGTTGTCGAACACGAAGAAGTTCGCGAGGATCTGTTCCGGCGTCAGGCCGATGGCCTTCAGCAGGATCGTGACCGGCATCTTGCGGCGACGGTCGACGCGGAAGTACAGGATGTCCTTCGGATCGAATTCGAAGTCGAGCCACGAGCCGCGGTACGGAATGATCCGTGCCGAGAACAGCAGCTTGCCCGAGCTGTGCGTCTTGCCCTTGTCGTGTTCGAAGAACACGCCCGGCGAACGGTGCAGCTGCGAGACGATGACACGCTCGGTGCCGTTGATGACGAACGAGCCCGTCGGCGTCATGAGCGGAATTTCGCCCATGTACACTTCCTGCTCCTTCACTTCCTTGACGACCGGCTTGTTCGGCGATTCCTTGTCGAGGATGACGAGGCGGACCTTCGCGCGCAGCGCGGAGCAGTACGTCAGGCCCCGCTGCTGGCATTCCTTGATGTTGAATGCCGGCGAGGACAGCGCATAGCTCACGAACTCGAGGCGCGCGAAACCGTTGTGCGAAACAATGGGAAATACCGATGTGAACGCGGCCTGCAAACCCTCAGGCTTACGTTGCGTCGCGGGCACATCGGCTTGCAGAAACGTGCTGAATGATTCAAGCTGGGTAGCCAGCAAGAACGGAACTTGGTGAACGATGGGGCGCTTCGCGAAACTCTTGCGAATGCGCTTCTTCTCGGTGAAGGAATATTGCATACGATCTCCGAATCACGGCGGGTGCTATCGAGGCGGAATACCTGGACGTTTCAAACCCGAGTGTTCACCGACTGAGACCCGATGGCCGTTCGACGGCTTGAACGAGCCGAGAAGCTTGGTGGTTGGCCGCTACCAACCGCTGGCTGACGGCAGCGGATGCCTGTGTTGCCCGCTACCCGACCAAACTTGCCTTCTGCAGTCGCTTCAGAAGACAAAGAGAACCGCCAATCGTGAGTGACTCACCACAACGATCAGGCGGTTTTCTTTGGCTTCTGGGGCCGATTATTCGGGCTCCCGAATGAGTGCCAGAATAACGTCCCCACAAAGCACAAAAAGGCCGGCGGTGAAAATACCGCCAGCCTTCGCACAGCGCGCCGAAACTTACTTGACTTCGACCTTCGCGCCAGCTTCTTCCAGCTTCTTCTTGGCTTCTTCAGCAGCAGCCTTGTCGACGCCTTCCTTGACGGGCTTCGGTGCACCGTCAACCAGGTCCTTCGCTTCCTTCAGGCCCAGGCCCGTCAGTTCGCGAACGGCCTTGATGACCGACACCTTGTTGGCGCCGGCTTCAGCCAGGACGACCGTGAATTCGGTCTTCTCTTCTGCTGCTGCAGCTGCGCCGCCGCCTGCCGGGCCAGCGACTGCCACTGCAGCTGCCGACACGCCAAACTTCTCTTCGAACGCCTTGACCAGTTCGTTCAGTTCCAGAACGGTCATCCCTTCGACTGCTGCCAGGATGTCTTCTTTTGCGATTGCCATTTGAAATACTCCTAAATTGAATTCGGATACAGCCAGCGATCAGTAACGCTGATGCACGTTCGCTTACGCAGCTTCCGCTTGCTTCTTCTCGGCCAGCGCGGCGAGAGCACGCGCGAAGCCCGAAACAGGCGATTGCATAACGAACAGCAGCTTCGAGAGCAGTTCTTCGCGGCTCGGGATGCTTGCCAGCGCTTGCACGCCAGCCTTGTCCATCACCTTGCCATCGAACGAACCAGCCTTGATGACCAACTTTTCATTGCTCTTGCTGAAGTCGTTGACGACCTTGGCAGCAGCAATGGCATCTTCCGAGATGCCGTAGATCAGGGGACCAGTCATCTGCTCTGCCAGCGGAGCAAAAGGCGTACCTTCGACGGCGCGACGCGCCAGCGTGTTCTTCAACACGCGCAGGTAAACCTGTTGCTCACGCGCTTTCGCGCGCAGCTTGGTCAGATCGCCAACCGCAATTCCACGATACTCAGCCAGCACAACGGTCTGGGCCTTCGCGACTTGCGCGGAAACCTCAGCGACGACGGCTTGCTTGTCTTCTCTATTAAGCGGCACGGTTAGCCTCCAGAAACGATACGTTCGACGCGGCCGGTATGGCCGAAACCTCACGTACCTCGTTCAACAACGGCGTCCGACCTCGTTAGGAGTATTTCCACCTCATGCCGCGAATCGCTTCGCGGCATGCGGCTTCACCACTGCAAAACTTTTTCGGGTTCGCCATCTGCGTTGGCTTGAATTAAGGGATCGCCTGCCTGCTGCGCCCCACCAACGGTCTTTGATAACCGGTT
>NZ_JBYQCG010000142.1:0-7715 GCF_057837105.1 Burkholderia sp. APQ4-4ca | reverse complement strand
CAAGCGATCTTTGCATTCCGCCCGCCGCCGCGATGGCGTTGCGCTCGGGCGCCGGAAAGTCGGCGGTGAAACCGGGCAACGGCAATGACGAGAAAAACGGTCGCCCGCTACGAGTGAGTGCACTGGAAGCTCGCCGCTGCGTTGACATCGCCGCCGATATACTTGGGCCACAGTGGATAGCGGCACAACGGGCGCGTCCTCCCGAGCGTCGCTGCGTTAAGGTCGCTCATCGTCAGTGTTTCGGGCGCCTTGCCGCTTTCCACCCATTCATCGAGTGCGGAGAGTGAATCGACGGCAGGGTGAAACGGCCCCGTGCCATGGCCGACCCCCGGCATCAGATAAAACCGCACGAAGCCGTCGACCGTTCCTTGTCCGAAACGCTGCACCAGACCGTTGTAATAGTCGGTGCTGGAACCGGTGCTCACGATTTCGTCGGCAAGGCCGTGCGTCATGATGAGCATGCCGCCTTTCGCGACATAGGCGCTCAGGTCGGTGCTCGTTGCATCGGTCAGTGCCGATAGCGCCTGGACGCGCGACTGATACGCACCGGGATTGACCGGATCGAACGTCAACGAATCGAACGTGGGTACGCGCGTGACGAAGTACTTCACCCATTGATCGCCCGTCACCCACTGGTTCGCGTCTTTCTTTCCTGCAGGATTCGCGGGTACTTTCGATTCGCCGAGATCGCGTGTCGTGTATGGCCCCGCGAACACCGAACCCGCGAGGATGTTGTAGCCAGCGTATTGCGTCACGCCGTTCGCAAGGGGATACGGCAATTGCAACGGCGCGGCGATGGTCCGAACGGTCGCGATCTGCGCATCCGACAGACAGGTGTCGCCCGAATCCACGCCGTTCGGACAGCGCACGGACGCCAGCACCGTCGCCGATTGCGCGTTGCACGCCGCCACGTTGGACACGATGCCGTCGGCGACGCCGTCGAGCGCGTCGCACGCGCGCATGACGGCATTTTGCAGCAGCACCGTTTTGGCGACGTCGAGCCAGCCTGCGCCGTTGTTCAAGTAGAGTGCACGGCCCAGCACGACGTTGCTCAAACGCAGTCCGGTATAGTTGAGCGCCGGGCGATTCACGACGATACCGTCATAGTCCGCGGGCCAGCGTTGAGCTTCGCTCAACCCGTCCCGACCACCGGTTGAACTGCCGAAGAAATAGGTTTTGCCGGGCGCGCTCGCGTAACGCTTTCTGATGAGCGCCATCGCGACGTCGTGCGTTTTCTTCAGACTCAGGCCGCCGTAGTTCGCAAGCGATTCGTCATTCGCGGCGAATTTGCCGTCGGTGATGCTGGAACTCTGATGTCCGGAATCGTCACCGAACGTCGCGTAGCCGCTGGCAAGCGGCGTCGGCGTGCCCGTGGGGGCCATGTCGAGTGCGTCGACGCCGGTAATCAGCGTACCGTCGAAGCCGCCGCCGCCATAATGCAGCGCCTTGCGGTTCCAGTTGGTCGGCAGATTGACCTGAAACCGGATCGACGGCGCCGCGGGATCGACGGGCGCGATGGCGCCATTCACCTGGCAATATTCGCCGGCGGTTTCCACCAGTGTCGCGCTCGTGATCGTCGCACCGCCGGTCGGCTCGGCAATCGAAGATGCCGGAATCGCGAGGCCGTTCAATGCCGCGCATTGCGTTGCGGCCGAGGGCGGCGGCGAGCTTGCCGAAGCGCCGCCGCCCGACTCGTTGCCGCCGCACGCGCTGATGCAAAGGCAGAGGGCGAGCGCCCCCCACAACGGTCTGTTGTCCATCGTCGTCTCCAGATGAATTGATTGCTATTCGAGCGCACCGCCTTCCTGTTCGACGCGTGATTCCGCGAGCCGAACGGACGGACCAAACAATGCGCATACGCCGGCCTGCGATACGAACATTGCATCGCCGTTGTGTCCCGCGCCTTGAACTTCATGCAGCGCATGCCGCAATTCCGGATGCCGGGCGCGCAGATAGGCGTAGTACGCGCGGCCGCGCACGAGGCGGTGCGGGCCTTGCATCATCGCCTCGCATGAGCGGTCGAGAGCCGGGTGCGCCGGATCGTCGTCGTGCGTGCCGAGCAGATAGGTGACGTCGTGATCGACGTAACGACGTTCGAGCGATCGCGCGTCGAGTCCGTCCGCATAGCGGGGAAGTCGCGAAGTGCCGTATTTCCATTCATTGAATCCGGCGCATGCGGTTTGATCAATGCCCTCGCCATGCGGACGCCACGCGTCGAAGTACACGTACGACGAAGGATTCGCAATGACGTAACGTACCTTCACACCGCGTGCGAGACAGCATGCCGTCGCGTTGCTGAGTATCGCGTGCCGATGCGCGACCTGCGCCCCACCGGAATGTCCTGCGATCACGATCTCGCGCAGCTCCGGGTAGCGGCCACTCTGCATGCATTGAACGTAATGTTCGATGAGCGCATCCAGCACATCGAATGAGCTGAGCGGCGCTGGACCGATGGCGTCGAGGCCGCCCATCCACGAGGTCCATTCCCAATGCAGACAGTCGGCCGCCAACGGGTGATACTCGACGTCGGCCGTCGCGAGAAATTGCGGCACGGCGAGTATCACGCTGTTCGCATCGGCCGTGGACGAGTCGAGCGCGCGCTGCGTCGAACGAAGGTATGCGTCGGCGTCGCGCAATCGGCCGTGCAGCATCACGACGACCTGCGTCGCGGTGGCCGGCGCGACGCTGCCGCCCGTGAACAGCGGCACGCCGGCTTCGCCGCGCGACGTCGAAACGGTCAACCGCTCACTGGCGACGACTTTGACGGGTACTTCGTTACGTGGACGCACTTCGTGGTTCCGAGTAAGGTACATCGCGACGCTCACGCTGTGTCACCCGGCCACAGGTTCGGCTCGCGGCGCAAGCGTTGCCCGGACGATGTGAAGCCGACCAGCAGCAACGAGACGATGCCGGCGAACACCAGATACCACGCCGGCACGATGCGCGAGCCGGTGACGTCGATCAAGGTCGAAACGGTGAGCGGCGCGAGCCCGCCAAACAGCGTGACGGCCACGTTGTACGACAGCGCCACGCCCGTCGAGCGCATGGCCGTCGGAAACAACTGCGTCAGCATGCCGGGGTGCGCGCCCGACATGACGCTGAGCACGACCGTCGCGATCATCTGCGCGCTGAACACGCGTTCGGGCGAAGGCGCCGCGAGCACCCATGCGAAAAGCGGATAGGCAGCGCACACCCAGCCGATCGTCACCGGAAAGAACAGCCGATATGCGCCGATGCGGTCGGCAAGCTTCCCTGCCAACGGATAGCCGACAATGCCGATCAATCCGGAGATCGCCGTGCCGAACAGCGCATTCTTCAGCGGTAGATGCAGCTGGTGTTCGACATAGAGCGGCATATAGGAATGCCACAGATAATTGGTCGCTGCTCCGACGACGATGACGCCCATCGCGCAGAGCGCCGCATCGCCACGCTCGTGAATGAATGTCCGTAGCGACTGGCGTGGCGCATGTCCGAGCCGTTCCCGCAACTGTACGAATTCCGGCGACTCGCCGACCTTGTGCCGGATGTAGAAGCCCACCGGGCCAACCAGCGCGCCGAGCAGAAACGGCACGCGCCAACCCCACATCACGAGCGACTGGTGCGACAGATGCGTGGTGAGCAAGTACGAGCATAGCGACGACAGAAGCAGCGCGACGGCCTGTGACGTCATCTGAAAGCTGCCGAAGAACATCTTGCGTCCCGGCGGCGCGTATTCCGTCAGCATCGCGGCCGCTGTCGCGAACTCGCCGCCTACGGAGAGCCCTTGCAGAATGCGTGCGAGGATCACGATGAGCGGCGCGGCCATGCCGATCGCCGCGTAGCTGGGCGTCAGGCCCATCATCAGCGTGCTGGCTGCCATCAGCAGAATCAGCAGCGACAACGTTTTGCGCCGCCCGTAGCGATCCGCGCATGCGCCTATCACGATGCCACCCAGCGGCCTGACCACGAAGCCGACGGCAAACGTTGCCAGCGTCAGCGTGATGGACACGAATCCGTTGCCGACAGGGAAAAACACCTGCGCGATGATCTTCGCGAAGTAGCCGTAGATGAGAAAGTCGAACCACTCGAGGCCATTGCCGATGACCGATGCGAGCACCGCGCGGCGAGTTTGCGAACGGCTGAGCACCGTTGCGGCCGACGCGGGCATGTTCGCTTGCAAGGTGGGTTGCATGTGTCTCCTTTGATTCTTGTCCAGCTTCCGAAGCAAGCGTACGTGTCGATGTCTTGAATGTAAAATACAGATGAGACACGGTTGCCATATCCAACGCATATACCAGACAAACGATGGAACTCAGACAGCTGCGCTATTTCCTCGCCGTCGCCGAAGAAGGTCAGTTCACTCGGGCCGCCGCGCGACTGCATATCCAGCAGCCGCCGTTGTCGCAGCAAATTCAGGACCTCGAACAGGAACTCGGCTTCGCGCTTTTCGTGCGACAGCCTCGCGGTGTCGTGTTGACGGCGCCCGGCGAGATCTTCGCCGCGCGCGCGCGTACGGTGCTGCTCGAACTGAACAACGCCGTCGTCCACGCGCGCCGGGTGGCGCAAGGCCGGATCGGCACGGTGCGCGTTGCGCTCACGAGTTCGGCTGCGTTTCATCCGCTTACGCCTACCGCTATTCGCAATTTTCGGGACATGTACCCCGAGATTTCGATAGAGATGAGCGAGGTGAATGCGGCGGAGATCATCGAAATGATGTTGAACGGCCGCGCGGATGCAGCCATTCTCCGCAAACCGGTCGAAACGCCCGCTGACCTACGCTTCGAACTGCTGGCCGAAGAACGCATGTTGCTGGTGCTGCCCGTGGGGCACAGGCTGATCGGCGGTCGTTCCGTGTCGCTCAAACAGCTGGCGAACGAGTCGTTCATCTTCGTGCGTCGGCCCGGTGCGCCCGGCATGTACGCGGACTTCATCAGGGCTTGTCAGGCCAGGGGCTTCGAGCCGCACGTCGTGGAAGAGGTGCCGCGCATGGTGACGGCAATCAATCTCGTGGCGGCGGGCGGCGGCGTATCGCTCGTGCCCGCGTCGATGCAACGTTACCATCAGGAAAGCGTGCACTACTGCCGTGTGGCCGGCGATCACGCGTTTCGAGCACCGTTGCATCTCGTCACCCGGCATGACTTGCAAAACCCCGCCGCATCGCACTTCCGTGACGCGTTGCTGACGTTCGTCCAGCGTCATCCACATCGAGAATAAGCCCGGGAAGGGCAAGCGCCTGATGGATTGCGGGCTCTGCAGCCTTCGTGCAATGTCGAAAAATCCTCCGACACGCGGGCCCCTTCCCGGATGCTCCGTCGCTTGACCTTGGCCGCCCGCATTAGCGGAATCGTCGGGCACGATTAGCGCGCGAACGGACGCCATGCGGCGTATCGACGAACCTCAACGCCGACTGACTGACAGTGGATGCTCGGCCCATGTCGTTGATTGTCCGGGACGAAGAACCGGCAGGTTGAGACCCGGCCCGCGGCATTGTTAATGCTCTATAGTGCGATTTGCTTGCGCGACAGTACGATGATGAGTGACGACCCTTTCTCCGACATCCTGAGGCTCACGAACGCCGAATCGCTGACAACGGGGGGCTTCTCCGCCGGCGGCGCTTGGGCCGTTCGATTCCCGGCGCCCGACAAAATCAAGTTTTTCGCGGTGGTGAAGGGCGCGTGCTGGGTTTCCATCGACGGAGAGGAAACGCCCATCCGCTTTGGGAGCGGCGACGTCGGGTTGCTGACGGCAAAACGGTCGTTCGTCCTCGCAAGCGATCCTTGCGTGCCACCCGTCGACGCGATGGCGTTGTTCTCGGGCGCCGGAAAGTCGATGGTGAAACTGGGCGACGGCGACGACTTCGTGCAGATCGGCGGACACGTACTGCTCGATCCGGTCACGGGCAGCTTGCTGTCGGACGTTCTGCCGCCATGGATTCACGTGCCGGCCGTATCGCCGCAGGCAGTGAGGGTCCGCTGGCTTCTCGAGCAACTCGTGGAAGAGCGTGCGGCCGATCTGCCCGGCGCGCAACTCGTATCGGCCCAGCTTTCACAACTGCTGTTCATTCAGATATTGCGTGCCCATCTGAAGACGTCCGCGTCCTTGACGGGATGGCTGCGCGCGTTCTGCAACCCGCGCATCGCTCCGGCATTGCGGCTGATGCATGGCGATCCGGCGCGTTCATGGCATCTGGATGAGCTTGCCGCCGCGTGTGCGATGTCACGGACCACGTTCGCTTCTCACTTCAGGAGGAGCGCCGGCGTCGCCCCGCTGACCTATCTTGGCGAGTGGCGCATGCGTCTTGCCGAGCGCCGTTTGCGCGACGAGAACGTCCCGGTCGCACTGCTTGCGCAGTCGCTCGGTTACTCGTCCGAAAGCGCATTCAGCAACGCGTTCAAGCGCATGTCAGGGCATTCACCGACGGCATATCGTCATATCGTACGGACTGCTTCCGAAGAAGTGGGCGGTGAGCGCGGCGGCGTTCGCGCGGACGTGGAGGCTACCGGTTCGACGCTGCAGTCGCTTCCATCGAAACCTCGGTGAAATGCGCGAGCGGCACGCAGATCGGATCGCGGGCATGTCCGATTCACGGCCCTCGAGACAGGCGTTGCCCTTCCTTGCGCAAAGACCCTGTGAGATGACGCAATTCGTCCAGCAGTTTGACGGCGGGCGCGGGTAGCGTGCCTCGCCGGCGCCGGAACGCCGTCAAAGTACGTGGCGCATCCAGGCCTTCAATGTCCAGGGCGTCGATGACGCCCGCTTTGCTTTCGGTGTCGTACATCGGTTCGGCCATCCACGAGACAAAGCCACATCGCGCTACGAGGCTTTTGAGCACGGTGACCGAACGGGTCTCGACCGCGATGGCCGGCATCGGCAGGCCGCGGGCCCTGAAGGTTTCCTGCATGTGGGCATAAGGTCCGGTTCCCTTGGGCGTGAGTGCCCACCGTTGTGTCAATGTGTCGTCGAGTCGAAGGCCGCGCTTCGCCCGCAGCGGATGATCGGGGGCCGCGACCACGAAACTCCTGTCGGTCCATGAACAATCGGAGAGCGCAGCGACATCCTCGGTTTCGATTCCCGACGTGCAAAGCGCCAGGTCGATTTCATAAGCGAGCAAGCCCTCGACGAGACGATCCCACACGCCTTCGATCACCTCGACGCGCAGATTGGGCCATTTCTCGAGCACACATGCGATGGCCATCGGCAGGACGAGACTCGCTATGCTGCCCACCGCGCCGACCTTGATCACGCCTTTCGCCAGGCCGCGCATCGCGTCCAGTTCCTCGCGCGCCTGTTCGGCTTCCCTTTGCAGCGACATCGCATGCGGCATCAATGCTTCGCCCAGCGCGGTCAACTGCATCCCTTTGGTGTGACGCTCGAAAAGCGGCGCCCCGACGGACTCCTCGAGCCGCTTGATCGATCTGCTCAGCGCCGGCTGGGTCATGTTCAGCATGGCCGCGGCCCGTCCCAGGCTACCCGCGGACACGATCGTGGTGAACATCATCAGCTGCTGCAGATTGAAACTCATCGTGGCGGACCAGATTGAAAGGAGTGAAGGGGGCGAACGGGATTCCGGGCCGCCCGGCGCCTGCTAGGTGTCTTCCCTGCCAGGGACCGCGGCGCCCGCTCCTTGCGGCGACCGCCGAGCCCCGATGACGGCGAACAGCCTTGTCCGACAAGGCATCCGGGCGGAATGGGCCGCTCCGGCGATCCCACAGACTCATGCCTGAATGTAATGACTT
>NZ_JBYQCG010000141.1:0-6544 GCF_057837105.1 Burkholderia sp. APQ4-4ca | reverse complement strand
TCGATGCGCTTTCACCGAGAGTGCTTCTTGACTCAGCCCTGCCTCACTGCGCAGCCGTTTCACGTTTGCTATCACTCGGGCCGTGGCGTCTTCGCCGACCGGCTGCTGTTCATCTACCGACCTGTCGCAAAAGAAATCGACAACGTCGACACCTAACACTTCGGCTAACCGCGAAAGCGTGGAGAGTCGGAGGTTTGCCCGCCGTCCTTGTTCGACGCTCGCGAGGTTTGGGCGAGCCAGCGACGCCCTCGCAGCGAGTTCGTCTTGCGAGAGCGCGTTCAGCGCTACCTTGCCCATGGCAGGCAGCAGAACATTCGAATGTTCAACACGGACACGGAGATGTTGCGCATTCCTGGTGCAGGGAGCGATTGATGATGAAGCCGCGTGACGCACGGATACTGTGGCGTGCCCGCGCGTACGCGGGTGAATCAGAATGCCCGGCGGAATCGCTTGCGCTGTTGTCGATGACGGAAGGCCAAGCGAGCGTGCTCGGACCCACAGCGAGCGACTCTTCTGAGGTGCACCGTTGCCTGTCTGCGATGCTCGACGACGAGCGTAAGGTGGTATGGGCCGTCGATCTCAAAGGCTATGGTCAAGCGCGGATGCATATTGCAGAGGAAATTGATAATCCGATTCGATTCCCAGGGCAGTATCGCGATCTGGAATCCGGCTTGTACTACAACCGATATCGGTATTACGATCCTCAAGTAGCGCGGTACATTAATCAAGACCCGATCGGGATTGTTGGTGGTCTAAACAAATTTGCATATGCCGAATCGAATCCGGCGTCTGAATATGATCCGCTTGGGTTGTATACGCCAGGTAAGGATGGAGTTGCCGGTGTTGACGCAGATGGAGTTCCGTCGTTTGATGAATCGAATCCGAGATTCCATTCATACAATGTGGTTAATTCTTGTCAAAAGACGAATCCAAAGTGCAACTACAAGAGTGCAGTTGAAGGATTGCTTCGATATCCTGCTCCCGGTGCGTCGGGGGAACCCATCAAGAATGGACAGGAAAGCTTTGCGTTACCGGTAGGGTACGTGCATCATGTTGTCAAGGATGGTGGTGCGACGGTAATCAACGTTACCGAGCCAGGGCGCCACTTGCTCTCACCAGGGATTGTCAGGCGATGGGTATCGGACGACGGTAATTCAATCAGTATCCATACTTACGGCGAGGGAACCGGATATCTCCCGAAGATTAATGAATGGGCTGCTGATTCGTTGTGGGGTAAAGTCGATGCAAACATATTTAAATATATGGGGTGTCAAGGAGATAAAAAGTGAGATTCTCTGAGTTGCTTGGAGCGAGCTTGACAGCCGCAATTGTGGGCGGAGTGTTGATTGGGCTTCTTTCCATTCGGGACTTTGGGATTGTCTCGCTTTTGTTCGCCGTCGTTGCGTTTGTGGTTGCATTTTTTTCGGCAATGGTTTTGTCTTACCCGATGGCTTGGGTGAAGGCGGTGATTCCATCAGGCGCGATTTTCCCTGTGGTTATCATCGCTGGTGGAGTTGCGGCTGCACTTATTCTTGCAGTGCTCACGAAGGCATCGTGGGCGGACATGTTGGCGATCAACAAGATGTTGTTGCTGTACTCGGCCATTGGTGTTGTGTGCGCGATTTCTGCTTTTGGTTACGTTGAGAGGTCCGTGATTTTTGAAGGACTACGTAAGTTATTTGGATAGATAGTGCGACGCGGAGGCTGCATTGACAAAGCCGATCATTCGCAAGGGTGATTCAACTGATCATGGCGGCTTGGTGCTCGAAGGCTTCGAGCGTGCCGACCTAAACGGTCGCCCACCAGCAGGTATTGGACACATGGTTGCGTGCCCGAAATGCAGTGGTGTCTTTCCCATTGTCCAGGGTTCGAACCAGTATGCGATAGACGGTCGACCGGTAGCGCTGGATGGGATGAAGACCGCGTGTGGCGCCGCGCTAATAGCGAGTCAACAGACGTTTGTCGTGAGTAGTTGAATCTGACAGGCTCTTGCTGTCTGGGGAGCCGAGCTACCGTCACCAAATGCATGCCTGCAATACCGGCACGTCGATTGGGACTGGAGATTTGCAAGCTGTGCTCAATGACGAGGCGCTAGCGCAGCGTTCGACACGGGGATCCTGCAGGAGCGCTTGATCTTCGACTGAACCCTGCCAAAAAGCGATCGCTACGCCGAGAGCATGATGCGCTTGTTATCGTATACCGTTGCCTATAGGATATGAACCTTGAGCGACGTAGTCGATTCGGTGGTGAGCAGCCCGCCGTTCGAGGCGCAAGGGTTCACGATTTCGATCGCATCGGTCATCGTACAAAGGGCTTGCCTAGCCTTTGCTGGACGGTTCGTTACAAGTGGCCATCATCGTTCATTGGAATTTGTGGCGCTTCAAGAGGTTGGCAGTTTTTTTTACAGTGGCATGTTCCGCTAACCGTTCTGATCGCCAGTCGCACCTTCGCATCACGATGGGCCCGAATGTCCGAGTCAAGCCAGTCGCTTGGCCCGGGTTTTCGGGCCTTGTTTCGTTTGACGTCGTTCCCGCACGCCGCTCTCCGGATCAAACGTGGCTGACGCACTTCCCGACCTCATCTGGCCCCATCTCGACGTCCTGTTCTGCGGAATCAATCCCGGCCTGCTCGCGGCCGCGACCGGCCGTCACTTCGCGGGGCGGAACAACCGCTTCTGGCGCGTGATCCATCTCGCGGGCTTCACGCCGACGGAACTTTCGCCGCAGGACGATCGCGCGATACTCGGTTACGGCTGCGGGCTGACGGCGGTCGTGCCGCGGCCGACCGCCCGTGCCGATCAACTTTCGCGCGCGGAATTCGCGGCCGCGGCCGCCGGGTTCGAGCAGAAGGTCGCGCAGCATGCGCCGCGCTTCGTCGCGTTTCTCGGCAAGGCGGCGTATTCGGCGCTGTCGCGGCAACGCGAGGTCGCGTGGGGGCTGCAACCCGCCCGCATCCAGTATGCGCGAGTGTGGGTGCTCCCGAACCCGAGCGGCAGAAACCTCGCATTCGGGCTCGCCGATCTGGTCGATGCGTACCGCGAGCTTCATCTCGCCACGACGACGGAGGAGCACGATGCGGCGCAGTAAGGCGGCGCCATGGCCGGGCACCATCGTGCCGCGCGCATTCTTCAATCGCATGGCCACCGAGGTGGCGCCGCAACTGCTCAACAAGATCCTCGCGGCGGCGGACGGCCGGGCCGGCCGCATCGTCGAAGTGGAAGCGTATGCGGGGGCGCTCGATCCGGCCCACCTATCGCGGCAAGACGCCGCGCAACGCGACGATGTTCGGGCCGCCCGGGCACTTCTACGTGTATTTCACGTACGGCATGCACTGGTGCTGCAACTGCGTGTGCGGCCCGGACGGCGCGGGAACGGGCGTGCTGATCCGCGCGCTGGAGCCGCTGCACGGGCTCGACCGGATGCGGGCGGCGCGGCCGCCGCGCACGCGCGATCGCGACCTGTGCCGCGGGCCGGCCCGGCTGACGCAGGCGATGGGGATCGGCGGCGCGCAGGATGGCGTGGACCTGATCGGCGCGCGCGACGGGTTCGCGATCGTCGACGACGGGATGGCGCCGCCCGCCGATCTCGCGGGCGGGCCGCGCATCGGCATTCGCGTCGGCCAGGATCTCCCGTGGCGGTGGAGCGTGCCCGGCAACCGATACGTATCGGGCGCGGTGCCGCGTATCTGACGCGTGCGGCGTATAAGTCGCGTACCAGTCGCGCCCGATTCGACCTGCGTCACGCGGTCGCCATTATTGATCGGCTAAGCTGGCCGTTTCGGCGTTCGATCGAGGAGGCACCATGCGGCGGGTCGTATTCAACCAGAAGGGCGGCGTGGGCAAGTCGACGATCGTCTGCAACCTGGCGGCGATCAGCGCGAGCGAAGGACTGCGCACGCTCGTCATCGATCTCGATGCGCAGGCGAACTCGACGCGCTACCTGCTCGGCGACGCCGCGGCCGATGCGCAACCGGGCGTCGCCGGCTTCTTCGAAACCGCGCTGACCTTCAACTTCCGTCCGGTCGACGTCGCGTCGTTCATCCACGCGACGCCGTTCGACGGGCTCGACGTGATGCCCGCGCATCCGGATCTCGACACGCTGCACGGCAAGCTCGAATCGCGCTACAAAATCTACAAGCTGCGCGACGCGCTGAACGAGCTCGACATGTACGACGCCGTGTACATCGACACGCCGCCCGCGCTGAATTTCTATACGCGCTCGGCGCTGATCGCGGTCGAGCGCTGCCTGATCCCGTTCGACTGCGACGATTTCTCGCGCCGCGCGCTGTACACGCTGCTCGAGAACGTGAAGGAAATCCAGCAGGACCACAACGCGGCGCTCGAAGTGGAAGGGATCGTCATCAACCAGTTCCAGCCGCGCGCGAGCCTGCCGCAGAGGCTGGTCGACGAGCTCGTCGACGAAGGGCTGCCGGTGCTCGCGTCGCGGTTGTCCGCATCGGTGAAGATCCGCGAATCGCATCAGCAGTCGACGCCGGTGATCCATCTCGAGCCGGCGCACAAGCTCGCGCAGGAGTTCCGCGCGCTGCATCGCGAACTGGCCGGCTGAGCCCGCATCTGCCCGCATCGACCGAGGCCGCTTCAAGCGGCCTTGTTTTTATCGCAGCCCATGATTCTTCCGATCATTGATTTGGTTATTAATAATACCGGAAACGATTTCATAATAAATCCCGAAAAACGATTACATGGGCGTTCGCTGCGTTTCAATGCAGGCCGGTTTTCTAATAAACAGAATAATGAGTGGGTAAATGTTGCTCGGGGTCATGATGCGGTATGCTGTAAAAAGGTAAAAAGGCATTGCCGGTCGGAGCGGGCGATATCCTGTCTGATATTTCGGCGCGTGCCCGAGGCACGGCGGTCGCCTCAAAGGGTAATAAGGGTTTATACTTATCATTAATGCCATTTAATTGACAATTAATCGATCTAGAATGGCTTCCTTCAACTTCCCGCGCCCAGCCAGGCGACGGGTTGCCAATGAGGAAGCGACTGCCGATCAAGCTTCCGTTTTTCTTTACGTTTGTCTCTCGCATTGCCAACAGGAGCGTGCCCGATGTCCGTATTTGCCCCCGAAAAACTCGCCGCCGATTATCAATCCGGTATCGCCGCGTGGTTCGCGGTCGCCCGTCCGGCGATCCAAGGTTTCGAGGCTGTCGTCGAACTCAACCTGCAAGCGGCCCGGACGGCGCTCGAGGAATACGAGGACAAGCTGAAGAACGCATTCAACAGCAACAACCCGGCGGCGGGCTTCGCACAGCAGGTCGCGGCGCCGCAGGAAGCGGCCGGCAAGGTCGTGTCGTACGGCCGCCATCTGTTCGACATCGCGGTGTCGACGCAGTCCGAATGGGCGAAGGTCGCGCAGGCGCAGTACGAACAGAACGACAAACGCCTGAAGGACGTGCTCGGCGAACTGTCGAAGCATGCGCCGGCCGGCTCGGCGCCCGTGGTGGCCGCGCTGAATTCGGCGCTGTCCGCGGCGAGCGCCGCGGCCGATTCCGTGCGCGCGGCGACGGGGCAGGCGATTCAGGCGGCGCAGAGCGGCTTCGATGCGGTCGGCGAAACGGCCGCGCGCGGCGCGAAGCAGACGGCGGCCGCCGCCCGCAAGGACGCAGCGGCTGCGCGCGAATCGGCTGCGTAATCGCATAAATGCGCGCGTGAATGCGTGTCGCGCGCAGGCGCGACACGATTGATCGGCGCCGGATGGCGCCGGACGCCGCGTGTGCCGCGCGGGTCCGGCAAACGTCCGGTTCGCCGCAAGACGCCCGTGCACGGTTGCCCGTGCCGCGGTGTGCCGTGCCGTCCATGCGAACGGAGGTCGCCCGCTAGTACGGCGGCGTGCGACCGCGATCGCGGCGGGTGGCCCGACGCACGCCGTCGCCACGTGCAACCGCCTCGTGCCGGCGTCACCACGACGAACTGATTTCGATGCAGGAACTGAACATGACGGATGTAGTGATCGTATCGGCCGCGCGGACCGCGGTCGGCAAATTCGGCGGCTCGCTCGCGAAGATCGCGGCGCCGGAACTGGGCGCGACGGTGATCCGCACGGTGCTGGAGCGCTCGGGCGTGAAGCCCGAGCAGGTCAGCGAAGTGATCATGGGCCAGGTGCTGACGGCCGGCTCCGGGCAGAACCCGGCGCGGCAGTCGCTGATCAAGGCAGGGCTGCCGAGCGCCGTGCCGGGCATGACGATCAACAAGGTGTGCGGCTCGGGCCTGAAGGCCGTGATGCTGGCGGCGAACGCGATCGTCGCGGGCGACGCGGAGATCGTGATCGCGGGCGGCCAGGAGAACATGAGCGCGGCGCCGCACGTGCTGCCGGGCTCGCGCGACGGGTTCCGGATGGGCGACGCGAAGCTGGTCGACACGATGATCGTCGACGGGCTGTGGGACGTGTACAACCAGTACCACATGGGCATCACGGCGGAGAACGTCGCGAAGGAATACGGGATCACGCGCGAAGAGCAGGACGCGTTCGCGGCGCTGTCGCAGAACAAGGCGGAAGCCGCGCAGAAGGCCGGGCGTTTCGATGAC
>NZ_JBYQCG010000140.1:0-42870 GCF_057837105.1 Burkholderia sp. APQ4-4ca | reverse complement strand
CAAGGTGTCGGAATACATCGGCAAGCTGCGTTACTCGGTGCCGGGTGTCGGCCTGATCTCTCCGCCGCCGCACCACGACATCTACTCGATCGAGGATCTGGCGCAGCTGATCCACGACCTGAAGAACGTGAACCCGAGCGCGAGCATCTCCGTGAAGCTCGTGTCGGAAGTGGGCGTGGGCACGGTCGCGGCCGGTGTCGCGAAGGCGAAGGCCGATCACGTCGTGATCGCCGGCCATGACGGCGGCACGGGCGCGTCGCCGCTGTCGTCGGTCAAGCATGCGGGCACGCCGTGGGAGCTGGGCCTCGCCGAAACGCAGCAGACGCTGGTGCTGAACCGCCTGCGCGGCCGTATCCGCGTGCAGGCCGACGGCCAGATGAAAACGGGCCGCGACGTCGTGATCGGCGCGCTGCTCGGCGCGGACGAATTCGGCTTCGCGACGGCGCCGCTCGTCGTCGAAGGCTGCATCATGATGCGCAAGTGCCACCTGAACACGTGCCCGGTCGGCGTCGCGACGCAGGATCCGGTGCTGCGTGCGAAGTTCAAGGGCCAGCCCGAGCACGTCGTGAACTACTTCTTCTTCGTCGCCGAGGAAGTGCGCGAGATCATGGCGCAGCTCGGCATCGCGAAGTTCGACGACCTGATCGGCCGCGCCGACCTGCTCGACACGCGCAAGGGCATCGAGCACTGGAAGGCGAAGGGCCTCGACTTCTCGCGCGTGTTCTACCAGCCGGAAGAATGCGAGGACGTCGTGCCGCGTCACGTCGACGTGCAGGATCACGGCCTCGAGCGCGCGCTCGACCACGTGCTGATCGAGAAGGCGAAGGCCGCGATCGAGAACGGCGAGCATGTGTCGTTCATCCAGCCGGTGCGCAACGTGAACCGGACGGTCGGCGCGATGCTGTCGGGCGTGATCGCGAAGAAGCACGGCCACGACGGCCTGGCCGATGACGCGGTGCACATCCAGTTGAAGGGCACGGCCGGCCAGAGCTTCGGCGCGTTCCTCGCGAAGGGCGTGACGCTCGACCTCGTCGGCGACGGCAACGACTACGTCGGCAAGGGGCTGTCGGGCGGCCGGATCATCATCCGCCCGACCAACGACTTCCGCGGCAAGTCCGAGGAAAACATCATTTGCGGCAACACGGTGATGTACGGCGCGATCGAAGGCGAAGCCTTCTTCCGCGGCGTGGCCGGCGAGCGCTTCTGCGTGCGCAACTCGGGCGCGACGGCGGTCGTCGAAGGCACGGGCGACCACGGCTGCGAATACATGACGGGCGGCACGGTCGTCGTGCTCGGCGAGACCGGGCGCAACTTCGCGGCCGGCATGTCGGGCGGTCTCGCGTACATCTACGATCCGGAAGGCACGTTCGCGGCGAAGTGCAACAAGTCGATGGTCGCGCTCGAGCCGGTGCTGCAGCAGGCCGAGCAGGAGCGCACGGTCGACCGCGCGCTCTGGCATGAAGGCACGACGGACGAAGCGCTGCTCAAGGGGCTCGTCGAGCGTCATTTCCAGTTCACGGGTTCGCCGCGCGCGAAGTCGCTGCTGGAAAACTGGGACGCGGCGCGCCGCCAGTTCGTGAAGGTGTTCCCGCACGAATACAAGCGCGCGCTGGGCGAGATCGGTGCGAAGAAGGCGGCGAAGGAAGTGCTGGCCGCCTGAGCGACGAACGACATAGCGAATGCCGCGCGCGCCTGACGGCCGCGCGCGGCTCCCCCACCCGATACACCGAACAGAAGAGCACCTTATGGGCAAGGCAACCGGTTTTCTGGAGTTCGAACGCCGCCACGAGGCGTACGAAGCACCGCTCACGCGCGTGAAGCACTACAAGGAATTCGTCGCGGCGCTGACCGACGCGGACGCGAAGATCCAGGGCGCGCGCTGCATGGATTGCGGCATCCCGTTCTGCAACAACGGCTGCCCGGTCAACAACATCATCCCGGACTTCAACGATCTCGTTTACCGCCAGGACTGGCAGCAGGCGATCGAAGTCCTGCATTCGACCAACAACTTCCCCGAGTTCACGGGCCGCATCTGCCCGGCGCCGTGCGAGGCGGCGTGCACGCTCGGGATCAACGACGACCCGGTCGGCATCAAGTCGATCGAGCACGCGATCATCGACAAGGCCTGGGCGGAAGGCTGGGTGAAGCCGCTGCCGGCCGAACACAAGACGGGCAAGAAGGTCGCGGTCGTCGGTTCGGGCCCCGCGGGCCTCGCCGCCGCGCAGCAGCTCGCGCGCGCGGGCCACGACGTGACGGTGTTCGAGAAGAACGACCGCATCGGCGGCCTGCTGCGTTACGGGATTCCCGACTTCAAGCTCGAGAAGTGGCTGATCGATCGCCGCATGCGCCAGATGGAAGCGGAAGGCGTGACGTTCCGCACCAGCGTGTTCATCGGCAAGGATCCGCTGCCCGAGTCGATCGGCAGCCTCGCGAAGGAAACCATTTCGCCGGACACGCTGAAGGAAGAATTCGACGCGGTCGTGATCGCCGGCGGTTCGGAAACGCCGCGCGACCTGCCGGTGCCGGGCCGCGAGCTCGCGGGCGTTCATTTCGCGATGGACTTCCTGCCGCAGCAGAACCGCGTGAACGCGGGCGACAAGCTCGTCGACCAGCTGCTCGCGAAGGGCAAGCACGTGATCGTGATCGGCGGCGGCGATACGGGTTCGGACTGTGTCGGCACGTCGAACCGTCATGGCGCGAAGCAGGTCACGCAGTTCGAGCTGCTGCCGCAGCCGCCGGAAGAGGAAAACAAGCCGCTCGTGTGGCCGTACTGGCCGATCAAGCTGCGCACGTCGTCGTCGCACGACGAAGGCTGCGAGCGTGACTGGGCGGTCGCGACGAAGCGTCTCGAAGGCAAGAACGGCAAGGTCGAGAAGCTGATCGCGGTGCGCGTCGAGTGGAAGGACGGCAAGATGCAGGAAGTGCCGGGTTCCGAGTTCGAGATGAAGGCCGATCTCGTGCTGCTCGCGATGGGCTTCACGCAGCCGGCCGCGCCGGTGCTCGACGCGTTCGGCGTCGCGAAGGATGCGCGCGGCAATGCACGCGCGGCGACCGAAGGCGATCGTTCGTACTACACGTCGGTCGACAAGGTGTTCGCGGCAGGCGACATGCGTCGCGGCCAGTCGCTCGTGGTGTGGGCGATCCGCGAAGGCCGCCAGTGCGCGCGCTCGGTCGATGCGTACTTGATGGGGCATTCGGAACTGCCGCGCTGAGCTGAATCGCGCGAGCGGGTTTCGATGGAAGCCGGGCGTCCGAGAGGGCGCCCGGTTTTTTTGTGGAACCCAAAGGCGAGATAACTGCCGGAGAAGCCGGCCCGATGCCGCTAGTGAACGGATTCATCGTGCCGGCGTTGCTGGCACACGTGGAAGTTTCTGAACCTTCCCGAAGCTGGTGACGCGACCGTGGCAATCGATCGTCGCGACGTAGTTTCCGTCCGGTGCGCTCAGATCGAAAGCCCACCAGCCGTACGTTTCCGCATGGTAACGCGGCATGCCGACGAATTCCGCTCCATCCGGGTATATGTGCTGTTCGTTGGCGAATGCCACAATTTTTGCCTCAAGTTCTCCAGGGGGTATGTCCGGACAGTAGCCGTCGTCTTTCTCGTATCTTGCGATTCCTGCAACGACGAGAAATGCGATGAAGATCGCGACGGTCATCGCGACGACTGTAAGAACAATACCAATGACGCGTCGAGTAACGATCGAGATCATGGGGCTGTCGCTCCCGACAAGGGGAAGTTGAATGTCGCGCCCATTGAGGTCTATGGGCGTCCAGGGCGCATAAGGCCGCCAAACGATGGCCGGTGAACTGCCTGCGGGGGACGTGTTTGCGCATTCTGAACCGCTCTTTGGCCCGAGAACGACACTTCCTTTTCCCCGGTAAAGTAGATTTGATAGTCGGCATGTCCGAGAACCGAGCCCACTTCTCTCAAAACGGTAGTCATCCACTCTTGCAGGAACGGTCGATTGGAACTATCTGCATCGAACTTGTCGGGATTCAACGTGTAGGAGCCGGTGAAGCGATAGCTGTTGTCCTCCTGCATCGTCAGAGTCCCTCGTACGTGCCCCGAGACGCGCCCTACGGTCGTGGCGGACCAGAAATCGTGGGCCCCGTGATTGAACACGTTTGTGCTAAATGGCCCGTCGATCGAGTAGGTGCCCGGACCATATCCTGGATTATCGATGCTGTCCTGGATCAACTTGAAATCGGAGACACTCATTCTCAAGTTCATGGATTCGAGATTGATCGACCTCCGCTCGCCGTTTCCGAATACCCAGTAGTAGACGGCCCCGATGAACATAAAGGGGTTGCCGTAGAACTGGAATTCGGAGACTGGGCGGATCCCGTTCAGCTGATTTGCATAGATACCGAACAGTGTCGATACATCACCATATCGACCCAGGGCGACATTGAGACTGTATGAGTTCGCTCCAGGGAAGTTTTGATAACCGCCTCGTGCCAACCATCCAGTAAATTCGCCGACCAGAGTCAGTTGGTTGCGCCAGAATATCTCGTTGCGGTGCTCGAACAGGAATTTGAAGAACTCCTCGGTGACCGAAATCATGTCGCCGTGGTCTGCGTTGTTGAACATCTCGGTCGCGGAACAATATCTGCCGAAGCACAGTAGTTTGGGATAGCCCAGTGCGGCTTCAGACATTGAGCCTCCACCACCAACCTTGTTTGAGAATCCGTCCAGACTGGGGAGGCGCGGTGCGGTCACCGAAATTTCTGGCAAGACGTTCGTTTGTGCCAAACATATTGATTGTTTCAGCAGCGCATAGATGGGAAGGGATGCAGCCCCCGCGACGAGTATTCGTCTCTTATGTCGTTGTGTCTGTTCGGCACGGACAACACGTTCCAATGAATGGTTTGATTTCCTCATGTTTTACCCCGTCTGTGAAAAAGATTTGTAGTCCGAAGCGGATAGCATTCGCTTTTTGTGTGTGTCGCTGCAAGCGGAGCTTTATGTATCGCTATCTTTGAAACGGAGAAGATGTGCTGATTTCGTCACCAGTTGGACTGGATACACACGATTTGCGTCGAAGTGGCAGACAGGGGGCGCCAGCATTGAGGATTGGCCCAATCGCGTGGTGAGGCTTCTCCGGCGTGGCACGGCGGTATTGCTTGCGACACTTTTGGACGATCGATAGACAACTGGTCCGCTCGTGTGAGCAGCACGAGGAGAAGAGAGGCACATTGCGTAGCCGGTTTGGCAGTCCGCTATTTCAAATGTTTCCGAGTGTCAAAGGTCGCGAATTTCCAGCAGCAGTATTTTGCTTTGGATTGCTACTTGGCACCGAGTCAAGTACTCCACGTGAAGGGCGATCGGCGGGGGCCTCAATCCCGGGCATTCATTCCTCCGCTGCGCAGCCCGCATCTTCCCGAAGCGTCGCCTAACCTGATCACATCTGGCACTGATTTTTCGTGATCCCGTAGCCTTTCATTTTGTAATAATCCTTGAAAACTGTCATATCATGTCGCCCCTCGGGCCGCGTTCGCGGTCGTCGCACATGACTGACGCTATTGACAAGGACTCTGGATGGAAGCATTCGCGCATGGGCTGATCGACGCCGTCAACGGCGTATTGTGGAACTACGTGCTGATCGCGCTGCTGCTTGGCGCGGGTGCGTGGTTCACGTTGCGGTTCCGGATGATCCAGCTGAAGGCGCTGTTCCTCAGCATGAAGCTGGTGGGCAGCAAGGGTGAACCGGGCAGCATCTCGTCGTTCCAGGCGTTCGCGACCGGGCTCGCGAGCCGCGTCGGCACCGGCAACATCGCCGGCGTCGCGGTCGCGCTGACGGTCGGCGGCCCCGGCGCGATCTTCTGGATGTGGATGACCGCGCTCGTCGGGATGTCGTCCGCGTTCGTCGAGGCGACGCTCGCGCAGATCTTCAAGGTGTCGCACGCGGACGGCAGCTATCGCGGCGGCCCCGCGTACTACATCCAGACCGGCCTGCGCTCGCGCGGCTTCGGCGTGCTGTTCTCGCTGTCGCTGATCCTGGCGTTCGGCTTCGTGTTCAACGCGGTGCAGGCCAACGCGATCGCCGACGCGTTCCATACGTCGTTCGGCTGGCGCCGCGAGACGGTCGGTGTCGGTCTCGTGCTGCTCTCCGCGCCGATCATCTTCGGCGGCATCCGTCGCATCGCGACGGTCGCGCAGGTGATCGTGCCGCTGATGGCGATCGGCTACCTCGCGCTCGCCGTCTACGCGGTCGCGACGCACATCGCGCTGGTGCCCGGCGTGATCGCGTTGATCGTGAAGAGCGCGTTCGGTTTTGAGCAGGCGGCCGGCGGCCTGACCGGCTATGCGGTCAGCCAGGCGATCGCGATCGGCGTGAAGCGCGGGCTGTTCTCGAACGAGGCGGGGATGGGCAGCGCGCCGAACGCGGCCGCGACCGCCAGCACCCGCCACCCCGTCACGCAGGGGCTGATCCAGATGCTTGGCGTGTTCGTCGATACGATCGTGATCTGCAGCGCGACCGCGTTCGTGATCCTGCTGTCGGGCGAGTACGCGCTCGGCACCGGGATGGAAGGCGCGGCGCTCACGCAACGCGCGATCTCGAGCCACGTCGGCGGCTGGGGCGGCATCTACATGGCCGTCGCGATCTTCTTCCTCGCGTTTTCGTCGGTGATCGGCAACTACGCGTATGCGGAAGGCAACGTCGAATTCATCACGAAGCGGCGCGGCGTGCTGCCGCTGTTCCGTATTGCCGTGCTCGGCATGGTGATGTTCGGCAGCGTCGGGCAGTTGCCGCTCGTGTGGGCGATGGCCGATACGAGCATGGGGCTGATGGCGATCCTCAACCTGATCGCGATTCTCGCGCTCGGCAAGTACGCGCACGCCGCGTGGGCCGACTATCGCCGCCAGCGCGCGGCGGGCGTCGCCGATCCGGTGTTCACGCGCAACACGATCCCCGAGCTCGCGCGCGTGTTGCCGGCCGACGTGTGGGGCGAGCACGGTCCGCTGCCGCAGCGTCAGGCGTCGGCCAATGCGGTGGCCGAAGTGCGCGTGACGGTGCGCGAGTCATGAACGGCGACCGGCTCCGTGCGTTCGTCCCGCTGATGCCCGATGCGGCGTCGCGCGACGCGCTGCACGCGTTGCCGGTCGCCCGTGGCGCACGGCGGTGCGCCGGGGCGCTGGTGCGCCGGGGCGGCCCGTCGAGCTGCGCATCGAAGCGCTGACGCTGTTCGAAAGCCGGCTGTCGCAGGCGGGCGTGTCGCATCGGCCGATCGTGTCGGCGCCGATCGCCGCGACCGAAGGCCGGCGAACGCCGCGGTAGCGACATGCGCCGACGGCCGCGCGCCATGCCGCCGGTCGCGACCGCGCATCGCATCGACGGTATGATCCGCCGGCTGCACTACCCGTCGTAGCGCGCGAGCGTCAGCCCCGCCAGATCGATCTCCGGCACGCGCCCGGTGACGAGATCCGCGACCACCTTTCCCGACCCCATCGACATCGCCCAGCCCGTCGAGCCGTGGCCGACGTTGAGCCACAAGCCGTCGATCCCGCTTGCGCCGAGCAGCGGCGGCCCGTCGGGCGTCATCGGCCGGCGCCCGACCCAGAAACGCGCGGACGCGCGGTCGGCCGCATGCGGGAACCAGTCGTCGAGCACCTTCATCAGCGTGTCGAGCGCCTGTTGCCGCAGCGTCGCGTGGCGGTTGCCGAGCTCCGCGGTGCCCGCGACGCGCAGCGTCGGGCCGAAGCGCGTGATCGCGGTCTTCAGCGATTCGTCCATCAGCGCGGCGCACGGCGCCTTTTCGTCGTCGACGACCGCGAGCGTGGCCGAGTAGCCCTTCACCGGATACAGCGGCACGTCGATGCCGTGCGGTCGGAGCAGGCCGGCGCTGTCGACGCCGAGCGCGACGACGATCGCGTCGGCGGCGAGCCGCGCATCGCGTTGAACGGCCGCGCCTGCGTCGAGCGAGTCGACCCGCACGCCGCGCACCTTGCCGTCCGCGACATCGAGCGCCCGAATCGCGGTGCGGAACCGGAACGTCACGCCGTTCGCTTCGCACAGCGCTCGCAACTCGCGCGTGAAGCGCGCGCAGTCGCCGGCTTCGTCGTCGGGCAGGTAGATGCCGCCGACGGGGGCCTGCCTGGCCCAGCGCAGGCCCGGCTCGATCGCGGTGCAGCTGGCCGCGTCCAGTTCGCGAAACGCGATGCCGGCGTCGCGCAGTACCTTCAGCGCGGGCTGCGCCATCTCGACGTCGAACGCGCCGCGCAGCAGTTGCAGGTAGCCGCGGCTCGCGCCGTAGTCGAAGGGATAACGCTCGCGAAACGCATGCAGGCACGCGCGGCTGTAATACGCGATGCGCTGCATCCGCTGCTTGTTCACGCGGAACCGCTCGAATTCGCATTCGCGCAGCCAGCGCGCGATCCAGCGCCACTGCGCGGCATCGAGCGTCGGCCGGAAGATCAGCGGCGACGCGGGCTTGAACAGGTACTTGAGGATCTTGCCGGGCATCCCGGGCGCGGCCCACGGCGTCACGTAGCCGGGCGCGATCACGCCCGCGTTGCCGAGGCTCGTCGCTTGCGCGACGTCGGCCTCGCGTTCGATCACGGTGACGTCGCAGCCTGCTTCGCGCAGGTGCCAGGCGGTGGTGACGCCGATCACGCCGGCGCCGAGAACGATCACGTGCATGCGGAGTCCGGAACGAGGCGGTGGCTCACGACGCGACGGCCGGATCGTCGGCGAGCGACTTGCCGCGCGTTTCCGGCAGCACGAGCGCCGCGACGATCACGAGCAGGTAGCCGCCGCCCGCGACGAGGCCGATCGCCTTCACGAGCGACATCGATTGCGACAGCGCGCCGACGAGAATCGGGAAGAACGAGCCGAGCCCGCGGCCGAGGTTGTAGCAGAAGCCCTGGCCCGAGCCGCGGATCGCACCCGGATACAACTCCGACAGATACGCGCCGACGCCCGCGAAGATTCCTTGCACGACGATGCCGAGCGGAAAGCCGAGCAGCAGCATCGCGGTATCGGTGATCGGCAGCATCGTGTACGCCATGCCGAGCGAGAACGAGCCGATCGCGAACAGGACGAACGACGCGCGGCGGCCGAGCCGGTCGGACAGGATCGCGCCGACCACGTAGCCGACGAACGAGCCGACGATCAGCACGACCAGATAACCGCTCGTGTTGAACACCGACAGGTGGCGCACGGTTTTGAGATAGGTGGGCAGCCACGTCGTGATCGCGTAGTAGCCGCCGAGCATGCCGGTGCACAGCGCGCTGCCGAACAGCGTCGCGCGCAGGTGCGGCGGCGAGAAGATTTCGAGGAAGTGGCCCGACACGCGGCCTTCGTCGCGTGCGCGGCGCGTGGCCGTGTAGATGTCGGGATCGCTGACGTTGCGGCGGATGTAGAGAATCCACAGCGCGGGCACGATGCCGATCCAGAAGCATGCGCGCCACGCGGCCTGCTCGGGCAGCAGCGCGAAAAACGCCCAGTAGAGGATCGCGGCGGCGCCCCAGCCGAACGACCAACTGCTCTGCACGGTGCCGACGGCCTTCGCGCGATGCTCGGGCGAGCGGATCGTCTCGGCCATCATGATCGTCACGACCGACCATTCGCCGCCGAAGCCGAAACCCTGCAGCGTGCGCGTCGCCAGGAGCTGCCAGAACGAATGCGTGAAGCCGGACAGGCACGTGAACAGCGCGAACGTCGCGATCGTCCACTGCAGCACGCGCACGCGGCCGTAGCGGTCGGCGAGGATGCCGGCGACCCAGCCGCCGATCGCCGACGAGATCAGCGAACTGGTCGCGATCATCCCGGCCTCGCTCTTCGTCATGCCCCAGGTGGCGATCAGCGTCGGAATCAGGAACGAATAGATCATGAAGTCGAACGCATCGACCGCATAGCCGCCGAAGCCGGCGTACAGCGTCCGGCGCTCGCGCGTCGACAATTCGTTGAACCACTGGAATGCCTGCATGCTTGCCGCCCCCTCTCGTCTTGTCTCGTGCCGCGCTGCCGCGTCGCGGTTATTTTACGGGCGCGATCCGGCGCGCCAAAAAGGCGGAGGCAGGGTCGTGCGGGAAAGCAGGCAGGCGGAAAGACGCGTCAGAGCGTCAGGCCGCCGTCGACGTGGATGACCTGGCCGGTGATCTGCCGCGCCGCGTCCGACAGCAGGAACGCAATCAGCGCGGCGACGTCGTCGGGTTCGGCGATCCGGCCGAGCGGCGTCGCCTGTTCGGCTTGCGCCCACGCGGCGGCATTGCCGGCGCTCGGCCCGTGGTCCTTGCGCGTGAAGCCCGGCGCGACCGCGTTGACGGTGATGCCGTGCGCGGCGAATTCGGCGGCCGCGCTACGCACGAGCGACTCGAGCGCGGCTTTCGCGGCGGCGGTCGCCGCGAACGGCGCATCGGCGCGATAACGGTGCGCGACGAACGAGCTGACCGCGACGATCCGCGGTGCGGCCGATGCTTCGAGCAGCGGCCGCGCGCGGCCCGCGAGTGCGGAGAACGCACCGGGCATCGCCGCGAACGCGGATGCGAGCGCATCCGCGCAGAGGTCGGAAAAGGATTGCCGCGCGGCGAAGCCGGCGTTCGCGACGAGCTGGTCGAGCCCGCCGAAGCGGGCGGCGGCGGCATCGACGATCTCGGTGGCAATACCCGGTTCGCCGAGATCGCCGGTCAGCGTCAGGCATTCCGCGCCGGCAGCCGTGCACGCTTGTGCGACGTCGGCGAGCCGCGCGCGTGCCGCGTCGTCCGCGCCGCGCGCATGCAGCGCCAGCGCGACGCCGGGCGCCGCGAGCCGCCGCGCGAGCGCCGCGCCGATCCCCGAACCGGCGCCGGTGATCAGCGCGATCCGCGCGACGTGCGCGGCGCGTGGGTTCACGCGGCGACCTTGTCGTCGTCGTTCACGCGCTCGACGTTGATCGTGCCGACGTGGAACGCGGCCAGCGACTCGCGGTGCGCGATGCTGACGATCGCGGCCTTCGGCAGCCGTTCGGCGAACAGGTGATAGAGGCGCCCTTCGTTGTCGGCGTCGAGCGCGCTGGTCGCTTCGTCGAGGAACAGGAAGTCCGGCTTGTGCAGCAGCACGCGCGCGCCGGCCAGACGCTGCTGCTCGCCGGGCGACAGCACGCGGGTCCAGTGGCCGGTCTCGTCGAGACGCCCGACGTAATCCTCGAGGCGGCACGCGCGCAGCGCGTCGCGGCACGCTTCGTCGCTGAACGCGTCGGGCGTCGCCGGATAGGTGAGCGCGGCCTTCAGCGTGCCGATCGGCAAATAGCTGGTTTGCGGCACGAACATCATGCGTGCACCGACCGGCGCGTCGATCGCGCCGTCGCCGAACGGCCACAGGCCCGCGAGCGCGCGCATGAACGTGCTCTTGCCGGAACCCGACTTGCCGATCACGAGCCAGCGCGAACCGGGCTCGATCGTGACGTCGCCGATGTTCGCGAGCGCGTTGCCGTTCGGCAGCGCGAGCTTGAGCGACGACGTGGACAGTTTCGCGGCGTCGACGTAGTGCAGGTTGATGCCGCCGTGCTCGGTCGCGGGCGACAGGCTTTCCTTCAGGTGCGACGTGCCCATCACGCGCTTGAATTCGCGCAGACGGTTGACGGTGGCGCGCCATTCGACGAGGGTCGAGTAGCTGTTGATGAACCACGAGAACGAATCGCTGACGGTGCCGAACGCGGACGAGATCTGCATCAGCACGCCGAACGAGAACGCGCCGGCAAAGTAGCGCGGCGCGGCCACGACGAGCGGGAAGATGATCGCGATCTGCCCGTAGAAGCTCAGCACGAACGTGAGCCGCTTCGTGTACTTCATCACGCGCCACCAGTTGTCGCGGATGCGCATGAAGAGAGTCTGCGCGTTGCCGGCCTCGGTTTTCTCGCCGTCGTAGAACGCGATCTGCTCGGCGTTCTCGCGCACGCGGATCAGCCCGAAGCGGAAATCGGCCTCGACGCGCTGCTGCTGGTAGTTGATCGACACGAGCGGATGGCCGACCTTCTGGATGATCAGCGAGCCGACCACCGCGTACAGCGCGGCGGCCCACACCATGTAGCCGGGAATCGCGATCGGCGTCGCGCCGAGCGTGAACGTCAGCGCGCCGGCGAGCGACCACAGGATCGTGATGAACGACACGAGCGTGACGACCGTCGACAGCAGGTCGAGCGACAGCGCGAGCGTCGTGGTCGCGAACGACTGGAGGTCGTCGGTGATCCGCTGGTCGGGGTTGTCCGCGAGGCGGTCACGTTCGATCCGGTAGAACGCGCGATCGCCGAGCCACTGGCCGAGGAAGCGGTCGGTGAGCCACTGGCGCCAGCGGAAGCCGAGCATCTGCCGCAGGTAGCGGCCGTACACGGCGAGGATGATGAACGCGAAGGCGAGCGCGGAGAACTGCATCAGCAGGTTCGGGAAGTCGTGGACGTCCTTCGACTGCAGCGCGTTGTAGAACTGCGCGTTCCATTTGTTGAGCCGGACGTTGATCCAGACCACGCAGAGGTTGATCGCGATGATCGTGACCAGCAACCCCCACGCGATTTTCCATTCGGACGATACCCAGTAGGGCTTGATGAGGCTCCATGCGGATACCGGGCGCTCGTCCTGCGGCGCGTCGGAGGCGGAGCGGACGGGATCGATCGATTGGGTCATGTGCTTCCTGATGATGAGCCGGCGCGCGGGCCGGGCGAAACCGGGCGCGCGCCGCGATACGGCATGCCGGGGCGCGGCGCCGATTGACGGCGGGCGTCCGGATGGTCGCCCGTGCGTCTTAAACGGCACTTAAAAACCGGCGGTGACGCGGCAACCGGCCGCTCGCGCGGCCGGCCTGCGGGCATTGTGCCAGAGCGGTGCGGCAGCCCGGCGAATTTGCCGCAAGGGGGACAGTTTGCGGCGCTTTCCGCTTTTATGGTCTAATGGCCGACGACGAAACAGGGGTGCTTCGTGGCGCGGCCGGCGGATGTTCCGGGCAGCGCGGCGAGGCTGAGAAAGACCCTTCGCACCCGATCCGGGTAATACCGGCGAGGGAAGTTTCTGATCCCGCCGGGCCGCGCTGGCCGCCATCCCACATGGTCAGCGCCCGAGTCCCGCCCGGCCGGCCTTTGCTGCCGGTTTCGTCCTTTTGGGTACGCGCATTGCGCGTTACGGAAGGAATGATGGCCGCACAATCTTCAGTCTTTTGCAGGGCTCCCGCCCCGATGCCGCGCGCGTTCGCATGCGGCGGCGGGCGCATGTCCGCGTCGGCGTTCGTCGCGTGTGACCGCGCGGAGGGTGTGCGATGAACATCCGCGATGCACGACCCGATTTCGCGGTGCTCGGCGGCGGTCTCGTCGGCCGCCTGATCGCGTGGCGCCTCGCGGGCGACGGGCATCGCGTCGCGCTCTACGAGCGCGGCGGCCCGGACGGCGAGCAGTCGGCCGCGTGGATCGCGGCGGCGATGCTCGCGCCGCTCGCGGAAGCGGCGAGCGCGGAACTGCTGATCACCGAGCTCGGCGTCGCGTCGCTCGCGCGCTGGCCGCAGTGGCTCGCGGAATTGCCCGAACCCGTTTTTTTCCAGCAGCACGGCACGCTCGTCGTCTGGCATCACGCGGACCGCGCGGAGGCGCCGCTGTTCGAGCGGCGCGTGCGCGCGAATGCGCCGGCCGAGCTGTTCGACGGCGGCTTCGTGACGCTCGCCGGCGCGCAGGTCGATGCGGCCGAACCCGCGCTCGCGGGCCGCTTCGCGCGCGGGCTGATGCTGCCGCGCGAAGGGCAGCTCGACAATCGCCAGGCGCTGCGCGCGCTCGCGGCGGGCCTCGCCGAACGCGGTGTCGCGCTGCACTGGCACGCGCCGGTCGACGACGCGAACCTGCCCGCCGCGCATTTCACGATCGATTGCCGCGGGCTCGGCGCGAAACCCGCGCTGCCCGCGCTGCGCGGCATCCGCGGCGAAGTCGCGCGCGTGCACGCGCCCGGCATCGGGCTGACCCGGCCCGTGCGGCTGCTGCATCCGCGCTACCCGCTGTACGTCGCGCCGAAGCAGGACGATCTCTACGTGATCGGCGCGACCGAGGTGGAGGGCGAGGACATGTCGCCCGTCAGCGTGCGCTCCGCGCTCGAACTGCTGAGCGCGGCGTTCTCCGTGCATCCGGCGTTCGGCGAGGCGCGCATCCTCGAACTCAACGCGCAGTGCCGGCCGACGCTGCCCGATCATCGCCCGGCGGTGATCTGGGACGGCGCATCGACGCTCGCCGTCAACGGTTTGTACCGGCACGGCTTCATGATCGCGCCGGAAGTCGCGCACGCGGCCGTCGCGTTCGCGCAAGCCGCGCTCGGCGGCAAGCTCGGCGACGCCGACGCGTTCGCCGCGTGGCGCGACGCCGCCCGCTGGCCGACGCTGCTTCATCACCGCGACGACGCGCGCCAGCCGGCCTGACGCGCGCCGCCGACCGAATCCGACCCAGCCTCATGGATATCCAGATCAATCAACAGACCCTGACGTTGCCCGACGGCGCGACCGTGGCCGATGCGCTGGCCGCGTACGGCGCGCGCCCGCCGTACGCGGTGGCGCTGAACGGCAACTTCGTCGCGCGCACGCAGCATGCGGCGCGCGCGCTCGCGGCGGGCGACAAGCTCGACGTCGTGCACCCCGTCGCGGGCGGCTGAGCGCCGCCGGTTCGTCCCCGCTCTTCCAGGAAAACGACATGACGTCCCACCCCTCCGCCGACGCGCTGACGCTGTACGGCGTAACCTTCGCAAGCCGCGTGCTGCTCGGCACGTCGCGCTATCCGTCGCTGCAGTCGCTGTCCGATTCGATCGCCGCGTCGCGCCCCGGGATGGTGACGGTCGCGCTGCGCCGCCAGATGACGGGCGGCACGGCCGAAGCCGGCTTCTTCGACCTGCTCAAGCGCCACGCGGTGCCGCTGCTGCCGAACACCGCGGGCTGCCAGACCGTCGCCGAAGCCGTGACCACCGCGCACATGGCGCGCGAAGTATTCGACACCGACTGGATCAAGCTCGAATTGATCGGCGACGACTACACGCTGCAGCCCGATCCGGTCGGGCTGATCGAAGCCGCCGCGCAACTGGTCAAGGATGGCTTCAAGGTGCTGCCGTACTGCACCGAGGATCTCGTGATCGGCCGGCGCCTGCTCGACGTCGGCTGCGAGGCGCTGATGCCGTGGGGCGCCCCGATCGGCACCGGCAAGGGCGTCGTGAACCCGTACGGGTTGCGTGTGCTGCGCGAACGGCTGCCGGACGTGCCGCTGATTGTCGACGCGGGGCTCGGCGTGCCGTCGCACGCGTGCCAGGTGATGGAATGGGGCTTCGACGGCGTGTTGCTGAACACGGCCGTGTCGCAGGCCACGCACCCGGAAATCATGGCGCGCGCGTTCGCGCAGGGCGTCGAGGCCGGCCGAGCGGCGTATCTCGCCGGCCCGATGGATGCGCGCGAAACCGCGCACGCGAGCACGCCGGTCGTCGGGATGCCGTTCTGGCACCAGGACGGGGGCGGCGCATGAGCGCGCGCTTCGCCGACGCGTTCTGGCCGCCGGCCGACGAGCTGGCCGAAGCGGCCGAGCGGATTCGCGCGCGGCTCGGCGACTGGCCGGATGGCGCGGCGCCGTGGCGGCTCTGCGTGGCGGTGCCCGACGTGCCCGCCGACGGCGACGTGCTGATCGTATCGGCCGGCGATCGTGCCGCGCAGGCGCGCGCGTCGGCCGTGTCGCGGCCTGCGTCGCCGGACGCGGTGGCGATCGAATTCGACGAGCAGGGCGCCGTGCTGCATGCGGCCGGCGTGCGTTACGCACTGGACGCCGCGCATCCGCTCGCGGACGACTGGATCGCGGCGCTCGCCGCGTTCCTCGATTGCGGCTTCGCGCCGGTCGACGCGCTGGTGCTCGCGCTGGCGTGGCGCGACGGCGACGAGACGCGCGCCGCCGACGCATGGCCGGTCGATGCCGCGCGGTTCCCGCGCGTCGCCGGGCTGCCGCCCCCGCCGGAGCCCGCGTTCGCGCCGTGCCCCGCGCGGCTCGGCCTCTATCCGGTCGTGCCGAGCGCCGAATGGGTCGAACGCGTGCTCGACGGCGGCGCGCGAACCGTGCAACTGCGCGTGAAGGATGCGGCGCCGGACGCGCTGCGCCACGAAATCGCGCGCGCGGTGGCCGCCGGGCGACGCTATCCGGATGCGCGCGTGTTCATCAACGATCACTGGCAGATCGCTGCAGAAGAAGGCGCGTACGGCGTGCATCTCGGCCAGGAGGACCTCGAAACGGCCGATCTGGCCGCGATCGCGCGCGCGGGCCTGCGGCTCGGACTTTCGAGCCACGGTTATTACGAGATGGTGCGGGCGCTGCACGAGCGGCCGAGCTATCTCGCGCTCGGCCCCGTGTACGCGACCGCCACCAAGGCCGTCGCCGCGCCGCCGCAAGGCCTCGCGCGGATTGCCCGCTACGCGCGCGTCGCCGGCGCGAGCGCGCCGCTCGTCGCGATCGGCGGGGTGGGGCTCGACACGCTGCCGGCCGTGCTGGCGACGGGCGTCGGCAGCGTCGCGGTGGTCAGCGCGGTCACCGGCGCGACCGACTATCGGACGGCGCTTGTTGCGCTGCAGCAGTGCTTTGCCGGACAATTTGACAATCATTGACCGCAGGGCCCGCAACGCCGTCACGACATCATTCCAATGCAGGCCCTATAATTCCGCGTTCTGCGTAAAAGGACTGTCAGCTCCGTGAGCCCCACTCCTACCGAGACCCTGCTGGAACTTCGCGACGTCGACTTTGGCTACGGCGACCGCCTCGTCCTGTCCAACCTGAACCTGCGCTTCGGGCGCGGGCAGGTCGTCGCGGTCATGGGCGGCTCGGGTTGCGGCAAGACCACCGTGCTGCGCCTGATCGGCGGCCTCGTGCGCGCGAATCGCGGCCAGGTGCTGTTCGACGGCGCGGACGTCGGTGCGCAAACGCGCGACGGCCTGTATGCGCTGCGCCGCAAGATGGGCATGCTGTTCCAGTTCGGCGCGTTGTTTACCGACATGTCGGTGTTCGAGAACGTCGCATTCGCGCTGCGCGAACATACCGACCTCCCCGACGACCTGATCCGCGACCTGGTGCTGATGAAGCTGAACGCGGTCGGGCTGCGCGGCGCGCGCGACCTGATGCCGTCCGAGGTGTCGGGCGGGATGGCGCGCCGCATCGCGCTCGCCCGCGCGATCGCGCTCGATCCGCAGCTCATCATGTACGACGAGCCGTTCGCGGGCCTCGATCCGATCTCGCTCGGCATCACCGCGAACCTGATCCGCACGCTGAACGAGGCGCTCGGCGCGACGTCGATCCTCGTCACGCACGACGTGCCGGAATCGTTCGCGATCGCCGACTACGTGTATTTTCTGGCCAATGGCGGCGTGCTCGCGCAGGGCACGCCCGACGAGCTGCGCGCGTCGACCGATCCGAGCGTGCGGCAATTCATCGACGGCGCGCCGGACGGCCCGTTCAAATTTCATTACACGAGCCCGCCGCTCGCAGCGGATTTCGGGCTCGGCGGAGGGCGCGCATGATCAGCGCGATCGGACGTTACGTCATCGGCGGCCTCGAACGGGCGGGCTACGGCACGCGCCTGTTCGTGCGCCTCGTGCTGGAATTCTTCCCGCTGCTGCGCCGGCCGCGGCTGGTCACGAAGCAGATTCACTTCCTCGGCAACTATTCGTTCGTGATCATCGCCGTGTCGGGGCTGTTCGTCGGCTTCGTGCTCGGCCTGCAGGGGTACTACACGCTGAACCGCTACGGTTCCGAGCAGGCGCTCGGCCTGCTGGTCGCGCTGTCGCTCGTGCGCGAGCTCGGGCCAGTCGTCACCGCGCTGCTGTTCGCGGGCCGCGCGGGCACGTCGCTCACGGCCGAGATCGGCCTGATGAAGGCCGGCGAGCAGCTCACCGCGCTCGAGATGATGGCGGTCGACCCGATCAAGAACGTGATCGCGCCGCGCATGTGGGCAGGCATCATCGCGATGCCGCTCTTGGCCGCGATCTTCAACGCGGTCGGCGTGCTCGGCGGGTACTTCGTCGGCGTCGTGCTGATCGGCGTCGATCCGGGCGCGTTCTGGTCGCAGATGCAGGGCGGGGTCCAGGTCTGGGCCGACGTCGGCAACGGCGTGATCAAGAGCGTCGTGTTCGGGTTCGCCGTGACCTTCATTGCACTGTTTCAAGGGTATGAAGCGAAGCCCACGCCCGAAGGCGTGTCGCGCGCGACCACCAAGACGGTCGTGTTCGCGTCGCTCGCCGTACTCGGCCTCGATTTCCTGCTGACCGCGCTGATGTTCAGCTAAGCCTCAGCCAAGCCAAATTTTGGGATGACGATGAAAAAGACTGCTCTCGACTTCTGGGTCGGCCTGTTCGTGGTGGTGGGCTTCCTTGCGGTGCTGTTCCTGGCGCTGAAGGTCGGCAACATGAGTTCGCTGTCGTTTCAGCCGACCTACTCGGTGAGAATGAAATTCGACAATATCGGCGGGTTGAAGCCGCGCGCGGCCGTGAAGAGCGCGGGCGTCGTGGTCGGCCGCGTGAAGTCGATCGGCTTCGATACCAACACGTACCAGGCGCTCGTCACGATCGACGTCGACGGCCAATACCCGTTCCCGAAGGATTCGTCGGCGAAGATCCTGACGTCGGGCCTGCTCGGCGAGCAATATATCGGCCTCGAGCCGGGCGGCGACACCGAAATGCTGAAGTCGGGCGATACGATCACGATGACGCAGTCGGCGATCGTGCTCGAGAACCTGATCGGCCAGTTCCTGTACAGCAAGGCCGCCGATGCGGGCGGTGCGAAGCCGGCAGCCGGCGCATCGGCCGCCGCGCCCGCCGCACCGGCGCCGGTGGCGGTGCCGGCGTCGGCGGTGTCCGGTTCGGCCGGCCAATAACCACACGAGAGAAAACAAGAGGGAATGACCATGCACACGATCCGCATCAGGCACGCCGCGCTGGCGATGGCGGCAGTCGCCGCGTTGAGCGGCTGCGCGACCGTGCAGACGCCGACCAAGGGCGATCCGCTCGAAGGCTTCAACCGGACGATGTACAAGTTCAACGATACCGTCGACACGTATGCGTTGAAGCCGGTCGCGAAGGGCTACCAGTACGTGGTGCCGCAGCCGGTGCGCGACAGCGTGACGAACTTCTTCTCGAACATCGGCGACGTCTACATCGCGGCGAACAACATCGTGCAGCTGCGGATCGCGGACGGCGTCGGCGACATCATGCGCGTCGTGATCAACACGGTGTTCGGCGTCGGCGGCCTGTTCGACGTCGCGACGATCGCGAAGCTGCCGAAGCACACGGCCGACTTCGGGATCACGATGGGCCGCTATGGCATGCCGTCGGGCCCGTATCTCGTGCTGCCGCTGCTCGGCCCGAGCACGCTGCGCGACACGGCCGGCCTCGGCGTCGACTACGTCGGCAACCCGCTCACCTACGTGAAGCCGGACGGCCTGAGCTGGGGCCTGTTCGGCGTGAACCTGGTCAACACGCGTGCGAACCTGCTCGGCGCGGGCGACGTGCTCGATGCCGCGGCGCTCGACAAGTATTCGTTCGTGCGCAACGCGTACCTGCAGCGTCGCCAGATGCTGATCAGCAACGCGCGCGGCGAGGCTGCCGTGACGTCGAGCAACGACGCGCTGCCGAAGTACGACCTGCCGGAAGACGGCGCGGCACCGGCGGCAGCCGGCGCGGCCGGTACGGCGGGGGCGGCAGCGGTGGGCGGCGCGGCGCCGGCATCGGGCGCGGCGGTTGCTGCACCGGCCTCGGGTGCGGCCGAATCGCCGAATCCGGCCAGCGAGACGAACGTGCCGGCGATGCAGGTGGCGCCGCCGTCGCCGGGCGGGCTCCGGTTCCCGAGCATCCGGCTGCACTGACGGATTTACATTCGTTACAGCCGGAAACGATTCAGTCGGTAGCGTAGGCGAACTTGCGCGTAAGCTACCTGCTCCAACCTTCGCATCGACTCATTCATGCAGGCCACTATGATGAAAAAACTGTTCCTGATCCCCGTTTTCGCGGCGCTGTTCTCGTTCGGCAGCGCGGCTCACGCGCAAGTCGACCAGTCGAACCCGCAGGCGCTGATCAAGACGGCGACGCAGCAGGTGCTCGACGAAGTCAAGCAGCAGACGATCAAGCAGGGCGACACCAACCGCATCATCTCGATCGTCAACAAGGACATCCTGCCGTACACCGATTTCCGTCGCACCACGCAGCTCGCGATGGGCCGCAACTGGCGCACGGCGACGGCCGAGCAGCAACAGCAGGTTCAGGAGCAGTTCAAGCTGCTGCTGATCCGCACGTATTCGGGCGCACTCGCGCAGCTGAAGCCGGACCAGCAGATCCAGTACCCGCCGTTCCGCGCCGATCCGGCCGACACCGACGTCGTGGTCAAGACGGTCGCGATGAACAACGGCCAGCCGGTCCAGATCGATTACCGCCTGTACAAGACGGCGAACGGCTGGAAGGTGTATGACCTGAACGTGCTCGGCGCGTGGCTGATCCAGACGTACCAGCAGCAGTTCAACGAGAAGATCCAGCAAAGCGGCGTGGAAGGGCTGATCCAGTTCCTGACGCAGCGTAACCAGCAACTTGCCTCCGGCAAGCAAGCGTCGTGAGCGGCTTCGAAGCCGGTTCCTCGCTGACCGTCGCGAGCGCGAAGTCGGCGCTCGCTGACGGTCTTGCGCGCATCGGCGCGGGTGCGACCGCCGTCGATTGCGCGGCGCTCACGCAGTTCGACTCGTCCGCGCTCGCCGTGCTGCTCGCATGGCAACGCGCCGCCCAAGCGCGCGGCGCGGCCCTCGACATCCTCAATCTCCCTCCGAAGCTCGCCAGCCTCGCGCGCGCCTACGGCGTCGACGCGCTCATCGAAGGCACCGGCCGACATTGACCCTGTCCGATCGAAGTCTGCCGCGCCAGCCGGCGCGCGCACGCTTCGGGCCGCGCGCCGTCGGCGCCGGCTCCCCCTGCCGGTTTGCCCTATAATCAAGCGTTTTGCGGGGCAGCCAATCGGCGTCCGGCCCCCATTTTCTTTCGCAGCAAGCACAGAATAGGCGTCGCGGCCCTGGCGTCGCGCACAGTCATGTCAGCCATAGAAATCCGTCACGTCAAGAAGCGCTACAAGTCGCTTCAGGCGCTCAAGGGCGTCAGCCTGTCGGTCGAGGAAGGCGAGTTTTTCGGTCTGCTCGGCCCCAACGGCGCAGGCAAGACCACGCTCATCAGTATCCTCGCCGGGCTCGCCCGGGCCGACGAAGGCAGTATCTCGGTGCGCGGTCACGACGTCGTCCAGGACTTCCGCAACGCGCGGCGCGCGCTCGGCGTCGTGCCGCAGGAACTCGTTTTCGACCCGTTCTTCACCGTCCGCGAGACGCTGCGGATCCAGTCCGGCTATTTCGGGCTGCGCCGCAACGACGACTGGATCGACGAAGTGATGGCCAATCTCGATCTGACCGAGAAAGCCGACGCGAACATGCGCGCGCTGTCGGGCGGGATGAAGCGCCGCGTGCTCGTCGCGCAGGCGCTCGTGCACCGGCCGCCGGTGATCGTGCTCGACGAGCCGACCGCCGGCGTCGACGTCGAATTGCGTCAGACGCTGTGGAAGTTCATCTCGCGCCTGAACCGCGAGGGTCACACGATCGTGCTGACCACCCATTACCTCGAGGAAGCCGAGTCGCTGTGCGACCGCATCGCGATGCTGCGCCGCGGCGAAGTCGTCGCGCTCGACCGCACCGACGCGCTGCTGCGCCGCTTCGCGGGCCTGCAGCTGTACCTGCGGTTCGCGACCGGCGCGCTGCCGGCCGAGCTGCGCGGGCTGGAGACCGACCCGGCCGCGCGCGCGCCGGGCGAGCACCTGCTGCGCCTCGCGAGCTACGACGAAGTCGAACGCATCCTCGCGCAATGCCGCGCGGCCGGCTGCACGTTCGACGAGATCGAGGTCCGCAAGGCCGACCTCGAGGATGTGTTCGTCCAGATAATGAATGGCGCCGAGGTGATCGAGGGTCTGGCATGAATCAACACTCCCCACGCGAACTGCGTTCGCTGTCGCTCGAAGGGGCGGCCCGGCGCGTGCCGGGAAGCGGGTTCAGAACGCTGTTCTACAAGGAACTGCTGCGTTTCTGGAAGGTGTCGTTCCAGACGGTGCTCGCGCCGATCGTCACCGCGCTGCTCTATCTGACGATCTTCGGCCATGCGCTGTCGGGCCGCGTCGAGGTGTATCCGGGCGTCGAGTACGTGAGCTTTCTCGTGCCGGGCCTCGTGATGATGAGCGTGTTGCAGAACGCGTTCGCGAACAGCTCGTCGTCGCTGATCCAGTCGAAGATCACCGGCAACCTCGTGTTCATGCTGCTGCCGCCGCTGTCGTACCGCGACATCTTCGGCGCGTACGTGCTCGCGTCCGTCGTGCGCGGGCTCGCGGTCGGCACCGGCGTGTTCGTCGTGACGATCTGGTTTATCCCGATGCACTTCGCGGCGCCGTTGTTCATCATGGCGTTCGCGCTGCTCGGCTCGGCGATCCTCGGCACGCTCGGCCTGATCGCCGGGATCTGGGCCGAGAAGTTCGACCAGCTCGCCGCGTTCCAGAACTTCCTGATCATGCCGCTGACGTTCCTGTCCGGCGTGTTCTATTCGACGCACTCGCTGCCGCCCGTGTGGCGCGAAGTGTCGCGTCTCAACCCGTTTTTCTACATGATCGACGGCTTCCGTTTCGGGTTCTTCGGCGCGTCCGACATCAACCCGTTCGCGAGCCTCGCGATCGTCACCGGTTTCTTCGTGCTGCTCGCGCTGATCGCGATGCGGCTGCTCGCGACCGGCTACAAACTGCGTCATTGATATCGACAGGCCGCGGCTGCCCCCGGGCGGCGCGCGCCGACAGGAGCCTTACACCATGTTGCCGACTCCCGAACAGGTCAAGCAATACATCGCCGGCGGTCTCGCCTGCACGCATCTGGAAGTCGAAGGCGACGGCCAGCATTTCTTCGCGACGATCGTGTCGGCGGCCTTCGAAGGCAAGCGGCCGATCCAGCGGCACCAGCTCGTCTATGCGGCGCTCGGCGATCGCATGAAGCAGGAAATTCACGCGCTCAGCATGAAGACGCTGACGCCCGCCGAATGGCAGAACGCATAAACGGAAATCACTGAGTGCAAGTCACCGTCAACGAGCGCGACGCCGTCCAGAGCGTCGCCACGGCACACCCGGCCGCCAACGGGGAATCGCAGGGACAGGGGATGGACAAGCTCGTGATCGAAGGCGGCAAGCGCCTGTCGGGCGAGATCGTCGTGTCGGGCGCGAAGAACGCCGCGCTGCCGATCCTGTGCGCGGGGCTGCTCAGCGCCGAGCCGGTCGAGCTCGACAACGTGCCGAACCTGAAGGACGTGCGCACCACGCTGAAGGTGCTGAACCAGATGGGCGTGAAGAGCGAGACCGACGGCTGCCGCGTGCAGCTCGACGCGTCGCGCGTCGACAACCTCGTCGCGCCGTACGAGCTCGTGAAGACGATGCGCGCGTCGATCCTCGTGCTCGGGCCGCTGCTCGCGCGCTTCGGCGAGGCGAAGGTGTCGCTGCCGGGCGGCTGCGCGATCGGCGCGCGGCCGGTCGATCAGCACATCAAGGGCCTGCAGGCGATGGGCGCCGAGATCAGCATCGAGCACGGCTTCATCGAAGCGCGCGCGAAGCGCCTGAAGGGCGCGCGCATCGTGACCGACATGATCACGGTGACGGGCACCGAAAACCTGCTGATGGCCGCGACGCTCGCCGACGGCGAGACGGTGATCGAAAACGCCGCGCGCGAGCCGGAAGTGAGCGATCTCGCACACTTGCTGGTCGCGATGGGCGCGAAAATCGACGGCATCGGCACCGATCGCCTCGTGATCCAGGGCGTCGAGCGGCTGCACGGCGCGCGTCATTCGGTGATCCCCGACCGTATCGAGGCCGGCACGTTCCTGTGCGCGGTCGCGGCGGCCGGCGGCGACGTGATGCTGACGGGCGTGCGCCCGCACATCCTCGACGCGGTGATCGACAAGCTGCGCGAAGCCGGCGTGTCGATCGAGGAAGGCGACAGCTGGCTGCGCGTGAAGATGGACCGCCGCCCGTCGGCGGTGACGATCCGCACGTCGGAATACCCGGCGTTCCCGACCGACATGCAGGCGCAGTTCATGGCCCTCAATACGGTCGCGACGGGCACGGCGCAGGTCGTCGAAACCATTTTCGAGAATCGCTTCATGCATGTGCAGGAGTTGAACCGCCTCGGCGCGAACATCACGATCGACGGCAACACGGCGCTCGTGACCGGCGTCGACAAGCTGTCCGGCGCGAACGTGATGGCGACCGACCTGCGTGCGTCGGCGAGCCTCGTGATCGCCGGGCTGCGCGCGGACGGCGAAACGCTCGTCGATCGCATCTATCACCTGGACCGCGGTTACGACCGCATGGAAACCAAACTGACCGCCGTCGGCGCGAACGTGCGCCGCCTCTCCGGGAGCCAAGCATGACCGCGCCGCTGACCCTCGCCCTGTCGAAGGGCCGGATTTTCGAGGAAACCCTGCCGCTGCTGGCCGCCGCCGGCGTGCAGGTGGCCGAGGATCCGGAGACGTCGCGCAAGCTGATCCTGCCGACGACCGATCCGAACCTGCGCGTGATCATCGTGCGCGCGAGCGACGTGCCGACCTACGTCGAATACGGCGCGGCCGATTTCGGCGTGGCCGGCAAGGACGTGCTGGTCGAGCACGGCGGCTCGGGCCTGTACCAGCCGATCGATCTGAACATTGCGCGCTGCCGGATGTCGGTGGCCGTGTCCGCCGGTTTCGACTATGCGAACGCGGTGCGCCAGGGCGCGCGCCTGCGGGTCGCGACGAAATACGTCGAAACGGCGCGCGAACACTTCGCCGCGAAGGGCGTGCACGTCGACCTGATCAAGCTGTACGGCTCGATGGAGCTCGCGCCGCTGGTCGGGCTGGCCGACGCGATCGTCGACCTCGTCAGCTCGGGCGGCACGCTGAAGGCGAACAATCTGGTCGAGGTCGAGGAGATCATGGCGATCTCGTCGCGCCTCGTCGTGAACCAGGCCGCGCTCAAGCTGAAGCGCGCGGCGCTCAAGCCGATCCTCGACGCGTTCGAACGCGCGTCGCAGAATGGCGGTTGAGCGCATCACCGTAACGGAACTCCCATGGCCATCACCATCCGCAAGCTCGATTCGACGAACGAAGGCTTCGGCGCCGCGCTGCGCGCCGTGCTCGCGTTCGAGGCGAGCGAAGACGAAGCGATCGAGCAGTCGGTCGCGCAGATCCTCGCCGACGTGAAGTCGCGCGGCGACGCCGCGGTGCTCGAGTACACGAACCGTTTCGACCGGCTGAGCGCGAACAGCGTCGCCGCGCTCGAACTGCCGCAGGACGCGCTGCAGACCGCGCTCGACGGCCTCGCGCCGAAGGCGCGCGCGGCGCTGGAAGCGGCCGCGGCGCGCGTGCGCGCATACCACGAGAAGCAGAAGATCGAGTGCGGCACGCATAGCTGGCAGTACACGGAAAGCGACGGCACGGTGCTCGGCCAGAAGGTCACGCCGCTCGATCGCGTCGGCCTGTACGTGCCGGGCGGCAAGGCCGCGTATCCGTCGTCGGTGCTGATGAACGCGATTCCCGCGCGTGTCGCGGGGGTCGGCGAGATCGTGATGGTCGTGCCGACGCCGGACGGTGTGAAGAACGACCTCGTGCTCGCCGCGGCGCTGCTCGGCGGCGTCGATCGCGTGTTCACGATCGGCGGTGCGCAGGCGGTCGGCGCGCTCGCGTACGGTACGGCCACGGTGCCGGCCGTCGACAAGATCTGCGGCCCGGGCAACGCGTACGTCGCGTCGGCGAAGCGCCGCGTGTTCGGTACGGTCGGCATCGACATGATCGCCGGGCCGTCGGAAATCCTCGTGCTGTGCGACGGCACGACCGATCCGAACTGGGTCGCGATGGACCTGTTCTCGCAGGCCGAGCACGACGAACTCGCGCAGTCGATCCTGCTGTGCCCGGACGGCGCGTTCCTCGATCGCGTCGAGAAGGCGATCGGCGAACTGCTGCCGACGATGCCGCGCCAGGACGTGATCCGCGCGTCGCTCGAAGGCCGCGGCGCGCTGATCAAGGTGCGCGACATGGCCGAGGCGTGCCGGATTGCGAACGACATCGCGCCGGAACACCTCGAAATCTCGGCGCTCGAGCCGCAGCAATGGGGCCAGCAGATCCGCCACGCGGGCGCGATCTTCCTCGGCCGCTACACGAGCGAGAGCCTCGGCGACTACTGCGCGGGCCCGAACCACGTGCTGCCGACGTCGCGCACCGCGCGCTTCTCGTCGCCGCTCGGCGTGTACGACTTCATCAAGCGCTCGAGCCTGATCGAGGTCAGCGCGGAAGGCGCGCAGACGCTCGGCGAGATCGCGTCCGAGCTCGCCTACGGCGAAGGGCTGCAGGCGCATGCAAGGAGCGCCGAGTTCCGGATGAAGGGCTGACCGCGCAGGGCGCGCGGGCCGGGCGGGCGCCGAGGCGCCGGCCGCCCCGGATCGGGGCAGGGGACGAGCGCAGGGCGGCAGCCGCCGCCTTGCCGACCATTTGACGCCGGCGCGACGCACGCCGGCTTGAGATCATGACGACGCCACAAGACATCATCCGCCGTGACGTGCTCGCGATGACGAGCTATCCGGTTCCCGACGCGAGCGGGTTCGTGAAGCTCGACGCGATGGAGAACCCGTATTCGCTGCCGACGCCGCTCGCCGCGGCGCTCGGCGAGCGACTCGCGCAGGTCGCGCTGAACCGCTACCCGGCGCCGCGCCCGGCCGCGCTGCTCGACAAGCTGCGCCACGCGATGCGCGTGCCGGCCGGCTGCGACGTGCTGCTCGGCAACGGTTCCGACGAAATCATCAGCATGATCTCGGTCGCGTGCGCGAAGCCGGGCGCGAAAGTGCTCGCGCCGGTGCCGGGCTTCGTGATGTACGAGCTCTCGGCGAAGTTCGCGCAGCTCGAGTTCGTCGGCGTGCCGCTCAAGGCGGACCTGACGCTCGACGCCGACGCGCTGCTCGCGGCCATCGCCGAGCACCAGCCGGCGATCGTCTATCTCGCGTATCCGAACAACCCGACCGGCACGCTGTACGACGACGCCGACGTCGAGCGGATCGTCGCGGCCGCGCGGCACAGCCTGATCGTGATCGACGAGGCGTACCAGCCGTTCGCCGAGCGTTCGTGGCTGCCGCGCGCCGGCGAGTTCGACAACGTCGTTGTGATGCGCACGGTGTCGAAGCTCGGCCTCGCGGGCATCCGCCTCGGCTATCTCGTCGGCACGCCCGCGTGGCTGAACGAATTCGACAAGGTGCGCCCGCCGTACAACATCAACGTGCTGACCCAGGCGACCGCCGATTTCCTGCTCGATCACCTCGACGTGCTCGATGCGCAGGCGGCCGAATTGCGTGCGGAACGCGCGCGCCTCGCGCAGGCGGTGGCCGCGCTGCCGGGCGCGACGGTGTTCCCGAGCGCCGGCAATTTCCTGCTGGTGCGCGTGCCGGACGCCGCCGCCGTGTTCGATGCGCTGCTCACCGAGCGGGTGCTGGTCAAAAACGTGAGTAAAATGCATCCGTTACTGGCCGAATGCGTGCGGCTGACCGTCGGTTCTCCCGACGAAAACGCCCGCCTGCTGGCCGCCTTGAAACTCGCGCTGCCCGGTTGAGCCCAGGGCGCGGCGGCGCGCGACGATCAATCCCCATTTACATCAGACTCAATCAAGGAATTGCCATGCGTGTGGCGGAAGTCGTTCGCAATACCAGCGAAACGCAGATCCGTGTGAAGCTCGATCTCGACGGCACCGGCCAGCAGAAGCTGGCCACCGGCGTGCCGTTTCTCGATCATATGCTCGACCAGATCGCGCGGCACGGTCTGGTCGATCTCGAGGTCGAAGCGCATGGCGACACGCATATCGACGATCACCACACGGTCGAGGATGTCGGCATCACGCTCGGTCAGGCTGTCGCGAAGGCGATCGGCGACCGCAAGGGCATCCGCCGCTACGGCCATTCGTACGTGCCGCTCGACGAGGCGCTGTCGCGCGTCGTGATCGACTTCTCGGGCCGGCCGGGCCTCGAATTCCACGTGCCGTTCACGCGGGCGCGGATCGGCACGTTCGACGTGGACCTGTCGATCGAATTCTTCCGCGGGTTCGTGAACCACGCGGGCGTCACGCTGCACATCGACAACCTGCGCGGGATCAACGCGCACCATCAGCTCGAGACGGTGTTCAAGGCCTTCGGCCGCGCGCTGCGCGCGGCGGTGGAGCTCGACGAGCGCGCGGCGGGGCAGATTCCGTCGACCAAAGGCAGCCTCTAACTTCCGAACGGACGACGTCAAGGACAACCTCACGGCTTCGGCGCGGCGCGCCGGCTTGCGATGGATCTGCTCAAATCGTTCATTTCGCTGCTCGCGCTGATCAATCCGGTCGGCGCGGTGCCGTTCTTCCTGAGCCTGACGGCGCAGCAGACGGACGACGAGCGGCGGCGCACGATCCGGATCGCATCGGTGTCGGTGTTCTGCGTGATGACGGTGACCGCGCTGCTCGGGCAGCAGATCATCAACTTCTTCGGCATTTCGGTCGGGTCGCTCGAAGTGGGCGGCGGGATCATCATGCTGCTGATGGCGATCAACATGCTGAACGCGCAGATCGGCAACACGCGATCGACGCCGGAGGAGCGCCACGAAGCCGAGCTGAAGGACAACATCGCGGTCGTGCCGCTGGCGATTCCGCTGCTCACGGGCCCCGGCTCGATCAGCACGGTGATCATCTATGCGGCGAACGCGCATCACTGGTATGAACGGGCCGGGCTGGTCGCGATCGGCGCGGTCCTGGCTTTTCTGTGTTTCGTCGCGATGCGGCTCGCCGAGCCGATCGCGACCTGGATCGGCCGCACCGGCATCAACATCGCCACGCGGCTGATGGGTCTGATGCTGTCGGCGCTGGCGGTGGAATTCATCGTCAATGGACTGAGGGCGCTACTGCCTGCACTGAGATGAAAACTTCGATTGCGATTGTGGATTATGGGATGGGCAACCTGCGCTCGGTCGCGCAGGCGCTCAAGAAGGCCGAACCGGCCGCCGACGTGGCGATCGTCGACACGCCGGCCGCGATTCGCGCGGCCGATCGCGTCGTGCTGCCCGGCCAGGGCGCGATGCCCGACTGCATGCGCTGCCTCGGTGAATCGGGCCTGCAGGAGGCCGTGATCGAGGCGTCGCGCACGAAGCCGCTGCTCGGCGTGTGCGTCGGCGAGCAGATGCTGTTCGACTGGAGCGCGGAAGGCGACACGAAGGGCCTCGGCCTGTTGCCCGGCAAGGTCGTGCGCTTCGAGCTCGACGGCCGCGTGCAGGACGACGGCTCGCGCTTCAAGGTGCCGCAGATGGGCTGGAACCGCGTACGCCAGGCGCGGCCGCACCCGCTGTGGGACGGCGTGCCCGACGACGCGTATTTCTACTTCGTGCACAGCTATTACGTGAGCCCGGACAACCCGGCGCACACGGTCGGCGAAACGGCCTACGGCGCGCCGTTTACGTCCGCGGTCGCGCGGGACAACATCTTCGCGACCCAATTCCATCCGGAGAAAAGCGCGGAGGTCGGGTTGCGTCTGTATCGCAACTTCGTACACTGGAAGCCGTAAAACGTGGTGCGCCAGCCACAGTCGACCTGGCCGAACGGCCTGTCACGTATGGCGCACAAGCTTAAGCACCGAAAGAGTTGTACTAAACTAGCGAGACGGCGCGGCACCGGTTTGGCCGGTACGCGCCTGATTCTTTTCATTTTCCACGACGACACCCGATTGCTATGTTGCTGATTCCGGCCATCGACCTCAAAGACGGTCAGTGTGTGCGCCTCAAACAGGGCGATATGGACCAGGCCACGATTTTCTCCGAGGACCCGGCGGCGATGGCCCGCAAATGGGTCGATCTCGGCGCCCGGCGGCTCCATCTCGTCGACCTGAACGGCGCATTCGCCGGCAAGCCGAAGAACCTCGAGGCGATCGAAGCGATCCTCGACGAAGTCGGCGACGAAATCCCCGTCCAGCTCGGCGGCGGCATCCGCAGCCTCGAGACGATCGAGAAGTATCTCGACGCCGGCCTGTCCTACGTGATCATCGGCACGGCGGCCGTGAAGAACCCGGGCTTCCTGCAGGACGCGTGCACCGCGTTTTCCGGCAGCATCATCGTCGGGCTGGACGCGAAGGACGGCAAGGTCGCGACCGACGGCTGGAGCAAGCTGACCGGCCACGAGGTGATCGATCTCGCGAAGAAGTTCGAGGACTACGGCGTCGAATCGATCGTCTACACGGACATCGGCCGCGACGGGATGCTGCAGGGCATCAACATCGACGCGACCGTGAAGCTCGCGCAGGCGGTCGGCATCCCGGTGATCGCGTCGGGCGGCCTGTCGAACCTCACGGACATCGAGAGCCTGTGCGAAGTGGAAGAGCACGGCGTCGAAGGCGTGATCTGCGGCCGGGCGATCTATTCCGGCGATCTCGATTTCGCGGCCGCGCAAAAGCGCGCGGACGAACTGAACGGCGAACTCGACAACGCGTAACCGCGATCGTCCCGTTCGCCGGGGCTGCCCGCGGGCGGCCCCGACCGGAAGCCTCGCGCGAGGCTTCCGCAACCGGCCGTCCCAGCGCGGCATTTGGCGCAACATCATGGCTCTAGCTAAACGCATCATCCCCTGCCTGGACGTGACCGCCGGGCGTGTCGTCAAGGGCGTCAATTTCGTCGAGCTGCGCGACGCCGGCGACCCGGTCGAAATCGCCCGCCGCTACGACGACCAGGGTGCCGACGAACTGACCTTCCTCGACATCACCGCGACGTCCGACCAGCGCGACCTGATCCTGCCGATCATCGAAGCCGTCGCGTCGCAGGTCTTCATTCCGCTGACCGTCGGCGGCGGCGTGCGCGCCGTCGAGGACGTGCGGCGCCTGCTGAACGCGGGCGCGGACAAGGTCAGCATGAATTCGTCGGCGGTCGCGAACCCGCAGCTCGTGCGCGATGCGGCCGACAAGTACGGCTCGCAGTGCATCGTCGTCGCGATCGACGCGAAGCGCGTGTCGGCCGACGGCGAGACGCCGCGCTGGGAAGTGTTCACGCACGGCGGCCGCAAGAACACGGGCCTCGACGCGATCGAATGGGCGCGCAAGATGGCCGAGCTCGGCGCGGGCGAGATCCTGCTCACGAGCATGGACCGCGACGGCACGAAATCGGGCTTCGACCTCGCGCTCACGCGCGGCGTGTCGGACGCGGTGCCGGTGCCGGTGATCGCATCGGGCGGCGTCGGCTGCCTGCAGGATCTCGCGGACGGCATCAAGGACGGCCGCGCCGACGCGGTGCTGGCCGCGAGCATCTTCCACTACGGCGAGCACACGGTCGGCGAGGCGAAGCGCTTCATGGCCGACCAGGGCATCGCGGTGAGGCTGTGATGAATACCGAAACGAAATCCGTGCCCGCGTGGCTCGACAAGGTCCGCTGGGACGACAACGGCCTCGTGCCGGTGATCGCGCAGGAAGCGTCGACGAACGACGTGCTGATGTTCGCGTGGATGAACCGGGAGGCGCTCGCGAAGACGATCGAGACGCAGCGCGCGGTCTACTATTCGCGTTCGCGCAAGCGCCTGTGGTTCAAGGGCGAGGAGTCGGGCCACGTGCAGCACGTGCACGAGGTGCGGCTCGACTGCGACGAGGACGTCGTGCTGCTGAAGGTCGAGCAGGTGTCGGGCATCGCGTGCCACACCGGCCGGCATTCGTGCTTCTTCCAGAAATTCGAAGGTACGGTGGACAGCGGCGACTGGGTCGCGGTCGAGCCGGTGCTGAAAGACCCCGAACACATCTACAAATGACGCAATCGACCGAAGACACGCTGCTGCGCCTCGCGGCCGTGATCGACAGCCGCAAGGGCGGCGATCCCGATCAATCGTACGTATCGCGCCTGTTCCACAAGGGCGACGACGCGGTGCTGAAGAAGATCGGCGAAGAGGCGACGGAAGTCGTGCTGGCCGCGAAGGACGTGCGCCAGGGCGGCGCGCCGAGCGCGCTCGTCGGCGAGGTGGCCGACCTGTGGTTCCACTGCCTCGTGATGCTGTCGCATTTCGACCTCAGCCCGGCGGACGTGATCGCCGAACTCGAGCGCCGCGAAGGCTTGTCGGGCATCGAGGAAAAAGCGCTGCGCAAGCGCCGCGAGCGCGAGGAAAACGGCGGATGACGAACAGGCCCGCCGCGGTGGCAACAGTGCGGTAAGCTGTAAGAATTGTCATCTAACGGGGGTAGCATCATGAACGATACGTCGAATCAGTTTCCGACGCCGGCGGTGGCGGGGGCCGCGGATGCCGAACGCCTGAACGGTTTGCGCACGCTGACCCACGTGCTGTACGGCCTCTATGCGATTCACTGGCTGACGGGCGGCGTCACGGGCATCATCGCGATCATCATCAACTACGTGAAGCGCGGCGACGTGGCCGGCACGCCGTACGCCGATCACTTCGAGTGGCAGATCCGCACGTTCTGGCGCGCGCTGATCGCTTACGTGATCGGGTTCGCGCTGATGTTCGTGGTGGTGGGATTCGTGATCATGTTTGTCACGTGGATTTGGACGCTGTACCGTATCATCAAGGGTTGGCTGTACCTGAACGACAACAAGACGCTCGATCCGCAGGCGTGGTTCTGACCGGCGGCACGCGGGCGTTTGCAGGAGCAACATGAGTCATGATCCGAATTGCCTGTTCTGCAAGATCGCGGCAGGCGAGATCCCGAGCACGAAGGTGTACGAGGACGACGAATTCGTCGCGTTCCGCGACATCCGCCCGGCGGCCGACACGCACGTGCTCGTGATTCCGCGCCGGCACCTGCCGACGCTGTCCGCGGCGGTCGACGCCGATGCGCCGATGCTCGGCCGGCTGATGTTGCTCGTCGCGCGTCTGGCCGACCAGCTCGGCGTCGCGTATACGGGCGGCGAAACCGGTTTTCGCACGGTGATCAACACGGGCCCGGGCGGCGGGCAGGAGGTCTACCACTTGCACGCGCATATCCTGGCTGGCCCGCGCCCGTGGCAGCGGATGGGTTGACGCAGCGGGGCGTTTCCCCGCATCGATAGTCGAAGCCGGCGCGTCGCCGGCGATTTACGCCGCACCGCGGCGTGGTTGAGGAGAGGTTTCATCATGGGTGGATTGAGCATTTGGCACTGGCTGATCGTGCTGCTGATCGTCGCGCTGGTTTTCGGTACGAAGAAGCTGCGCAACATCGGCAACGACCTCGGCAGCGCCGTGAAGGGTTTCAAGGACGGCATGAAGGAAGGCGAGACGCCGGCCGATGCGCAGCAACTGCCGCGCTCGGGCGCGGTCGACGTCAACGCGAAGGAAACGACGCGTTCCGATTCGAACAAGGCGTAACGCCGGCACGCTGACAGGCATTCGCGATGCTGGATCTCGGTCTTTCGAAGATGGCGCTGATCGGCGTCGTCGCGCTCGTGGTGCTCGGCCCCGAGCGCCTGCCGCGCGTCGCGCGTACGGCGGGCGCGCTGTTCGGCCGCGCGCAGCGGTACATCAACGACGTGAAGGCCGAGGTCTCGCGCGAAATCGAACTCGACGCGCTGCGGACGATGAAGACCGATTTCGAATCGGCCGCGCGCAATGTCGAGACGACGATTCACGACAACCTGCGCGAGCACGAGAAGGCACTGAACGACACGTGGCATTCCGCGGTCGGCGGTGTCGAAGAAGGCTCGGTCGATGCCGGCACGTACGGTAGCGACACGCCCGCGGCGCCGTCGTGGCGTGGCGGCAGCACGGCCGCGCTTGCGCCGAAGCGTCGCAACTGGCGCGTCAAGCAGGCGGCGACGCCTGTCTGGTACAAGCGCGCGACCACCCGCCGCACGCACGTGCAGTCGGGCGCCGCGCGTGTCGCGCGCCACCAGCCGGCCAGCCTGCGCCGGCCGACGCGCTTCTTCTGAGCCGAGCGCATGCTCGCTCGTCAATCCTACCGAGGGCCGGTGTGAGCGACCCCCAGCAGAACCCGGGCGACGCCCCGGAAGAAACCTTCATTTCCCATCTCGTCGAGCTTCGCGATCGCATCATTCGCGCGGGGCTGGCCGTGATCGTCGTGTTCGTCGGGCTCGTCTACTGGGCGCCGGACATCTTCAGGCTGCTCGCGCGGCCGTTGATGGAGAACCTGCCGAAAGACGGCAAGATGATCGTCACCGACGTCACCGGCTCGTTCTTCGTGCCGATGAAGGTCACGATGCTCGTCGCGCTCGTGATCGCGCTGCCGGTCGTGCTGTACCAGATCTGGGCGTTCGTCGCGCCGGGGCTGTACCAGCACGAGAAGAAGCTCGTCACGCCGCTCGTCGGCAGCAGCTACGTGCTGTTCCTGTGCGGGATGGCGTTCGCGTACTTCCTCGTGTTCCCGACGATCTTCCGCGTGATGGCGCACTACAACGCGCCGCTCGGTGCCGAGATGACCACCGACATCGACAACTACCTGAGCTTCGTGCTGGGGATGTTCATCGCGTTCGGGGTCACGTTCGAGGTGCCGATCGTCGTCGTGCTGCTCGTCCGGATGGGCGTGCTGTCCCTGAAGAAGCTGAAGGAGATGCGGCCGTACGTGATCGTCGGCGCATTCGTGGTCGCGGCGGTCGTGACCCCGCCGGACGTGTTCTCGCAACTGATGCTCGCGCTGCCGCTGATCGTGCTGTTCGAGATCGGGCTCCTGGCCGCGCGATTCTTCGTGCCGAAGAAGCCGGTAGAAGAGGGTGAGGCGGGCAACGGCGAAGCCGCGAGTTGACGGGGGGCGCGGCGCCGGGGCGGCTTTCCGGCCCGGCCGAAGGGCCCGGCACCGCGCTGGGCCGCCAGCCAGCGCATCGCGAAGCGACCTTCCGGCACCGGTCGTCGTTTGAAGCAAAGCAAAAGGGCAGCCCCGGCTGCCCTTTTCCGTTTCCGCGTCGCGTCATGACCGGCAGGCGGTGCCGCCCGCTGAACCTCATTCGCTATCGCCGTCCTGCTCGTCGAGCGTCTGTTTCGGCGGCGGCGGGCGCTTGCCGATCACGACGTTCAAGTCGAATTGCTTACCCTTGCGTACGACGTGCACCTTGGTCGGCGTGCCAGGCTTGATCTGCGCGACGGTGTTCAGCAGCTTGGTCGTGTCGGTGATTTCGTCGCCGTTGACGCTCACCAGGATGTCGCCCGGCTTGATGCCGGCCTTGTCGGCCGGGCCGCCCTGCAGCACGCCCGCGACGATCGCGCCCGATTTCTGCTGGAGCCCGAACGACTCGGCGATCTCCGGCGTAACGTCCTGCGGCTCGACGCCGATCCAGCCGCGCGTGACCGAGCCCGACGTGATGATGCTTTCAAGCACCGTGCGCGCGGTCGAGACCGGAATCGCGAAACCGATGCCGAGCGAGCCGCCCGAGCGCGAGTAGATCGCCGTGTTGATGCCGAGCAGGTTGCCGTTCACGTCGACCAGCGCGCCGCCGGAGTTGCCGGGGTTGATCGGCGCGTCGGTCTGGATGAAGTTCTCGAACGTGTTGATGCCGAGGTGGTTGCGGCCGAGCGCGCTGATGATCCCCATCGTGACCGTCTGGCCGACGCCGAACGGGTTGCCGATCGCGAGCACGACGTCGCCGACGCGCGACTGGTCGGAGCGGCCGAGCGTGATCGTCGGCAGGTTCGTCATGTTGATCTTCAGCACCGCGAGATCGGTTTCGGGATCGCTGCCGATCACTTTCGCGGTGCTCGTGCGGCCATCGGCGAGCGCGACTTCGATCTGGTCGGCGCCGTCGACGACGTGCTGGTTCGTTAGAATGTAACCTTCAGGGCTCACGATAACGCCCGAGCCGAGGTTGGCGGCCGGCTCGTCCTGCTGTTTGCGGGCGTTGCGGTCGCCGAAGAAGTAACGGAACAGCGGATCCTTCGCGCGCGGGTCGGGCGGCAGCGAGCCGTCCTTGCTGGAGAACACGTTGACGACGGCCGGCATCGCCTTCTGCGCGGCTTCGGCATACGACGTGGTCGCCGGTGCGCCGCCGATACCGGGCGCGACTTCGCGCAGCGCGACGATCGGCGTGGCGAGCTGCTTGCCGAGCTGTCCTTGCCGTTGCAGCCATTGCGGCTTGAGCGTCACGACGATGAACATCAGCGCGAGCAGTACGGTCACCGCCTGCGCGAAGAACAGCCAGAAGCGTCTAAGCATCTGAATGGATTAGAGGTTTATATGGATCGGATCGAACTCGAATTGTACTTGAACAATACCCTTGAAACCGCGCGCTTCAAGGACTATTGCCCGAACGGCCTCCAGGTCGAAGGGCGCCGCAAGATCGAGAAGATCGCCACCGGCGTGACGGCGTCGGTCGCGTTTCTCGAAGCCGCGCTCGAATGGGGGGCGGATGCCGTGCTCGTCCATCACGGCTATTTCTGGCGCAACGAGGCGCCGCAGATCACCGGCCGCAAGTATCAGCGGCTGAAGCTGCTGCTCGCGAACGACCTGAACCTGTTCGCGTTTCACCTGCCGCTCGACGCGCATCCCCAGTTCGGCAACAACGCGCAGCTCGGCGAAAAGCTCGGCCTGATCGGCGAGCAGCGTTTCGGCGAAGGCGATCTCGGCTGGATGGCGACGCTGCCGATGCCCGTCACGCTCGAGCACTTCGTCGCGAAGGTCGAGCGCACGCTGGGCCGCACGCCGCTCGTGCTCGGCGATCCCGACACGCAGCTGCGCCGCATCGCGTGGTGCACGGGCGCCGCGCAGAGCTATTTCGACGCGGCGATCGATGCCGGCGCCGACGTGTTCCTGACCGGCGAGGTGTCCGAGTCGACCACGCACGCGGCGGCCGAGAGCGGTGTCGCGTTCGTTGCGGCGGGGCACCATGCGACCGAGCGCTACGGAATCCAGGCGCTGGGGCGCCACTTGTCCGAGGAATTCGATCTCGAACACCTTTTTATCGATATTCATAATCCGGTCTGAGCGACGGATTTGCGGCGGTGCATCGAAATTTCTCAATGTAGCATCCACTTAAAAGAGAAATGATTTAATCGCTCCGATAGTGGGGGATAACCCTTAACTATCAAACACTTCGAAGGGATTTTCATCTCCGGGCCTTGTAAATGGCGACTCCATTCGCGCAAACTAGCGGCGGAATGGAAAGTCGTGACGGAAAATCCAACTCAGAAGTGGGGCGTGTGATGCGAGACAAGGAAGAGAAACGCGTCGACAGCGGCCGCCGTACCTGGCTGATTGCGACATCCGTAGCAGGTGGCGTAGGAGGCGTCGCCACCGTCATACCTTTCGCGGCGTCGCTTGCGCCGTCCGCGAAAGCGAAAGCGGCCGGTGCACCGGTCGAGGTCGATATCAGCGGCCTGAAGCCCGGCGAAATGGTCACCGTGCCGTGGCGCGGCAAACCCGTCTGGATCCTGAATCGCACCGATGCGATGCTGTCCGACGTGGTCAAGGCCGACAAGGAAGTGGCCGATCCGACCACGAAATCCCCGTATTCGATGCCGTTGCCCGCGTATTGCGCGAACGAATATCGGTCGCGGGCCGATCGCAAGAACATTCTCGTCGTGATGGCCGTGTGTACGCATCTCGGCTGCACGCCCAGCCAACGCTTCACGCCGGGTCCGCAGCCGAACCTGCCGGACGACTGGCCGGGCGGCTTCCTGTGCCCGTGCCACGGTTCGACCTACGATCTCGCCGGCCGCGTGTTCAAGAACAAGCCGGCGCCTCAGAATCTCGACATCCCGCCCTACATGTTCACGTCGGCGACGACCCTCGTGATCGGCAAGGACGAGAAAGGAGAAGCGTGATGGCCGCCGACAACAAGGAAGTCTCCACGACAGGTTTCACCGGCTGGATCGACCAGCGCTTCCCGCTCACCTCCACCTGGAAGAAGCACGTATCCGAGTACTACGCGCCGAAGAACTTCAACTTCTGGTACTTCTTCGGCTCCCTCGCGCTGCTGGTGCTCGTCAACCAGATCGTCACGGGCATCTTCCTGACGATGAACTACAAGCCCGACTCGACGCTCGCGTTCGCGTCGGTCGAGTACATCATGCGCGAGGTGCCGTGGGGCTGGCTGATCCGCTACATGCACTCGACCGGTGCATCGATGTTCTTCGTGGTCGTGTACCTGCACATGTTCCGCGGGCTGCTGTACGGCTCGTACCGCAAGCCGCGCGAGCTCGTCTGGATCTTCGGCTGCGCGATCTTCCTGTGCCTGATGGCCGAGGCGTTCTTCGGCTATCTGCTGCCGTGGGGCCAGATGTCGTTCTGGGGCGCGCAGGTGATCGTGAACCTGTTCTCGGCGATCCCGTTCGTCGGCCCGGACCTGTCGCTGTGGATTCGCGGTGACTACGTCGTGTCCGACGTCACGCTGAACCGCTTCTTCGCGTTCCACGTGATCGCGATCCCGCTCGTGCTGGTCGGCCTCGTCGTCGCGCACCTGGTCGCGCTGCACGAAGTCGGGTCGAACAACCCGGACGGCATCGAAATCAAGGCGAAGAAGGACGAGAACGGCATCCCGCTCGACGGCATCCCGTTCCACCCGTACTACTCGGTGCACGATTTCCTCGGCGTGTGCGTGTTCCTGATGGTGTTCGCGCTGATCGTGTTCTTCTCGCCGGAGATGGGCGGCTACTTCCTCGAGGCGAACAACTTCGTCCCGGCGAACCCGCTGCAGACGCCGCCCGAGATCGCGCCGGTCTGGTACTTCACCGCGTTCTACGCGATGCTGCGCGCCACCACCGACCCGTTCAAGATCGTGCTGATGATCGTGATCGCGCTGCTCGGCGTGCTCGCGCTGATCCGCGCGCGCGGCAAGTGGAAGATCGGGCTGCCGGTGCTGGCCGCCGCGATCGTCGTGTTCATGTATCTGACGGAGTCGAAGTTCTGGGGCGTCGTCGTGATGGGCTCGGCGGTGATCACGCTGTTCTTCCTGCCGTGGCTCGACCGCAGCCCGGTGAAGTCGATCCGCTACCGGCCGCTGTTCCACAAGGTGTTCCTCGGGATCTTCGTCGCGGCGTTCCTGACCCTTGCGTTCCTCGGCACGCGGCCGCCCTCGCCGGCGGCGACGCTGATCGCGCAGTTCTGCGCGTTGATCTACTTCGCGTTCTTCCTCGGCATGCCCGTCTGGACGCCGCTTGGCACGTTCAAGCAGCCGCCGGAACGGGTGCGCTTCAAGCCCCATTAACGTGAGCGAGGAGAGAACGACATGAAGAAACTGCTTTCGACACTCGCGCTGATCGGGGCGACCGCCTGTGCGCTGCTGGCGGCGCCGGCCGTGCGGGCGGAAGGTAATTTTCCGCTCGACCGGGCGCCCGATAACACGGAAAATCTCGTTTCGCTTCAGCACGGCGCGCAATTGTTTGTAAACTATTGCCTGAACTGCCACAGCGCGAACCTGATGCGCTACAACCGTCTGACGGATCTGGGCATATCCCAGAAGGAGATCGAAACGAATCTCCTGTTCACGACCGACAAGGTCGGGAACACGATGTCCGTCGCGATGCGGCCCGACGACGCGAAGAACTGGCTCGGCACCACGCCGCCCGACCTGTCGGTCGAGGAGCGGGCGCGCGGCCGCGACTGGCTGTACACGTATCTGCGAAGCTTCTACCGCGACGATACGCGGCCGACCGGCTGGAACAACGCGGTGTTCGAGAATGTCGGCATGCCCCATGTGTTGTGGCAACTGCAGGGGCAGCGCGTTGCCAAATTCGAAGACAAGACGGACGAGGAGACGGGCGAGAAGGTCCACACGCTCGTCGGCTTCCAGCAGGTCACGCCGGGCACGCTGTCGTCGCCCGACTACGATGCTGCGGTGGCCGACTTGGTGGCCTATATGACATGGATGTCCGAGCCGGCCCAGCAGACCCGCAAACGCCTCGGCGTGTGGGTGCTGATCTTTCTCGGTGTCCTGACTTTCCTGGCCTGGCGGCTGAATGCCGCGTACTGGAAAGATATCAAGTAAACACGCCTGACCGGCGTGGGGCCGGCGCAAGGCGGAACCCGTGAAAGGGGTTTCGCCGCGTGCCGGCCCTCGGCTTTTTTGAGGAAACGCAAATATGATGGTTCTGTATTCCGGCACAACTTGCCCGTTCTCCCAGCGTTGCCGGCTGGTGCTGTTCGAGAAGGGCATGGACTTCGAAATCCGCGACGTCGACCTGTTCAACAAGCCGGAAGACATTTCGGTGATGAACCCGTACGGTCAGGTGCCGATCCTGGTCGAGCGCGACCTGATCCTGTACGAATCGAACATCATCAACGAGTACATCGACGAGCGCTTCCCGCATCCGCAACTGATGCCGGCCGACCCGGTGCAGCGCGCCCGTGCGCGCCTGTTCCTGCTCAACTTCGAGAAAGAACTGTTCGTCCACGTCAGCACGCTCGAGAACGAGAAGGGCAAGGCGGCGGAGAAGAATCACGAGAAGGCACGCCTCGCGATCCGCGATCGCCTGACGCAGCTCGCGCCGATCTTCGTGAAGAACAAGTACATGCTCGGCGAAGAGTTCTCGATGCTCGACGTCGCGATCGCACCGCTGCTGTGGCGCCTGGATCACTACGGCATCGAGCTGTCGAAGAACGCCGCGCCGCTGATGAAGTACGCCGAACGGATCTTCAGCCGTCCGGCCTACATCGAAGCACTGACGCCGTCCGAAAAGGTCATGCGTCGTTAATGTTGCAATGAAGGCATGACGGAGCGGGTGGCGGCGTGCCGCGCACCCGCTCCGGGTTCGAGGATTGTGATGCAAGAGATTTCAACGAAGCCTTATCTGCTGCGCGCGTTGTACGAGTGGTGCACCGATAACGGTTACACGCCGCATATCGCGGTGAGGGTCGACAACTCGACGCGCGTGCCGCGTCAGTTCGTGCGTGACGGCGAGATCGTGCTCAACATCAGCTTCGAGGCGACGAGCCAGTTGCAGATGGGTAACGAGTGGATCGAGTTCACGGCCCGGTTCTCCGGGAAGGCGCACAAGATCGAGATTCCGGTTGCCAACGTGCTCGCGATCTATGCGCGCGAGAACGGGCAGGGCATGGCGTTCCAGGTCGATGCGGTCGCAGGCGAAGGCGAGGATTCGGGCGCGTTCGACGATGATGCCGTGCAAGCTGATGACGCGCAGCGTGACGAGTCCGTATCGCCGTTGGCGCCCGTCGCCGACAGCGGCGCGAACGAGGAACCGTCCGAAGGCGCCGACGAACCGCCGAAAACCGACGGCGACGGCTCGAAAGGCGGCAGCAGACCTCGCCTCAAGATCGTGAAATGAGGTAGAATCTCGCGCTACGCCGGCTTAGCTCATCTGGTAGAGCAGTTGATTTGTAATCATCAGGTGGCGGGTTCGAGTCCTGCAGCCGGCACCAAACACTAGTATCAAGTAGTTCCGGGAAGTCCCAAAACCCGCGTCCAGCCTAGCGCTGACGCGGGTTTTTCGTTTCTGGAAGTGCCGAGTGGAACCGGGGCATCCCGAAAATTTGGGGGTAAGATTCGGGGTATGACTTCCCGGATTTGGGGGTATGCCGTACCCCCGACGAATAATGAAAACCAAACCTCTTACCGACGCCAAGTGCCGCAACGCTAGATTCGATGAGGCGGGGGGAAACAAACTCTTCGACGGCGGCGGCCTGTATCTCGATCTGCGCTCCAGTGGTTCGAAGAAATGGCGGCTCAAATACCGGTTCAATGGCAAAGAAAACCTGCTGACGTTCGGCGACTATCCCGCGACGTCGCTCGCCGATGCTCGGTCGAGGCGTGACGAAGCGAAGCGGCTGTTAGCGGAAGGGAAGAACCCTGCGTTCGAGCGTGACGTCGAGAAGCAGACTCGCGCCATTGCCGCACAGAACACCTTCGAGGCCGTCGCGCTCGAGTGGTACGAGGCGCAGCAAGCGACATGGAGTGCTTCGCACGCGAACCGAGTCAAGAAACAGCTCGATCGCGAGGTGTTTCCCCTGATCGGCCAGCGTCCGATTTCTTCGATCGGCGCACCGGATTTGCTCGCGGTCATTCGACGAATCGAAGGTCGAGAGGCGTTCGAGACTGCACGCAAGACGTTGCAGACATGCGGCCAAGTCTTTCGCTATGCCGTTGCAACGAGCCGTGCCGAGCGAGATCCGTCGCCGGACCTGCGAGGTGCATTGAAGGCGGTGCCCGTCAAGCATATGGCGCGAGTCGGCGAAAACGAGTTGCCGGAGTTGCTTCGCTCGATCGCTTCCTATGAAGGCGAGCCCGAGACCCGGCTCGCTCTGCGATTCCTGGCATTGACGTTCGTTCGCACCATCGAGCTGCGGCAGGCCGAGTGGACGGAGATCGACTTAGAGCGCCGAGAGTGGCGCATTCCGGCCGAGAAGATGAAGATGCGCCGCGTGCATATCGTGCCGCTCGCCGAGCAGACGATCGCACTGCTTTCCGAGCTGCGCGCGCTGACGGGCCACCGTCGCTGGCTGTTCCCGAACAGCCGTAGACCGTTGCAGCAGATGAGCGAGAACACGATTCTGTACGCTCTATACCGGATGGGCTATCGCAGTCGCATGACCGGGCACGGGTTCCGTGGCCTTGCCTCAACGATCTTGAACGAGAAGGGCTTCAATTCTGACTGGATCGAGCGTCAGCTCGCGCACTCCGAGCAGGACGGTGTGCGGGCGGCATACAACCACGCCGAGTATCTGTCCGAGCGCCATCGCATGATGCAGTGGTGGGCGGACTATCTCGACAAACAGGGTGGGGCGAAGATCATCCCAATCGCGGCGGCAAGATAGACCCGTGCCGCCACACGTATGACCCCCTTGTCACGCCCCTCCCACCATTGTCCAGTACTTGGTCAGACGCTACCGACTCCCTGCATTTCGGTATGAATATGACCCCCCTTGGCGTCTCTGGGGTAGAGAAAAAGCGCGGGTGTGAGCCCCCGCGTCTTTGCCCTAGACGCAGG
>NZ_JBYQCG010000139.1:0-61643 GCF_057837105.1 Burkholderia sp. APQ4-4ca | reverse complement strand
CGGGAGCCAGGATAGCCCGGCGATGAAGGCATGGCTCGCGCTGCCGGAGGACGAGCGGCGCACGCGCGAGCGCGACGGCATCGCCGCATGGCATGCGTGGGTCGACCGGCATCGCGACGCGATCGTCGAGCTGGGCGGGCCGCTCGGCAAGACCAAGGCCATCGATGCAGGCGGCATCCGCGACACGACCAATGCGTTGACCGGCTTTACCGTCGTGCGGGCGGCGTCGCACGATGCGGCCGCCGCGCTGTTCGACGGGCATCCGCATTTCACGCTGTTCCCGGGCGAGTCGGTCGACGTGATGCCGGTGCTCGCGATTCCCGGCGCGTGAGCGGCACGTGATGCCCTGCGACGCGCGTCGCTTCGTTCGATGCGCAGTGGCCCGGCATGCAGACATTTTCCCGACATTCTGGATGGAGACTGGCGATGAAGCTTTACGGATTTGCCGGCACGCGCTCGCAGCGCGCGCTGTGGGGGCTGAAGGAACTGGATGCGGATTTCGAATTCGTGTCGGTCAACCTGCTCGAGGGCGAGCACAAGCGGCTCGAATTCCTGCGCCTCAATCCGGCCGGCAAGGTGCCCGTGCGGGTGGACGGCGACCTCGTGATTCCCGAATCGGCCGCGATCGTGCTGTATCTCGCGGACAAGTACCCCGAGAAGGCGCTGCTGCCCGTCGATCCGGCGTTGCGGGCCGAGGCCTATCGGTGGGTCATGTTCGCGGTGACGGAGCTCGAGCAGCCGCTGTGGCGAATCACGCGGCACACGTTCCTCTATCCGCCGGAGAAGCGCTCGCCGGCCGATATCGAACTGGCGCGCGAGGATTTCACGACGATGGCCGCGATTCTCGACAAGCATCTGGAAGGGCGCGAGTTCATCGTCGGCGATACGCTGACGGTGGCCGATTGCGTGACGGCCTACCTGATCGACTGGGCGAGCGAATGCCACCTGATCGAACCGTTCCCGCAGCTGCGCGCGTATCTCGAACGGCTGTATGCGCGGCCGAAGGCGCCGCAGCGGATCGCGGAGGCGAGGAAGGCGGCGTGAAAGTGAAACGGGGAGCGGGGCCATGCGCGGCGCGGCGTAACGCGCCGCGCCCCGCCTACGATCACGAAACCGTATCGGGCCCGCCCAGCGCACGACACAGCATCGCCAGATCGCGCAACCTGAGATGCGGCGTTACCGCATGCGGCGGCGCCGGCTCTTCTTCCGCCGAAGGCTCGCGCACGACCCACGCGGCCTGAAGCCCCGCATTCACCGCGCCGACGATATCGAGGTGGAAGTCGTCGCCGACGTGCAGCAGTTCGGCCGGCCGCACGCCGAGTGCGTCCGCCGCCGCATGGAAGATCTCGGGTTCGGGCTTGGCGAAGCCGAATGCCCGCGCGCTGAGCGTCGTGCGGAAGAATTCGCCGCCGCCAGTGAGCCGAAGATCGGCGTTGCCGTTGGTGACCGCGATCAACGGAAAGCGTGCGCTCAACCACGCCAGCGCCGGCAGCGCGTCTTCGTAGAATTCGACGCGGTTACGCGCCGCGTAGAAGACGTCGTAGGCGCGCTCGGTCAGCGAGACATCTTCGTTCGCGCGTTCCAGCGCCAGCCGGATCGACCCGATTCGCATCGCGCGAAAGTCGCTGGCGAGATCCGGGCACAACCGTTCGTATTCCTCACGCAGCGCAGCGAGTGCCCGTTGCGTGGGCAGCACGCGCTCGGTATTCGGCGCGTGCTCGATCAACCATGCGCGAAGCGTCGCCTCGGCCCGTACGACGGATGGCCCGAACGGCCACAGGGTGTCGTCGAGGTCGAACGAGACGGCGGAAACTTGGGCGACACGCATGGCGGTTGAAAGCGGGAAGTCGTTTTACCAGGGCCACGGAACGGAGGTTCCGGTGCCGTTGTCGAGCGCGTGTCGATACAGCAAGCGCGCGACGGTCAGGTCCTGCAGCGCGAGCCCCGTCATGTCGAAGACGGTGATCTCGTGCGCGGCACGGTCGACCGATGCCGCACCCGCGAGGATGTCACCGATTTCCGTGCGCGGCAAATCCGGCGCCCACTGGCACTCGCCGATGCTGCGCGCCTGATCGTGATCGTCGACGACGATGCGCGCGCGCTCCAGCACGCCGGCCGGAAGTTCGCGCTTGCCCGCGGTATCGGCGCCCACGCAGGTCAGGTGGGTGCCCGGCTGAACCGCATCCGCGTCGAACAACGCGCCGCCGCCGGGCGTGGCCGTGATCACCACGTCGCTATGGGCCACCGCATCGTTTCGGTCGCGCGTCACGCCGATCGTGCATCGAGCGACGAAGTGTGCTTCGAACGCCGGGTCCGGCTCGCCGCTGACGGTCACGTACTGCACCGTGCATCGCTGCGGCAGCAGCGCGAGCGCGTAGTCGAGCTGCACGCGCGCCTGCACGCCGGTGCCGAATACGCAGAGCCGCGTGCTGTCGCGACGCGCGAGCTGTTGCAGCCCGAGGCCGCCCGCGGCGCCGGTTCGCGCGGTGGTGATCGCGTTGCCGTCCATGATGCACAGCGGCCGGCCCGTCGCCGGATCGAACAATGCGACGGTGGCCTGATGCGGCTCGCCGCCGCGCGCCCGGTTGCCGGGCCAGAACCCGGCGGCCTTGAAGCCGAGCAGGTCCTGGCCGGCGACGTCGCCTGACTTGATGCCGAACACGCCGCCGGTATGGAGCTTCTCGCGCACGACCGGGAATACGCGTCCGGCCCTTTGACTGTGCAGCACGAAGGCTTCGCGCACGGCCGCCATCACTTGCTCGGCCTGCAGGGCGGGCTCGACGGCATCGCGGTCGAGGAGAAGAAGGCGGGCGTCGGTCGGCATGGTCGGGGTGCCTGGTCGGCACGAGACGAATTCAGGATGTTTAAAGTTTGTCCAAACATGGACAAATAGTCAATGTATGTGACGGACGCGGGATGGAAGGCGGCTAGCGCTTACCACCCGTAGAAGCGCGGCCACGTCTGCGCGGCGCCGTCATCGCCGACGGCCTGATATTCGGGATGTTGCGCGCCGGTCGCGCACGCATGATTCGGCAGGATGCGCAGCCGCGTGCCGATCGGAAACCGTTGCGCGATGCCCGTATCCGGCGTACCGGTTCGCGACACGATCCCGTGTTCCTGGTTGGCGCCGCTCAGCAGGTAGCCGCCGAGCACGTCGCCGTCTTCGGTGCAGACTTGCCCGTAGCCGAAATCGTGCGCCTGGCGCTGCGTGCCGCGGTCGCGGCTCATCGCCATCCAGCCCGCGTCGACGATCGCCCAGCCTTTCTCTTCCTGATGGCCGATGACGGTGGTCAGCACCGACAGCGCGATGTCGGACGGCGCGCACACGCCGATGTTGTGCATCACGAGGTCGAACATCACGTACACGCCGGCGCGCACTTCGGTCACGCCGTCGAGTCGTTGCGCCGCCAGCGCGGTGGGCGTCGACCCGATGCTCACGACCGGGCACGGCAGGCCGGCGGCCCGCAGGCGTTCCGCGGCCCGCACGGTGCGGCTGCGCTCCTGCTCGGCGATCGCGACCAGCGCCTCGTGCGTGTCGTATTCGTAGCTGGAACCCGCGTGAGCCAGCACGCCGCCGAGCAGCATGCCGCCGTCGGTCAGCGCGCGGCCGACGTCGATCAGCAGGTCGGCCTCGGGCGGGATGCCCGAGCGGTGGCCGTCGACGTCGACTTCGATCCACACGTCGAAACGTTCGCCGTGCTCACGCCCGAAGGCGGCGATCGCGTGGGCGGCCGGCAGGCTGTCGGCGACGATCTTCAGGTCGCAGCCTTGCCGCCGCAGCGCGAGCGCCTGGCCGAGCTTGGCGGGCACCATGCCGACCGCGTAGACGATGTCGCGGATGCCGTCCGCGAAGAACTGTTCGGCTTCCTTGAGCGTCGATACCGTGATGCCCTGCGCGCCGGCCGCGATCTGCGCGTCGACGACCTGCCGGCATTTGGTGGTCTTGACGTGCGGCCGGAACCGCACGCCGAGCGCGTCCAGATGCGTCTGCATGCGGGCGATGTTGCGCTGCATGCGGCCGACATCGATCAATGCGGCCGGGGTGTTGAGGGTGCGAAGGTCCACGATGCGTCCGATTGCGGGGTTGCCGATGCGGACACTGTAGGGCGGTTGGCTCGCGTCGTGTTTAATGCGGGGCTAATCCGCCATTAAATTCAATTTAAGGCTCACGCCTTGCCGCGCCACGGCGGCGGATCGAGAAACTGCCGCGCGGCGTCGAGAAAAATCCGCTGCCGCGCGGAGCGGCCGGTACGCGACGGCAGCAGCGCCGTTACCGGCGCGGGCGGCAGGCGCCAGCCGGGCAGCAGCCGCACGAGCTTGCCGTTCGCGAGCAGCGGGGCGACGTCCCACTCGGAGCGCTCGACGATGCCGAGCCCGGCGAGCGCCCATTCGGTGATGACGGTGCCGTCGTTGGACGACAGCGCGCCGGTCACGCGGATGACGGTCGCCCGCCGCGATTCGCCCTCGACGCCGCTCGCGGGCGAGAAGCGCCAGCGCGGGATGTCCTCGTCGTTCTCGCGCAGGCACAGGCAGTCGTAGCGGGTCAGGTCGGACGGATGATTCAGGTCCTTGAGGCGGCGCGCGTACCCGGGGCTCGCGCACAGGAAGCGCTCGTTGGGCGCGAGCGGATAGCCGATCCACGAAGACGACTTGAGGCTGCCGACATGGACGACCACGTCGGCGCCCGATGCGCTGGTCAACGGGCTTTCCGACAGGTGGAGCGAGATTTCGAGCTTCGGATGCGCGCGCTGCACGTCGCGCACGATCCGCGCGACGTACTTGCGGCCGAAGCCGAGCGGGGCGACGACGCGCAGCGTGCCCTGCACGTCGCCGTGGTCGCCCGCGATGCTGACCGGCAGCGCCTCCATGCGCTCGAGAATGCCGACGGCTTCCTGGTACAGCCGCTGCCCTTCGTCGGTCAGCGCAATCCCTTTCGGCTGCCGCACGGCGAGCCTCGCGTTCAGGCGCGCCTCCATCCGCTGCAGGCGGATCGTGACCGCGGGCGGCGTGAGGTCGAGCAGCCGGGCCGCCGCGGCCAGGGAGCGCGACGTGCCGATCGCGCGGACGAGTCGAAGGTCGTCGAGGTCGAGCATTTCATGGCTCTTAATGCGGAGGGTGTCGAGCATTAAACCGCAGATCGCGCGGGGAAGCTATCGACGTGGCGTGGAGCGGCTGCGATGAGGATGGCCGGAACGCGGCCGCCGCTTTCGCCCGATACATCGAATTTCCCGATCGACCGTGACGCCCGCTGTACGCCCGCCTACGCATCCAATCCGAAAATCAGCGATCGATGTGCGCCCACGCCGGCCGCCACGCCCGAGGCCGATGCGAACGTCGCGTTGGTCATCAGGCTCGACGCATCGCCGGCCGCATACACGCCGGCGACGCTCGTCTGCTTCCACGTATCGACGCGAATCGCGGTGCCGAGCGGTCCCTCGTCGAACGCGCAGCCGAGCTGCTGCGCGAGGTCGCTCGCCATGGCGGTGCGCGCGCCGACGAACAACGCATCGATCGGCACGACCTGCCCGTCGGCGAGCCGCAGCGCGTCGATACGCGGCGCGTCGCCGAGGATCTCGACGACCGGCGCGCGCTCGATGCGCACGCCGCGCGCAGCCAGCAACGCGGCTTCCTCTTCGTTCGCTTCGACCACGCCCTGCGTGAACCACGTCGTCGGGCCCCAATCCGGAATCAGGATCGCCTGATGGACCGACAGCGGATGCGTGGCGAGCACGCCGAGCCGCTGGCCGCTCACTTCATACCCATGGCAGTACGGGCAGTGCAGCACGCTGATGCCCCAGCGTTCGGCGAGCCCCGGCAGCGCGGGCAGTTCGTCGCGGATGCCGGTCGCGAGAATCAGCCGGTCGGCGCTCGCGCGGCTGCCGTCTGCCAGCGTCACGTGAAAGCGCCCGTCCGCGTCGCGTTCGGCGTGGCGCGCGTCGCCTTCGATGCGCTGCACGGTCGGATACGCGGCAAGCTGCGCGCTCGCTTCGGCGACGATCCGCGCGGGCGGCTTGCCGTCCTGCCCGAAGAAGCCGTGCGCGTGTTCGGCAAAGCGGTTGCGCGGCCGGCCGGTGTCGATCACGAGCACGCGGCGGCGTGCGCGCGCCAGCTGCATCGCGGCCGACAGCCCGGCAAAGCTGCCGCCGATCACGATCACTTCATGATGGGTATCCATACATCCACTCCTTTCTGAACCTGCGTAATGGACAGACGTGCTTCGCTGGCGGCCAACTCATGAAACACGAGAAGTTGCATGATAGGGCGGTGATATCATTCATGCAACTTCAGAAGTTTCGAGAAAGGGGAGTCCCGCCCGTGAGAACCGACAGCCGTTTGTCGCGCATGCTGCATGCGCTGATCCACATGGACCAGGCCGACGGCCCGCTGACGTCGGAGACGATCGCGACGATGCTGGGCACGAATCCGGTCGTCGTGCGGCGCCTGCTCGGCGGCTTGCGCGATGGCGGCTACGTGCAGTCGGAGAAGGGGCACGGCGGCGGCTGGGCGCTGAGCGTCGCGCTCGACGCCATCACGCTGCTCGACGTCTATCGCGCGGTGGGCGAGCCGCCGCTGTTTTCCGACCTGGTGTCCGAGGACGCGCCCGAATGCCTGGTCGAACAGGCGGTCAACGCGCATCTGTCGGCGGCGCTGAAGGACGCCGAAGCAGCGCTGCTCGCGCGCTTCGGCGAAGTCACGCTCGGCATGCTGTCGCAGGATTTCGAAGCGAAGGCGGCGCGGCTGCGCAAGCCGCGCTGACGCAGCGCAGCACGCCCGTAGTACGCGCATGACGCACGCTTCGGCGCGCCCCGGCGCGATCGAAACCGTCGCGCCGCGATGTTCTGTCCCCCAACTTCTGCCCGGTTCGCCCGCCACAGGGCAAAATACGGGTTTTCCGCACCCGCGAGGGCGCGTTCGAATCACGCGCCGGGCGGCGCCAGTGCGCAGGCCGCGCGCCGCCGCCGGGCGCCCAGGCAAGAAACGCTCGCCCCGCCGCGAGCCCACAGGAGTCCAGACCCCATGCCCGAATCCAACCTGTCCTTTTTCGGCCGGCTGTCGCTGGCCGTCGGCACGTTCTTCTCCGTGCTCGGCAATCGCGAATTCGCCGCCGAAGTGCTGCGCGTGCGCGATGGCGCCCCGGCCCCGGTCGCGCCGGTCCCGACGCCAGCGCCCGCTGCCGCGCCCGTCGCACCCGCGCCGGTGAAGGCGCCGGCCCCGGAGCTGCGCGAAGCGAACCCGCAGGCCGCCCTGCAACTGCTCGGCCTGCTGCAACGCGATGCGCGTTTCATCGATTTCGTCGAGGAAGACATCGCCGGCTACGCGGACGCCGACATCGGCGCGGCCGCGCGCCTCGTGCACGACGGCTGCCGTGCCGCGCTGCGCGAACACTTCACGATCGTGCCGGTGCGCGACGAAGCCGAAGGCAGCCGCGTGACGCTGCCGGCCGGCTTCGACGCGACGGCCGTGCGCGTGACCGGCAACGTGGTCGGCTCCGCGCCGTTTACCGGCACCGTCAGCCATCGCGGCTGGCGTGTTTCCGACGTGCGCCTGCCGAAGCTGACGGGCAGCCACGACGCATCGGTCGTCGCACCGGCGGAGGTGGAACTGTGAGCGATTCGCGCTATTCGATCGGTATCGACCTCGGGACGACCCATTGCGCGCTGTCGTACGTCGACAGCAGCACGAGCGACGGCGAAAAGATCGTGCAGCAGGTGCTGCCGATCGCGCAGCTCACCGCACCGGGCGCGCTGGAATCGCGTGACCTGCTGCCGTCGTTCCTCTACCTGCCGCATGAAAGCGAGCTGACGCAGGGCGACCTGACGCTGCCGTGGACCGCCTCGCGCGCGTTCGCGGTCGGCGAGATGGCGCGCACGCGCGGCGCCGGCACGCCGATCCGCCTCGTGTCGAGCGCGAAAAGCTGGCTGTGCCATCCGGGCGTCGATCGCCGCGCGGCGATCCTGCCGAGCGATGCGCCGCCGGAAGTGGCGCGCGTGTCGCCGCTGGAAAGCTCGATCCGCTATCTGACGCACCTGCGCGAAGCGTGGGACCACGCGCACCCGGATGCGCCGTTCGCCGACCAGGACGTGACGGTCACGATTCCCGCGTCGTTCGATCCGGCCGCGCGCGAGCTGACGGCCGAGGCCGCACGCGCCGCCGGCTACTCGCGGATGACGCTGCTCGAAGAGCCGCAAGCGGCGCTCTACAGCTGGATCCAGAAGAGCGAGGGCGGCTGGCGCAAGCAGGTGCAGGTCGGCGACCTGATCCTGTGCGTCGACGTCGGCGGCGGCACGACCGACCTGTCGTTGATCGCGGTGGTCGAGCGTGACGGCAATCTCGAACTGCATCGCGTGGCGGTGGGCGAGCACATCCTGCTCGGCGGCGACAACATGGACCTCGCGCTCGCGCACGTGGTCGCACGCAAGCTCGCGCAGCAGGGCATGCAGGCCGATCCGTGGCAACTGCGCGCACTGACCTACGCGTGCCGTTCGGCGAAGGAAACGCTGCTGTCCGACCCGACGACCGACGCGGTGCCGCTCGTCGTGCCGAGCCGCGGCTCGAAGCTGATCGGCGGCTCGATACGCACGGAGCTGACGCGCGCGGAACTGACGCAGACGATCCTCGAAGGCTTCTTCCCGCAGGTCGATGCGGCCGCGCGCCCGGTGAGCCGCGCGCGTGTCGGCCTGACGCAGCTCGGCCTGCCGTATGCGCAGGATGCCGGCATCACGCGCCATCTCGCGGCGTTCCTCGGCCGCCAGGTCGCGGCGCTCGACACGCTCGAAGGCGTGCAGCGCACGCTGCCGCAAGGCGCGACGTTCCTGCATCCGACCGCCGTGCTGTTCAACGGCGGCGTGTTCAAGTCGACGCTGCTCACGCAGCGCGTCCTCGACACGCTCAACGGCTGGCTCGCCGCCGAAGGCGCGCCGCCCGCGCGCCTGCTCGAAGGCGCGGATCTCGATCTCGCGGTCGCGCGCGGCGCGGCGTACTACGGCTACGTGAAGCGCGGCCGCGGCGTGCGCATTCGCGGCGGCACGGCGCGCGCGTACTACGTCGCGATCGAATCGGCGATGCCCGCGGTGCCGGGGCTGGAGCCGCCGGTGCAGGCGCTGTGCGTCGCGCCGTTCGGGATGGAGGAAGGCTCGGACGCTGCGCTGCCGCCGCAGGAGTTCGGCCTCGTCGTCGGCGAACCGGTGCAGTTCCGCTTCTTCGGGTCGTCGGTGCGTCGTCAGGACCAGGTCGGCACGCTGCTCGACTACTGGTCGGCGGAAGAACTGCAGGAGCTCGAGGAAATCCAGGCGACGCTGCCCGCCGAAGGGCGCACCGTCGGCGAAGTCGTGCCGGTGAAGCTGCATGCGCGCGTGACCGAAGCCGGCACGCTCGAACTCGAGGCGATCCCGAGCGGCACGAACGAGCGCTGGAAGGTCGAGTTCGACGTGCGCGGCGCCTGAGCGCGATGAAGCGTTATACGGTCGGCATCGACCTCGGCACGAGCAATACGGTCGTCGCGTACGTCGAAGCCGGTTCCGACGCGATCCGCGTGTTCGACGTCGAGCAACTGGTCGGCCCCGGCGCGGTGGCCGCGCAGCCGCTGCTGCCGTCGGTGCGCTATCACCCGGCGGCGGGGGAACTGCCGCCGGATGCGTTGCGGCTGCCGTGGGCGGCCGATGCGAAGGCCGCTCCGAACGCGGATGCGAAGGCCGATCCGAAGGCCCACGCTAATGCGGCCGGTGCACGGCCCGCCGTGATCGGCCGCTACGCGCGCACGCTCGGCGCGCAGGTGCCGGGCCGGCTCGTGTCGAGCGCGAAGAGCTGGCTGTCGCACGCCGCGGTCGACCGGCTCGCGGCGATCCTGCCGTGGGGCGCGGCCGACGGCGTCGACAAGGTGTCGCCGGTCGATGCGAGCGCGAGCTACCTGGCGCACGTGCGCGACGCGTGGGACGCACGCTTTCCCGATGCGCCGCTCGCGAAGCAGGACGTGATCCTGACGGTGCCCGCGTCGTTCGACGACGGCGCGCGCGCGCTGACGGTCGAAGCCGCCAAACGCGCGAAGCTGCCGGCGCTGCGGCTGCTGGAGGAGCCACAGGCCGCGTTCTACGACTGGCTGTACGGCCAGCGCGCGACGTTGCGCGACACGTTTGCCGCGCCGCGGCGCGTGCTGATCTGCGACGTCGGCGGCGGCACGACCGACCTCACGCTCGTCGACGTCGCGCCGGGCGACGACGGCGAGCCGACCTTTACGCGCGTCGGCGTCGGCAATCACCTGATGCTCGGCGGCGACAACATGGACCTCGCGCTCGCGCGCCTGGTCGAGTCGCGGCTGACCGAGCCCGGTACGCGGCTGTCGGCCGCGAGCCTGTCGCAACTCGTCGAGCGCTGCCGTGCGGCGAAGGAGCGGCTGCTCGGCGACGACGCGCCGGCGTCCGTCACCGTCACGCTGCTCGGCGCGGGCAGCAAGCTCGTCGGCGGCGCGCGCTCGGCCGAGCTGACACGGCAGGAAGTCGAGCAGATCGTCGTCGACGGGTTCTTTCCGCAGGTCGAGGCCGACGAATTGCCGCGCCGCGCGCGCGCGGCGATCGTCGAATTCGGCTTGCCGTATGCGAGCGACGCGGCCGTCACGCGCCACGTCGCCGCGTTCCTGAACCGTCATGCGGAAGGCCCGCTGCCCGACACGCTGCTGCTCAACGGCGGCGTGTTCCGCGCGGGCGCGCTCGCCGGCCGTCTCGCGCAGACGCTCGGTGCGTGGCGCGGCGCACCGCTCGACGTGCTGCACAACGCGCATCCCGATGTGGCCGTCGCGCGCGGCGCGGTGGCCTACGGGCTGGCGCGTGCCGGCCACGCGCCGCGCATCGGCGGCGGCTCCGCGCGCAGCTATTTCCTCGTGCTCGACGATGGCGAAGGCGACGCGGGCGCACGCGGCGTCTGCCTGCTGCCGCGCGGTGCGGAAGAGGGCCGCGAGATCCGGCTCGACGATCGCACGTTCGCGCTGCAGCTCGGGCAGCCGGTGCGCTTCCACCTCGTATCGACGGTGGCAGACACGAAATATCGACCCGGCGATCTCGTCGATCTCGACGGCGGCGATTTCGTGCGGCTGCCGCCGATCGCGACGGTCGTCGACGCGAAGGCGGCCGGCGACGCGCGCGAAACGCCGGTGAAGCTCACCGCGTCGCTGACCGAGGTCGGCACGCTCGAAATGCATTGCATCGCGACCGACGACGCGGCGCGCCGCTGGCGGCTCGAATTCCAGTTGCGCGGCGATGCGCCGGTTCACGGCGACGATGCGGCGTCCGCCCGGCATCCGCGGCTCGACCAGGCGATCGAGCTGATCGAGCGCTCGTTCGGCAGCAAGGTTGCGGGCGTCACGCCGAAGGACACGCGCCGGTTGCGCGCGCAACTGGAACAGGTACTCGGCGCGCGCGAAGACTGGGACGTCGCGCTGGCGCGCGAACTGTTCGACGCATTGCTCGCGCGGGCGCGGCGGCGCCGCCGCTCGGCCGATCACGAGCGCGCATGGCTGAATCTCGCCGGGTATTGCCTGCGTCCGGGCTTCGGCCATCCGCTCGACGCGTGGCGCGTCGAGCAGCTGTGGCCGCTGTTCGACGACGGCATTCAATACGTGACCGACGCGCAGGTGTGGTCCGAGTGGTGGACGCTGTGGCGGCGCGTGGCCGGCGGCCTCGACGACGATGCGCAGACGCAGGTGCGCGACGCAATCGCCTTCCTCGAACCGTCCGACGACAAGCGGCGCAAGCTGCCGTTCGATCCGGCCAAGGTCGGGCCGGCGGACATGACGCGGTTGTCCGCGTCGCTCGAACGGCTGCCTGTCGAACGCAAGGTCGAACTGGCCGAGCGCCTGATCGCGCAATTGCAGAAGCCGGCCGAACGCGCGTTGTGCGCGTGGGCGCTCGGGCGGATCGGAGCAAGGCGGCCGTTCTATGGCAGTGCGCATAGCGTCGTGCCGGCGGAAATCGTCATTGGCTGGCTCGATGCGCTGTTCACGCTCGACTGGAAGCAGGTCGAGCCGGCTGCGTTCGCGGCGGCACAGATTGCGCGGATGACGGGCGATCGTTCGCGCGATCTGCCGGACGATACGCGCGAGGCCGTCATCAAGCGCCTGTCGGCCGCGAATGTATCGGCGGCGTGGATCGACATGGTCCGTGAAGCGATCGCGTTCGACGAAGCCGATACGGTGCGCGTGTTCGGCGAAACGCTGCCGGCCGGGTTGAAGCTGTTGGGCGATTAAGAACAGTACGGGACGCTTCGATCTCGTTTGCGGATCGAAGCGTCCGGTCTCGGTCGCGGTCGTGCCGCCCATGGCACGACGTCGAAGCCGGTTTCATTCAGGCGTGCGGTACCACTTCGCGACGCTTTTCCGCTGATTCGATTTCTGCTCCATCGCACGCGGTTACCGAACGGGTATCGCCAATACCGAAACGGGCATTGTGTTGTCGACGCACAAGGCGTGATGCGGGCACGGCCGCGCCGCGTTCGTGCGTGCGGCCACCGTGCGGCGACGGCGAATGTGCGTTCATGAGCCGCCTGGAAAAATCGTCACCGATACCGAGATTCACGGTAGATTGACGGTCTCCTGATCTCGACCGCCACGGGGTTGCCGCGCCATGTTGACCTATTCCATCCAGAAAGTCGGCTACGATTTCAATCAGCTCGATCAGCAGGGCGCGACCGACTACGCGTCGTTCGTTCATGCGTTCGATGCGTTTCCTTGGGCGGCTCAGCACGTCGAATGGAACGAGACGCAGGACGGCCCGCTACCGGCGCTCGTGCTGCAGCATGCCGACGATCAGCGCGAGCTGTGGGTGACTGCGTTGACGGACGCACACTCGGACGGTTTCCAGATCAATGCGGTGTCCATGCGGATGAAGAAGGGGCTTTTCGGCATCGGCAAGGGCAAGCTGGAGCAGCACGTCGAGACGATCGACGTGAGAAAGCGCGTCGACGTCGACGCGTTGTGCCGGTTGTTCTGCGCGCGCCAGTATGACGAGCTGGACGAACGGGTTGCGCGACATGCGCAGCGCAACGCCGACGACGATCGGGACAGCGACGACTGAACGCGTGTCGTCCGGCGGCGTTCAATCGGGCCTGACTGCGCCGGATCTGCGGTTGCCTAAGCGTCGCTTGCGGCGTGCGTCGCCGCCGCGCGCGGAAACGTCAGCACCACCGCGAACCCGCCTGCTTCGGGAAACGCGAACCCGACGCGCCCGCCGTGCGCCTTCATCACTTCCTGCACGATCGCGAGCCCGAGCCCGGACCCGGTACGCCGCTCGCTGCCGTCCGGCGCGATCCGCACGAACGGCTGCAACGCCGCGCCCCAATGCTCGCGCGGTATCCCGCGCCCGTTGTCGGTGACGGTCAGCGTCACCGCCTGATCCGCGTTCCCCATGGTCGCGACCGACACGACGATGTCGTCCGCATGCCCATGCAGCAGTGCGTTGTGCAGCACGTTCGACAGCGCCTCCTGAAGACTGATCGCATCGCCGTCGATCCATGCATGCGGCGCGTCGCTCGCGAACGCAACGGCCACGTCGCGCTCGCCGGCGAGCGGAATCGTGCGGCCCAGGACCTCTTTCGCGAGCGCGACGAGTTCGACCGGTTGCAGCGGCACGGCCTCGGTGCGGTGAATCACCATCGCATGATTGAGCAACTGGCCGGTGAGCCGGCCGACGTCCGAAGAGGTCGCACGCAACGCATCGAGCCGCGCCGCGTGGCGCGCCGGATCCGATTCGCCGTCGAGGAGCTCGATCTGCGCGTCGAGCCGCGCGAGCGGCGTGCGCATCTGATGCGCGGCGTCGGCGATGAAGCGCTGCATCGCGTTGATCCGCTCGGCGAGGCGATGCATCAGGCCGTTGATCGACCCGATGATCGCGTCGATTTCGCTCGGCGTATCGACGGCCACCGGCCGCAGGTCGGCCGGGTCGCGCGCGGCGATGATCGTGCCGATCTGCGCGAGCGGGCGCAGGCCGCGCCGGATCGCGAGGCCGCTCGCGCCGATCGCGAGCACGCTCATCAGCAGGATCAGCGTCCATACCTTGATGCTCATGTCGTTCGTCAGTTGCTGGCGGGCGTTGGTTGTCTGCGCAACCGTCACGAGCGCCCAGCCCGGCGTGCTTTCCTCGGGCATGTAGCGCGCGATCGTCGCGGTGCGCACCCGGTGCCCCTGGTAGACGGCATTCGCGAACGCGGGGCCCTGCTTCGCGGCGGCGAGCGTCGCGGGGCTCGCGAGATCGTTGTAGCCGGCCACGACCACGCCGCGCGAATCGACCACCTTGTAGTAGACGAGGTCGTAGCGCGACAGCGTCGACAGCGCGGCCACCGGCGGATTCAGCGCGAGCACGCCGCCTTGCACGTAGAGGTTTTCCGCGACCTGGATCGATGCGCCGGCGAGCAACTGGTCGTACGCGCGTTCGGCCGCGACGCCCGCGTAGTAGCGCGCGGTCGCCGCGAGCGCGAGCGCGCCGGTCGCGACGACGAGCGCGATGAACAGCAGCGTGCGCCCGAACAGCGTCTTCGGGAACCAGTCAGTGCGCCGCAATCTGATACCCCATCCCGCGCGCGGTGCGGATTTCGACCGAGCTGCCCTGCAGCTTCCTGCGTACGCGCGTCACGTATTGCTCGACCGCGTTCGCGGTCGGCTCGTTGCCGAAGCTGAACAGCTGGTTCAGCAGTTCTTCCTTCGAGAAGATCCGCTGCGGGCGGCTCGCGAGGATTTCGAGCAGCGCGAATTCCTGGCGCGACAGCGACAGCGGCTGGCCGTCGAGTTCCGCGAGGCGGCTGCTGCGGTCGATCACGAGGCCGGCGAGCGTCAGCACGTCGTTCGCGTGGCCGCTGTTGCGGCGCAGGAGCGCCTGCACGCGTGCGTCGAGTTCGCGGTAGTCGAACGGCTTCACGAGGTAGTCGTCGGCGCCGAGGCCGAGGCCGCTCACACGGTCGTCGATCGCCGAGCGCGCGGTGACGAGCAGCACGGGCGTCGTGCTGCCGGACGCGCGCAGGTGGCGCAACACCGTGAAGCCGTCCATGCCGGGCAGGTTCGCATCGAGCACGACGAGATCGAAGCGCTCGACGCGCAGCAGCCCGTTCGCGGTCGCGCCGTCGGTTTCGAGATCGACGGCGTGGCTGAGCCGCGCCAGCCGGCTGCGGATCGCCGCGCCGATTTCGGCATCGTCCTCCACGACGAGAATGCGCATGGTGCCGTTCGCAGGTAGATGGATTAGGGGTTTTCCCGGGGCCGGGATGTCAGCATTTTCTCAGACTCGGCCGATAACCTGTGTCGAGCCGGAAGCAGGATGCAAGGACGGCATTAATACCAGAAATATTCAAGGAGACGGCAACATGCAGCATGTCACGGGCACGACGAACGCGCGCCGCGGCGCCACGCCGGCTTGCGCGCGGCCGCTGGCCGTCCGCCGCACGGCGGTGCGTGCATGATCACGTCGCCGCGCCGCCGCGCGTTGATCGCAGCCGGCCTCGGCGTGCTGGGCGTGCTCGGAGCGCCGGCGCTCGTGCGCGCGAAGCCGCGCACGGTGCGGATCTCGAAAGGCTATGGCGTGCTGTACCTGCCGCTGCTCGTGATGGAGAAGCAGCGGCTGTTCGAGCAGCATGCGGCGCGCCACGGCGTGCGCGACGTCGCGGTCGACTGGGTGCTGCTCGACGGTGGCAATTCCGTCAACGACGCGATGATGGCCGGCACGCTCGATTTCGCCGGCGCCGGCGCGCCGGGTTTCATCGAGCTGTGGGCGCGGGCGCGCGGCATTCCGAACGTCGAGGTAATAGGCATCAGCGGGCTGTCGACCACGTCGCTGTCGCTGAACGCGAATCGCGCGGGCCTCGTGTCGCTGCGCGACTTCACGCCGTCCGACCGGATCGCGGTGCCGGGCATCCGCACGTCGCTGTCGGCGGTCGTGCTGCAGATGGTCGCGAGCCGGCAGCTCGGCCCGACGCATTTCGCGCAGCTCGATTCGATCACCGTGAACCTGCCGCATCCGCAGGCGATGCAGGCGCTGATCCGCCGCGAGAACGGCGTGACCGCGCACTTCACGTCGCCGCCGTTCTCGACGCTGGAACTGCGGCAGCCGGGTATTCACCGTGTCGTGAGTTCGGTCGACGTGCTTGGCCCGATGACGCTCGACGTCGTGTTCGCGCCGAAGCGGCTCGTCGATACGGAGCCGGCGCTCGCCGCCGCGTTTCTCGGCGCGCTCGACGAAGCGAACCGCCTGATCGCGCAGGACCCGCGCGCGGCGGCCGCGCTCTATGCGGCGTCGTCCGGCGTCGGCGTGTCGCACGACGACGTGATGCGGATGCTCGCCGCGCCGGACACGCGCTTCTCGGTGCGGCCGAACCAGCTGATGGACTACGTCGACTTCCTGTACCTGGCCGGCACGATCAAGGCGAAGCCGCGCGCGTGGCACGAGATGTTCGCGCCGATGCTCGACGACTACCGGTCGGGTTGAGCCACGCGGGCCGCGATCCGAGTCCTTCATCGAACCACGTGACGCCCGCGCGTTCATCAAGCGCGGCGCCGATTCAACCGATATGCAACCGATTCACCCAAGGAGCCTGAAGTGAACGCTACCGACACCCTGGACCCCGCGTCCGCCGAAGAACAGCGCATCATGTCGAAGATGGCGCGGCGCCTGCTGCCCATCCTCGTCGTGATGTTCCTGATCGCGTTCATCGACCGGCAGAACGTCGGTTTCGCGAAACTGCAGATGGTGCACAGCCTCGGGATGACGGAAGCCGCGTTCGGGCTCGCGTCGTCGCTGTTCTTCATCGGCTACCTGCTGTTCGAGGTGCCGAGCACGCTCGCGCTGCATCGTTACGGCGCGCGCGTGTGGCTCGCGCGCATCATGCTGACGTGGGGGCTCATCACGGTGCTGATGGGCTTCACGACGTCGATGCCCGCGTTCTGCTCGCTGCGCTTCGTGCTCGGCATCGCCGAGGCCGGCTTCTATCCGGGCGTGATCTATTACCTGACGCTGTGGTTTCCGCAGAGCTACCGCGCGAAGGTGCTCGGCATCTTCACGCTCGGCAGCGCGCTCGCGAACATGCTCGGCTCGCTGGTCGGCGGCCTGCTGCTGAGCCTGAACGGCGTGTGGGGGCTGGCGGGCTGGCAGTGGGTGTTCGTCGCGACGGGCATTCCGGCCGTGATCGTCGCGATCGTCGTGTTCCGCGTGCTGCCCGCATCGTTCCGCGAAGCGCCGTTCCTCGACGAACGCGAGAAGCAGATCGTCGCGGCCGCGCTGGAGCGCGAGAAGCCGGCGCAGGCCGAGCACGGCCAGCCGTGGAAGGCGCTGCTCGATCCGCGCGTGATGCTGTTCGCGGCGACCTACATGCTGATGTCGACGTCGCTGTACGGCGTCACGTACTGGCTGCCGACGCTCGTGAAATCGTTCGGCGTGTCGAGCACCACGAACGGGTTCCTGAGCATGCTGCCGTGGGCGCTCGCGGTGGTGCTGCTGGTGTGGCTGCCGGCGAAACTGCGCCGCGCGAAGAGCATCCTGCGCACGATCGCGATCGTCGCGGCGCTCGGCGCGCTCGGCTTCCTGTTGAGTCTCGTGCTGCCGTCGACGCCGCTGCGCTTCATCGCGCTCGTGCTGGGCGGCGCGTGCATCCCGCTGCTGTATCCGTGCTTCTGGTCGATGCCGCCGCGCTACTTCACCGGCGCACGGGCGGCCGCGAGCGTCGCGGCGATCAACTCGATCGGCAACCTCGGCGGCTTCTTCAGCCAGAACCTGATGCCGTTCGCGGGCAAGGTGACGGGCACCGCGTTCGGGCCGATGATCGTGCCGATCGTGTGCCTCGCGTTGCTCGGCTTCGGTGCGCTGGTCGCGTGGACGCGCTCGGAGCGGGGGATGGTCGCGGCGCGGGCGTGATGGCGTGCGGCGTTGCCGCGGCGTCGGCCGGTTTCCGATGCTCCGGAAACAGGACGACGCATGCCGGTTCGGCGGCAAGTACTCGAGCGCGCTACCGTGCCGGGCACATGCGACGAATGGAGCGGGAAATGACGAAAGGGGCGACGATGAACATGTCTTGCGACGGCGTTGCGCATCGCGCGCGGCGCGCGTTTTTCGCACGTCGGCGGGCATCGCGTGACGAGGCGCGGCGGACCGGCGAATACATCGATGCGGCAAACGTGCGCGCGGAACTCGAGCGCCTGCCGAAAGCGGCGCGCTCGACGAAGGCAGTCGACTAAACCGTCGTTGTCCGGCGCCTCCCGCCGCCCCCTGTCTACCCCCGCGAACCTCCGTGCTCGCCGTGCGCGAGCGCCGCAGGCGACGGCACCCGCGGAATCTCGACCTCGACCGTCGTGCCTTCGCCGAGCGTCGTCGCGATCCGCAGCGTGCCGCCGACCAGATACGCACGCTCGCGCAACCCCACCAGCCCGAACGACGCCGACTTGCGCGGCACGGCGGGATCGAAGCCCGCGCCGTCGTCGCGTATCGTCAGCGCGATCGCTTCGCTGCCGCACACGAGGTCGACGTCCGCGTGCGATGCGGCCGCGTGCCGGGCGACGTTCGCGAGCGCTTCCTGCGCGATGCGGAACACGGCCGTCGCATACGGCTCGTCGAGTTGCAGCTCGGGCGGCTCGACGTGCAGCGAACAGGTAATCCCGTGACGATGCCGGAAATCTTCCACGAGCCATTGCATCGCCGCCGCGAAGCCGAGATCGTCGAGCATCAGCGGGCGCAGGTCCGACGCGATGCGGCGCGTCGCGGCCACCGCGCCGCGCGCGAGCGCATGCATCGCCGCGATCTTGCGTGCGAGCGATGCGTCGTCCTGCGGCACGCGGTCGATCAGCCATTCGAGATCGTTCTTCAGCGCCGCGAGCGACTGCGCCAGTTCGTCGTGCAGTTCGCGCGCGATGCGGCGCTGCTCGGCTTCGCGCGCGCTGGCGCTGATCGCGGCGATCTCGCGCAGCTCCTCGCGCGACGCCTGAAGCGCCCGTTCCGCGCGCACGCGCTCCTCGACTTCGCGCCGCAAGTCGCGGTTCGACGCGCTCAGCTGCGCGGTGCGTGCGGCGACGCGCTGTTCGAGCCGTTCGTTCGCATCGTTCAACTGCGCGCTTTTCTGCACGACGAGCAGATGCTGGTAGCGTGCGCCGGCCAGCGCCCGCACCGTCTGCGCGTGCAGCCGGCCGTTCTCGAACAGCATCGCGAACAGCACGACGCCCGATGCGACGAGACCATACGCGCGCCCCGCATAGAAACCGAGATCGAAGCGCCCATGATTCAGCATCGACGACAGCGCGATGTCGAACAGCCACGCGACGAGCACCGTCATCACCCACAGGTCGAGCACGGAATGGCGGCGCCGCTGCCGCCACATCAGCATCAGCGCGACCAGGTTCAAGCCCCAGACGACGGTGATCGCTTTCGTCATCGTCGCGGTCATCCGGTTGCCGCTCATGATGTGCGGCAGCAGGTCGTGGCCGGCCGTCGCGAACAGCGCGAGCGCGACCGTCGCGCCGATCGCGGCGGCGATGCAGAGGCCGACCGGAATCGCCGCGCGGCGCTGCGGTGCCGGAGCCGGGGCCGGACGCCCGCGCGACGTCGCGCGCAGCAGCGCGTACGCGGCGACCGACAGCGGAAAGCCGCCATGCCAGAACAGGTACAGCCATGCGGTGGTCTGCTCCCCGGCGCCGAGCAGGCCGGTCGGCGCGAACAACCCGGGGAAGGTCAGCATGTGCGTGCCGGCCATGAACGCCGTGAACAGGTAGCCGCCCGCCAGCACGAGCAGCGGCTTTTCGCGCAGGATCGCGTACTGGCCGAGCAGCAGGCCGGCCGTCACCATGTCGTCGACGACGATCGCCGACTGATACACGGGAATGAACGCCCAGCCCGGCGCGAGCGGCTTGGCCGCGAACGGCGCGAGCGCGGCGAAGATCACGGCCGATACGAGCACCGTCGCGAGCGCGAGCCGCCGTTCGCGCCGGCCCGGCGGCAGCGACGACATGAACAGGCGCGACGTGTCCCGGTCATCGTCGTTCGGCGGCGGCGGCGGAGCGGGCGGGAAGCGGAAGGCGGCCATCATGCGTCGTCGGCCCCGAGATCGAGATCGTGGCGCACTGTGTAGCGGACCAGCGCGGCTTCGTGCGGCAGCCCCATCTTCTCGAGGATCCGCGTCTTGTACGTGCTGACCGTCTTCGCGCTCAGAGCGAGTTCGGACGCGATTCGCGTGACGGTCTGACCGGCGACGATGCGGCGCATCACGTCGAACTCGCGCGCGGACAGTCGCTCGTGCGGCAGGGCCTGAGCCGGCGCGCGCAGCGTGTGGGCGAGGCTTTCCGCCGCGGACGGGCTCACGTAGACGCCGCCCGCCGCGACCTTGCCGACGGCCTCGACGAGCTCGGCGGTCGCACTGTCCTTCGTCAGGTAGCCGGTGGCGCCGGCCTTGAACGCGCGCGCCGCGTACTGCGCTTCGGTGTGCATCGTCAACACCAGCGTGCGCAGCGACGGCGCCTGGCGCTTGACCAGCCGGATCAGCTCGATGCCGGTCGGCGCGGGCATCGACAGGTCGAGCAGCAGCACGTCGGCGGCCATGCGCTCGGCCAGCGCGAGCGTGCCCGAGCCGTCGCTCGCCTCGCCGACGATCTCGAAACCGCCGGCCATCTCCAGAATGTGACGCAGTCCGTCCCGCATGACTGCGTGATCGTCAGCCAGAATTACCCTGATCATCTTCCAGCATTCCTCTTCGGGATGACGCCGCGCGTTGCTGTCGTTGCTGTCCGGTTGTCGCCGCGGCCGTTCTTCTGACCAATATATTCCCCCGGACCCGAAAACGGTACTCGTTCGCGAAATTTTCAAGACGGTTGATCGAGGAATCCGCACTGCGACGAAATAATTCACGGGACAGCACCCCGTGCGCCGCCCATGCGAATCAGGGTATTCCCGGATGATCGTTGCACCCGATGCGGGCCGGCGCGGCCTCGACGGGCCGGCCCCGCGAATCGTTCCGATTCGGGCCGGCTGCTGACCCACGAGTTCCGTCACGTGCATCAATACGAGGCCGCCGGCTCGATCGGCGCGTTTCTTGCTCGCTATCTGCGCGAGATCGCGACGGTCGGCTACCGCGATGCGCCGCTCGAGGTCGACGCGCGGCAACACGAGTTCGATTGACGCTGGCCTCCGACGCCGGCGCGAGCACGCGCATGTCGCGATGAACGTATTCGATGCCTCTGCCGGCCCGCTGTTCGCGCATCGGGCCGCACCGTTCGGGAGTGTGCGATGAGCGACACGATCCATGCGTGGATCGGCGCGATCGGCGCGCATCCGCTGCTCGTACTGGCGATCGTGTTCGTGGCCGCGTGTGCCGAAGCGATCGCGCTGATCGGCACGGTCGTGCCGGCCGGCGCCGTGATGTTCGCGGCCGGGGCACTGATCGGCGCCGGTGCGCTCGACGCATGGGCGACGATCGGCGTCGCGGCCGTCGGCGCGGTGATCGGCGACGGGATCAGCTACGAACTCGGGCGACGTTACCGCGGGATGATCCGCGATACGTGGGCGCGCTTCGGCTCCGTGGGCGTCTACGCACGCGGCGAGGAGTTCGTGCTGCGTCATGGCATGAAGAGCATCGTGCTCGCGCGCTTTCTCGCGCCGGTGCGGGCGGTCGTGCCGGTCGTCGTGGGCTGCGCGACGCTGCCGCGCCGGTCGTTCTATCCGGTCAACGCGATCTCGGCGCTCGTGTGGGCGCCCGTGCACGTCGCGCCCGGCATCCTGTTCGGCGCGTCGGCCGCGCTGGCCGTGGCGATCAGCGTGCGGGTCGCCGCGATCCTGCTGGTCGTGGCCGCGCTGGTCGCGCTCGTGTGGATCGGCGTGCGCGTCGCGCTGAGACGCGGCTGGCCGTTGTTGTGTCGTGCGCTCGCCGAAGCGGTGCACGCGTGCGTGCGTCGCTGGCCGCGGTTCGGCGCGCGGCTGCACGACGGGATCGCATACCTGCGCGGGTTGCCGGGCGCGGTGCCCGCGCTCGCGCTGTTGTTCATCGGCTGCGCGTGGCTGTTCGCGGGGATCGTGCAGGACGTCGTCGCGAACGATCCGCTGATGCATGCGGACATCGCGCTGTACGCGTTCCTGCAGCGCCTGCGCACGCCGCCGGTCGACGCCGCGATGAGCGCGCTCGCCGTGCTGCATGGGCACGACACGGGGCTGATCGTCGCGGCCGCGTTTCTCGTCTGGCTGATGATTCATCGCTGCTGGCTGACGGCCGGGTGGTGGCTCGCGACGGTCGGTGTCGCCGTCGTGCTCGTGCCGGTGTTCGGCGCGGGCGCGCCCGGCGCGACGCCCATGAGCCTGCCGCCCGGCGCGCTGCACGTGCCGCTGCCGGACGGCGACGCCGCCTTCGCGATCCTCGCGAGCAGCGGCCTTGGCTGGGTGCTCGCGCGCGATCGGCCCGCGCCGTGGCGCATTCCGGTGGTGACGGCGGTCGTGCTGTGGATCGTGCTTGGCGGCTTCGCGCGGCTGTACGTCGGCGATACCTGGTTGTCGGGCCTGCTGGGCGGGTGGAGCCTCGGGCTCGCATGGTTCGCGTTGCTCGCCGGCGCCTATGCGTACTGGCGCGTACGCGAGCACGTGCAGCCGCGCGGCGCGCTCGTCGCGGTCGTCGTCGTGCTCGCGACGGCCGGCGTATGGACGGTGCCCGCGCAATGGCAGCGCGATCGCGCGGCGCGTCCGCATGTCGGCGACGTGGTCGCGATGACCGTCGACCAGTGGTTGCGTGGCGGGTGGCAGCGCGTGCCGACGCGGCGCACCGAGATCGGCGGCGACCGCGAGGAATATCTGCCGCTGCAATGGAGCGCGACGTCGGACACGCTCGACCGCCATCTCGCGCAGGCCGGCTGGCAGCGCGCGACGCCGTGGTCGCCGGCCACCGCGCTGCGCTGGCTAGTGCCGCAGGCGCCCCCCGATACGCTGCCTGTGCTGCCGCGCTATACGCATGGCGAGAGCACGCGGCGCGTATTCGTTCGCGTCGATCCGGCCCACCCGGAAAGCCGCTTGGTGCTGCGGTTGTGGCGCTATCCGTACGTGTTGCAGGATGCGCTCGGCATGCGGCCGCTGTGGTACGGCGCGCTGTATCGCGAAACGCTGCGCCGGCCGGCGCGGCTGATGACGATCGTGCACACGACGACGATCGACGATGCGGCGGCGATCGCGCACGCGTTGGCGGTGGAGCCGACGATCGCGCATCCGCCGGCGGGGATGAAGGCCGCGCCGGATGAGATGCTGCTGGTGTGGATGGTTCAGCCGTGAGGGGGCATTCAGGTTTGCGGGCCGGTAGACGGAAGACCGGAAAGGTTGCCGGCTTCGATGACCGCTTGCAGTGCGACGACGGCCGCGGCGTGATTGTCGGGACCGCCGAGCGATTCAGCCGCGACCTTCAAATAGGCGGCTGCAAGCCCGGTGGCGGTGCGTAGTTCGACGATTTCCGCGTCGTGATGCGATACAGCGCCGTGGGATGGGTTCATGGTCGCTTCGTTGATATGGGTTGGGACGGGCTAGCGAATGGCTTTGGATGTCGGCGTCACGCGGGGATCGCCGCACAAGCGCTCCCACCCTTCGTCGCATATCGGGACCAGCGTCACGGCAATCTGATTGAGCGAAAGGCGTCCGTCGTTGTCGACGTCCGGGTGTTTGATGGTCCTTGTATCTACCCAGATGTTCTGTTCACCGATGCCTAACCGGATAAGGTAGGTTTTCAGGGCAACGGCGCGCCGATGAGCGAGGGCGGCCGGATCGCTCGATTCCGCGAATCGTCGATGAATCGCGGTACGATCGCTCGTTTGCCCGTCTGGCTTGCCGACATCACCTCACGAGAGCCCCCGCATGATCACGATTCGCCCGATGACCGACGACGATTTCGCCCGCTTCTGGCCCACCTACCGCGCCATCGTCGCTGCTCAGGAAACCTATGCATTCGATCCCGAGCCGACCCAGGAAGCGGCACGCGCACAGTGGCTCGACGCGCCGCTCTGCACGTGGATCGCCGAAGAGGACGGCGTGGTGCTCGGCTCGTATTTCCTGAAGGCGAACGCGGCCGGCCCCGGCAAGCACGTGAGCAACTGCGGCTACATGGTGAGCGAGGCCGCGCGCGGCCGCGGCGTCGCGCGCCTGATGTGCGAGCACTCGCAACAGGTGGCGCGCGAGCGCGGTTTCCTCGCGATGCAGTTCAATTCGGTGGTCGCGACGAACGAGGTCGCGGTCGCGCTGTGGCAGAAGCTGGGATTCGAGATCGTCGGCCGGGTGCCGCGCGCATACCGTCACGCGCGGCTCGGCTTCGTCGACTGCTTCGTGATGTTCAAGTGGCTCGGCGACGCGGCGGCCGCCGAAGCCTGAGCAACCCGCCGCCGCGTCAGACGGCGAACGCGCCGTCGAACACGATCCGTTCGTCGAGCGCGAGCGTGCCGCGCGCGAAGATCAGGTCGAGATGGTGGCTGCCGTTTTCGCCGCCGCCGAGGCCGAGATGCAGGCCCGGATGGCGTTCCTCGAACCCCGCGTTGCGGCCGTACAGGCCGCGAATGCCGAGGTTCGTGCCGATGCCGAATTCCTCGATCCGCCGGTGATTCGCGTGCCGGTCGAGATAGGTCGTGAAATCGCGCCGGAAGCCCGCATCGTCGGTGTCGAAGTCGACGATCGTGCTGTGTTCGACATGCAGCGTCGCGAGCCGCTCGGCCACCTTGTACTTGATCGCGAACGGCACGGTGCCGAGAAACGTGCCGCTGAACACGACGGTGCCGTTCAGGTCCGTCACGTGCGTCGCGATCTCGCCGGGCACGACGTCGAGGTTGCCCATGCCGTCCACGCTCGTCCATTTCTGGTCCGGCGCGAGCGAGCCCGTCAGCGTGTTGCCGGCTTCGTCGATGAAGCGGATCCGCGACGCGCGTGCGGCGGCGTCGATCAGCCGGCCGTTGCGCGCGGCGATGTCGTCGAGCGATTCGGCGAACGCCTCGTCGAGGTGCGGGCCGTAATCCTTGAATAAAACCGATTTGCTCCAGTGTTCGACGATCGCGGGGCGGATCGCGGCGAGAAAGGGCGGCCCGCTCGGCGACGGCGTCGGCAGGCACGACGAGTCGTACAGCAGCACGAACAGGTCGGCGTCGTCGAGCGCGGCGGCGATGTCGGCGGGCGCGGTGCTTTCGAGGCAGAGGGTGGTCGCGTCGAGCGAATCGGGCAGGGCGGAAAAGGCGCGCAACGCGGTGTCGCGGTTGCGGGTGTCATAGCCGACCAGCAGTTTTCCCGATTCGCCGCGTGCCAGCTTGTCGCGCAGCGCCGGGTGAAAACCGAGCGCGCGGTGCAGGTTCAGCATGCGTATCTCCGGAAGCGGCGGAAGGGCCGAGGCCCTTCCGCGAGAACGGGTGGCCCGCTCAGACCGGCCAGAGCGCGGTGCCGAACGGCACCACGGCGTCCTCGACCATCATGTCGACGGCCTCGGGGTGCGTGTCTTCCTGCATCCAGTCAAGCAATTCGATTTGCTGGGTTTCCTGCATGTCAATTCTCCTGTGGTGAACATGAGTGATTCAACATGAAAGCGCGGCAAAAATATTGCCGCTCCTCGTTCGGAATTTTGTGAATGCCGGGCGAGTGGCGTCGATATTAGTCTGACGAATTTGCGAATGCAATGCGTTGTATTGTTTTTAGCCGAAGCGTGCTAAACACGAGGATTTTCGATCCACATATTGGAAAACATGAATAAAACGAGCGACAGATCACGCATCTTTTTTTAAGAAATCGAACCGTGCGCGACGAAATGAATTCGGTTATTTTTAATTTGAATTCAATTGACCGGATTGATGCGATTCATGTCGCTCACGAAAACCGTGTGCGCGATCGCCCGGTGCTCGAACCGGTCTGCCGATTCCATGCGTCACGCAGCCGGTCCGCCGGCGAGCGTCATCCGAGCAGCGCCTTTCCGATCGCCTTCGTCGGTTCCGAGCGCAGCACCAGCGAAGTCGTGACCGCGCCGAAGCGCGCAATCGCGTCGATGAGGGTTTCGAGCTGGCCCGGCGTCGGCACCAGCACCTTCAGCAGAAAGCAGTCCTCGCCGGTCATGCGGTGGACTTCGATGACGTGCGGCATCTCGGCGAACGCGCGCAGCGCCGGCTGGATGTGCTCGTGCGTTGTCTTGAGCCGGATGATGGCCATCATGCCCAACCCCAGCGCCGCCGGATCGATCCGCGCGCCGTAGCCGGCGATGATCCCGCGTTCTTCCAGCCGCTTGACGCGCTCCGACGTGGCGGGCTGCGACAGCCCGATGCGCCTGCCGATTTCCGACAGCGGCGTCCGCGCGTTGTCCTGTAGCGCTTCGAGGATCGCAAGATCCAGGCGATCCAGTGCTTCGTCCGGCATGACGGGCCTCCGATACCGTTGATTCATCGGCATTTTGTCTCAATAACCGATGACTTGCCATTCCATGCGGACTCACGCGTGGTCACACTCTGGGCTTCAAGTTGACGGAGGGCGTAATGGATCGAGCGATCGTGATCGTGCCGGGTATCGGCAATTCGGGACCGGATCATTGGCAGAGCCACTGGGAGGCGGCGTTTCCCGGCGCCGCGCGCATCGCGCCGGCTTCATGGGAGGAGCCCGATCTGGCCGACTGGATGGCGGCGCTGGACGAGGCCGTCGCGAACGCCGGGGCGGCCCCGCTAGTCGTTTGTCATTCACTCGGGTGTCTGTTGTTCGCGCATTGGCATGCGGTGTCGTCGCGCGCGGTGCGCGGCGCGTTTCTCGTGGCCATGCCCGACCCGGCGGGGCCGCGCTTTCCGGTTGCCGCCGCCGCGTTCGCGAACCTGCCGAACGGCGGGTTGGGGCGCGTGCCGGTGCTGGCGATCGCGAGTGCGGACGATCCGTACGATCCGTCGGGGCGCGCGCTCGAATGGGCAACGGAACACGGCGCGGCGCCGCTTCTGCTCGGCGCGCGCGGCCACCTGAACGCGGCGTCCGGGCTGGCCGGATGGGCCGAAGGGCGTGCGCTGCTGACGGCGTTTGCGGCCGGACTCGGGCGGTAGCGCGTGCCGGCGCCGGCTGGTCTCCCGCGTTTTCCGGCCGTCGTGTCGGGGAGCGGGAACCGGGCGCGGCGCCCGTCGCGGGTATGCCGCTGCCGCGTGTGCCGATTTCGTGGCTGCTCCAGTATGATCGACCGACGGCGGCGTGAGCCCCGGAACCGAACAACGAAGGAGACATCCGATGCGCGTAGTGCCGCAACCGGAGCGTGCCGGCCGCTCGCGGCCGGACGCCAGCGCAACCGATCCCGGCCGCATGGCCGCCTGGCGGCTCGCGATGTGCCTGTCGCTCGGTAGCGCGATCGCGCTCGGCCTCGCACGCTTTTCCTATGCGCTGCTGCTGCCGCCGATGAAGGCCGATCTCGGCTGGACGTTCGCGCAGGCCGGCGCGCTGAACACGGCGAACGCGGCCGGCTACCTGATCGGCGCGCTCGCGTTCCCGCTGCTGTCGCGGCGCTGGCGCGCGGGGACGCTGCTTGCCGCCGGTTGCGCGCTGACCGCCGTGCTGATGGCCGCCTGCGGGCTCGCGTCGGACATGCATGTGCTGCTCGCACAGCGACTGGCGACGGGTGTCGGCAGCGCGTTGATCTTCATCAGCGGCGGCGTGCTGGCCGCGCGGCTCGCATCCGCGTCGCCGCGCGATGCGGGGCTGCTGCTCGGCCTGTACTACGGCGGCACCGGATGGGGCATCGTCGCGTCGTCGCTGCTCGTGCCGGCCACGCTCGTGCCACGCGTGCACGGCTGGCAGCCCGCGTGGTTCGCACTCGCGACGGCGTGCGTGCTGTTCTCGGCGGTGGCCGTGCTGGCCGCGCGCCGCATCGAGCATGCGCATGCGGCACCGGCCACGCGCGCCGACGGTGCGAAACCGGCGGCGACCGCGAGCCCGGCCCGCTTCGCGCTCGCGCTGGCCGGCTACGGCCTGTTCGGCGTCGGCTATATCGGCTACATGACGTTCATCGTCGCGCTGCTGCGCGGCGCGGGGATGAGTGGCACGGTCGTCGCCGCGTTCTACGTGATGCTCGGCGTCGCGACCGTCGTGTCGGCGCGGCTGTGGTCGGGGCTGCTCGACCGGATGCGCGGCGGCCAGGCGCTCGCCGTGCTCAACGCGCTGCTCGGCGTCGCGACGCTGATGCCCGCGCTGTTCGTGCACCCGGCCGCCGCATTCGCATCGGGCTTGCTGTTCGGCGCGACGTTCCTGTCGGCGGTCGCGTCGACGACGGCCTTCGTGCGGCACAACCTGCCGCCCGACGGCTGGGCGAAGGGGATCAGCGCATTCACGACGGTCTTCGCATTCGGGCAGATCGCGGGGCCGGTCGCGATCGGCTGGGTGTCGGACAGTGCGGGGCTCGCGCGCGGGCTCGTGTACTCGGCATTGACGCTGTTCGTGGGCGCGGCATTCGCGGCCGGGCAGCGCGCGTTGCGCACGTCCGCGTAGTCATGTGCCGGTCACCGCACGCACGCGGTGCGCGACACGCGATGAAACGCGCGGCTGAAGTAGATCAGGCTGTCGCCGTCGTCGCGCACGCGAATCGACGTCGCCTCGATGAACATCACCGAATGCGAGCCGACTTCCTTCATCTCGGCGATCGTGCCCTGCAGGCTCGCGAGCGCATCGCGCAGCACCGGCACGTCCCGTTCGCCGCGATCCCACACGGGCAATGCGAAGCGCTGCTCCATCGGCAGGTCGGTGAGCCCCGCGAAGTGTCGCGCGAGCAACTCGTGCTCGGCCGGCAGCACGTTGATGCAGACCTGACGGTTGCGCTCGAAGGTCGCATGCATCGCGCTCGACCGGTTCAGGCACACGAGCAGCGTCGGCGGCGCGTCGGTGACGGAACACACGGCGCTCGCGGTAATCCCGCAGCGGCCGTGCGGGCCCGCGGTGGTGATCACGTTGACGGCCGCGCCGAGATGGGCCATCGCCTGGCGGAAGGCCTTCTGCGCGTCGGTCGGTTCGGCGCGCGCCGGTTGCGGGGTATCGGTCGTTGCGGACATGGGCGCTCCAGGTTGGATGAAGGCGGCGATCGCGGGCGCTGTCGATGCAGCCTCGCGTGGCCGACGATGACCCAAGCGTACGCCGCGAAAAGGCGGCCGACCATTCGCACGATTGGCGATCGGGATGGCGTTCCTGCCGACGCGTCTAAAGGTTCTACCTAGATGCACGCCATCGCGCGCGAAAAAAACCGCGATTGCGCGTTCGCGCGGCACGTGAAGGGGTTTGCAGCGGGTTTTCGGCTCGTTATGATGTGCCGCACCCCCAGCGAACGACGCTCGCGACACGCCGGCCACCGGCGTTGCGCGCGGCGCGTGCGATACCGATACCGATACCGACATTCAGCGAGACACCCGCGATGACGTCACCCGCACCGATCGTATATATCGTCGACGACGACGGCGGCATGCGGACGTCGCTCGCGTGGTTGCTCGAATCGGTGGGCATCGCGTCCGAAGGATTCGCGAACGCGGCCGACTTTCTCGCGCGCTTCGACGTGAACCTGCCCGCGTGCCTCGTGCTCGACGTGCGGATGCCGGAGAAAAGCGGCTTCGACGTGCAGGCCGAACTGAATGCGCGCGGTGCGACGCTGCCGGTGATCTTCGTCAGCGGACACGGCGACATTCCGATGTCGGTACGCGCGCTGCAGAACGGCGCAATCGATTTCGTCGAGAAGCCGTACAACTCGCAGCAGATGCTCGAGCGCGTGCAGCGCGCGCTGCGGCTCGCGCAGCAGCGGCACGCGGTGAGCCAGCGTCACCGCGAACTGCGCCAGCGGCTCGATGCGCTGACCGCGCGCGAGAAGGAGGTGCTGCGCGGCGTCGTGGACGGCAAGGGCAGCAAGCAGATCGCGTCGGATCTGTCGATCAGCGTGAAGACCGTCGACGTGCATCGCGCGAGCATCAAGGAGAAGCTCGGCGCGACGTCGATCGCCGCGCTCGTGCGCGACGTGATGGTCGTGTGGGGCGACGACGGCGCGTCGTCGCGATGAGGCTCGGCGCGTTCAGCGCATGTACAACCCGCCGTTGATGTCCCAGCACGCACCGTTCGCGAAATGCGCGTCGCCCGACGCGAGCAGCACGGCCGCATCCGCGACGAAACCGGCCGATCCGAGCTTGCCGCCCGGCAGGCTCGCGAGCACCTGACGCAGTTTTTCGGGCGCGACGCTTTCGTACACGATCGGCAGATCGAGCGGCCCCGGTGAGATCGCGTTGACGGTCACGCCCTGCGCGGCGAGATCGCGTGCGAACACCTTGGTCAGCGTCAGCGTGCCGCCTTTCGCGGCCGCGTAGTGCGCGCCCGTCGCGGAGCCGCCGTTCTGCCCGGCGAGCGACGCGATGTTGACGATGCGGCCCGCGCCGCGCTGCGCGAAGTACTGGCCGAACACCTGGCAGCCGAACAGCACGCTGCGCAGGTTCACGTCGATCACGTGGTCGAACTGCTCGGCCGTGATCTCCATCGCCGGCACGACCTTCGATGCGCCCGCGTTGTTGACGAGCACGTCGATCGTGCCCCAGCGCGCGACGAGCGCATCGCGCGCCGCTTCGAAATCGCGTTTCGACGTGACGTCGAGCGGCAGCGCGATCGCGCGTTCGCCGCTCGGGTCGAGTTCGCGTGCATGCGCTTGAACGGCGTCGGCGGCGATGTCGGCCAGTGCGACGCGATAGCCGGCCGCATGGAAGCGTTCGGCGAGGACGGCGCCGAGCCCGCGCGCGGCGCCGGTGACGAGGACGACTCGATCTGACATGGTGTGGCGTTCCGTGGTTCGCGGGCGCACGCCTGTGGCGGCGCTCGCATCGTGGTTCATGCGGCCAATGCCGCTTCGAAGTGTGCCGCGATCGCGCAGACCCGTTCGTCCGCGCCCTTGCGTCCGACGATCTGCAAGCCGGCCTTCAACGGCGAACCGGCGAGCGGCAGCGGCAGGCTGAGCGCCGGATGGCCACTCAGGTTGAACGGCCGGATCAGCGACGACATCGCGATCACCGAGACGCCGTCGCGGGCCTGTTGCAGCGTGATCGGCAGTGCGGGCAGCGTCGGCAGCACCAGCACGTCCGCGTGTTCGAGCGCGGCATCGACCTGCGCGGTGAAGCGTGCGCGCACGGCTTCGGCTTGCGCGAGCGCGGCCGGTGTCGTCGTCGCGGCCGTGCGCAGTCGTGCGTCGAGATCGGCGCCGAGCTTGCCTGTTTCGACCAGATGACCGAACGCGCGCGACGTTTCCGCATTGATCACGGCCAGCCCTGCCGCGAACGCGGCCGGCATTTCATCGAGCACGACCGTATGCGAACGCAGACCCGACGCGCGAACGGCCGCATCGAGCGCGGCCGCGATCGCCGGATCGGCTTCGACGGCGAGTTGCGCGACCGTGCAGCCTTCGACGGAGGCGCTCGCCTGCGCGCGTTCGAAACCTGGCGCGATCGCGGCCATCACCGCGACGAGCGTGCGGATTTCGCGCGCGAACGGCCCGACGCAATCGAGCGTGGTGTCCGCGGGCGCGACGCCGCGCCGTGACACGCGGCCGAACGTCGGTTTCAGTCCGGCCACGCCGCAGCACGCGGCCGGCCCGCGAATCGAGCCGCCGGTATCGGTGCCGAGCGCCGCGTCGACGGCGCCGAGCCCGACGAGCGACGCGGACCCGCTCGACGAGCCGCCCGGAATGCGCGTGGCGTCCTGCGGATTGACGGGCGTGCCCGTGTAGTCGTTGATGCCGGTCATGCCGAACGCGAGCTCGTGCATGTTCGCCTTGCCGGCGATCTGCCAGCCGGCGTCCAGCAGCAGGCGGACCACGTCCGCATGCCGCGTGGCGGGCGGCGCATCGGCGAGCGCGCGGCTCGCCGCGCGGGTCGGATGGCCGGCGATGTCGATCGTGTCCTTGATCGCGATCGTCGGGCCCGGGCCGCCGAGCGTGAAGGTGTCGATGAATCCTGTCATGGTCGGTATCGTGCGAAAGCAGCGGGAAACATCAGGCCCGTGGCGCGGCGGCGAGCGGCCACGGGCCGTCGAGCACGCGTTCGGTGCGGAAATGGCGAATCAGCCAGGCGGAGCCGTCGGCGGCCGGCGCGAAATCGATCGTCAGCCGCGCGGCGATCAGCTCGGCCGAGCCGTTTGCGTAGCGCGACGCTTGCAGCATGATCCAGCGGCCGCGCGCGCTGGCATGGCCGGCGCCGATCTCGATCGACTCCGACGTCAGAAAGTGCAGGTTCGCCGAGAAATGCGGATCGGGCGGCAGATAGCGGCCGAGCATCGCGACGATCGCCGCCGTGCCTTCGAGGCGGCCGAACTTCTTCGTGTACTGCGGGCCGATGCCTTCCCACACGGCGTCCGCCGTGAACAGTTCGGCCAGCGACGGGCCCTCGCCAGCCGCTTCGGGCACGTCGCACAGCGCCATGTAGCGCGTGATCGTCGCGCGCACCGCGCGCTCGGCGTCGAGCGCCGCGACGCGCTGCGCGAGCGCGTCGATCGCAGCGGGAGACAAGTCGATCATCGCGCGTCTCACGCCGCGGGCTTCGCGGCCGGCGGCACGGTCAGCGCGCGGCCGACGCGTGCCTCGATCTTGCCGTAGCGCCACAGGTTGTATTCGCCGACGGGCGTCGTGCGGTACAGGTTGCACACGGCGACCGTCGTGTCGAAATCGGCGACGTCGGCCATGATGTAGAAGGTCCACGGCGCGCCGTCGGCCTGGCCGACCACGAGGCGGTCGTCGTCCATCACGCCGAGCACGCGCACGCCGGGCATCGCTTCGACGGCCGCGAGCATTGCACCATACGCCTGCCACACTTCGCCGATCTTCTCGCGCGGCAGGTCGAAGAAATTCTGCGACACGCCGCAGCAGAACAGCACGCGCAGCGGCAGCGGATTCGAATCGGACATATCGGGTTCTCCAGAGGGATCGGTGGGGTGCGCGAGGCGGCCGGCGACGGCGCGGCGGCTTTATGCGCGTTCATCAAAAGTGTCGGTCGATGCCGGTTACAGATAGCCGGGAAACGGCGTGACGCCGGTGAACACCGCGCCCGCGCCGTCGAAGTTGCCTTCGGCGAGGAACGCGTGCTGCGTGACGACCATCGCATCGCGCAGCAACCGCTGCAGCGGATGCGACCGATAGATCGCCGCCGTGCCGCCGAGGCGGTATGCGCGCTCGACGACGCTCGCGCCTTCGCGGGCGATCTGCGTGGCCGCGAGCCGCAGCAGGCTGACCTGATCGGGCGTCACCGCGTTGCCGGCGAGGATCGATTGCCACACGGTATCGGTCGCATCGTAGAAGAACGCGCGCGCCGAGCGCAGTTGCGCTTCCGCCTTTGCGAGCTCGATGCGGAAATACGCGCGATCGGCGAGACGCGGGGCGCCGGTCGTCGTCTGGCGGCCGCCCGACATCCGGTTCACGACGTCGAGCGCCGCGCGCGCGAGGCCGAGGTTGACGACGGCCAGCACCTGCGCCGCATACGCGACGGTCGGGTAGCGGTACAGCGGCTCGTCGACGGTCGCCTCGCCGCCGCGCACGAAGGTCCACGCCTCGGGCACGAAGCGGTCGTTCACGCGCAGGTCATGGCTGCCGGTGCCCTGCATGCCGACCACGCTCCAGTTCTCGACGATCTCGACGTCGGCGGCGCGGAACACGGCCGTGCGCGGCTTGTTCGGCGCGGCGTGCTGCGCGCCGGGCACCGCGATGCCGACGCCGAGCCAGTCGGCGCCCTTGCAGCCGCTCGCGAATTTCCACGTGCCGTTCACGCGCCAGCCGCCCGGCGCGTCCTGCGCGGGCTGCACCGGGAACAGGCCGCCCGCGAACACCTGGTCGGGGCCGCTCGCGTACAGCTCGGCCTGCGTGTCGAGCGGCAGCGCGGCGAGATAGACGTTCGCGGAGCCGAAGCTCGCGACCCACGCGGCCGAGCCGTCGGCGGTCGCGATTCGTTCGATCATGTCGAGGAACGCGGTCGGCGCGAGCGCATCGCCGCCGAAGCGGCGCGGCGTGCCCGCGCGATAGATGCCGGCCTGCTTGAACAGCGCGATCACGTCGCGCGGCACGTGCGACAGCCGGTCGAATTCGTCGCGGCGCGCGGCGACGGTTTCGATCACCGCGTCGAGCGGCGACAACGGCGTGGCCGCGGGGCGTGCCGCGGCCGGCGAGGTCGGCGCGGATTCGATGGCGAGGGCGGCTTGCGGCATGAAAGTCTCCTGGGGATGGGGGCGATGTCGATGTCGGTTGTCGGGGGCAAGACGATGCAGCCAGTCTAGAAACGCCGAAAACACGCAGCAATTGGTGCGTTGGGCCGCGCGACTGGTGACGCTCCGTGCCGGCCTAAAGAAATCTTCAGATGCGATCGGCGCGCGCCGGTGCTATGTTGGGTTTCCGGCCGCGCGATGCCGCGCGCCTTCCTCCGAATCCGATCATGAGTTTTCCCGACGAAGACGATTTCCACCGGCTGCTCGACGCGCTGACCACATGCGTGCTGCTGCACGACGCGCGCACCCGGGCGATCGTGTGGGCGAATCGCGCCGCGTGCATCGCGCTCGGCTTTTCCGTCGAGGAATTGCTGCCGCTGAAGGCGCCGGACATGACGCGCCCCGAGCCGAAGTACCGGCGCGAGATCGCGGTGAGCGCGTGGGATCGTGCGCTCGTCGATGGCCCGCAGGTGTACGAATGGTGCTATCGCTCGCGTACGGGCGTCGACATGCTGTCCGAGGCCACCGCGACCTACGTGCCGCTGCGCGGGCGCGACGTCGTGATGGTGCAGTTTCGCGACATCAGCGCGGAAGAGGCGGTGCGCCAGCAGTTGCGCCGCTACGAGGCGCGGCTGCGCGAGTTCATGCAGGATCTCGACGAAGGGATCGCGGTCGTGACGCCGCACGGCGGCGTGCAGTTCATCAGCGAGTCGGGCCGCCGCGTGCTCGGGCTCGCGCCCGACGAGCCGCTCGGCGAGGTGCTCGACTACTGCTCGGCGGCCGACCGCGACCGGCTCGTCGCGCAGTTGCGCGACGCGCCGTCCGCGTGCCCGTCCGCGCCGCAGCGCTACCGGATCGTGCGGCGCGACGGCTCGGCATGCTGGCTGCGCATCCTGTGCCGGCAGGTCGAGATCGAAGGCGATCTCGACGGGCTGCTCGTGCAGTTTCGCGACGTGAGCGACGAAGTCGCGATCGAGGACGCGCGGCGCGCCGAGGCGCGGATGCTCGAATACGCGGGCCGCTACAACGCGATGGGCGAGATGGCGACCGTGATCGCGCACGAACTGAGCCAGCCGCTCGCGGCCGTGCGCAATTTCATCGAAGGCGCGGTGCGGCGGCTGAACGGCAACGGCGCCGTCGACGACGCGATCTGGGGGCTGCGCAGTGCGGACCGGCAGGCCGAGCATGCGGCGCTGATCATCAAGAGCGTGCGCGAATTCATCGTGAAGCGCGAGCCGGTCGTCGCACGGGCCGACCTGCGCGACATCCTCGCGGACGTCGCGTACTTCATCGAGCTGCGCGCGAAGGAGGCCGGCGTGACGGTCGCGATCGTGCAGGCCGACGCGCCGCTGCCGATCCGCTGCGAGCGCGTGCTGATCGGGCAGGTGATCCTGAATCTCGCGTTCAATGCGATCGAGGCATTCGCCAGTTGCGAGCGCGTGCCGCGCACGCTGACGCTCGGCACCGCGAACGTGGCCGGCCAGGCGGAGTTGCGGGCGATCGACAACGGGCCCGGCATCGAGGCCGGCGCGCACGACCGGCTGTTCGACGGCTTCTCGTCGTCGAAGGCAGGCGGCAACGGGATCGGGTTGTCGCTGTGCAAGAGCATCGTCACGCGCCACGGCGGGCGAATCGCCGCGAACCCGGCCGCGGGCGGCGGGCTCGACTGCCGCGTGACGCTGCCGCTCGCCGACGGTTGAGCGCAACCGCACGGACGCGTGGCGGCGAGGCAGCGACGCGCGACGCATGGTCAGCGTCCCAGCGCTCGCGCGGTCTGGCCGCCGATGCCGAAGTCGGTGTTCGGAATGTCCTTGATGATCACGCGCGTCGCCTGCAGCGGCGCATCGAGCACGTTCGCGCCCGCGTCGGACAGCGCGGCGATCAGCGCGCGCTTCTGTTCGTCGGTGCGCCCGGCGATCAGGATCGCGACGATCACCGGCAGCGACGGCGGCGCGCCGTCCGCGGCGCTGCGGCCGGCGAGGCCGATATGCGTCGCGGGCAATTCGGTGAGCAGCACGCGCACCGATTCGATCGGTGCGCCGATCGCGTCGACGGTCGCGTGGCTGAGTCGTGCGATCAGTTCGGCCTTGCGCGCGTCGTCGTGGCCGGCCGGCAGGAAAACTTCGAGTGTGGGCATGAGGGGCCGGAAAGGTGAAGGTGACGGGCTCACCGTTGCGTGAGCGATGGCGAAGCGCCCGCCGCTGAAAGGTGAAGGTGACCGGTTCACCTTTGCGCGGGCGACGGCGAACCGGCAGTCGCTCACAGGTGAAGGTGCCCACCTCACCATTGCGTTGGCGACGGTGAGCCGGCCACGGCTTACAGCAGGAAGCCGATCGCGCTGAGCGCTTCGGTCGAGTCGATCAGGCGCACGACTTTCTCGGCGATCCGCATCTCGCCTTCGGCATCCACGTGCAGCTTGTGCGTGACGTCGGCCGCGAACAGCGTCGCGACGCCGCGCTTGTACGCGACCACGACCTGCGCCGATTTCAGCTCGACGGTATCGGCGCTGCCGCTTTCCAGCGTGAAGCGCGACACGGTGCGCACCGTGCGCGCCGCGTCGGCGGCCGACGCCGAATAGCCGGACACCATCCGCTGCACGCGCTTCTCGCGCATGTCCTGGTCGTCGAACACGTAGTTCAGCGTCGCCGCGAAATCGGTCGCGTCGGGATCGATCGGCACCACGTAGTGGCCGGCCGGCTCCCACAGGTCGAGCCACGCGCGGTAGTCGCGGCGGTCGAGCATCTCGGCTTCGCGCCACACGAATTCGACCGCGCGGGCGAAGGTCTGCTCGGAAAAGAGGGCGTTGCGGTCGTCCATCATTGCTGCTCCATCATGTTGCGCCATTGCCGGTAGGCCTCGCGCATGCCGGTTTCGTCGGTCGCGTGCGCGGTCTTTTCGCCGTTCGCGGCGGTCGTCTCGCGGTTCAGCCCGCGATTCACGAGGATCGGTACGTCGGGCCCCGCATGCGCGCCGCGCTGCACGCGCTCCCACGCTTCCGCATCGTCGGGGCTGCCGAAGCCGAACGGGCCCTGGAAATGCTCGTGGATGCGCAGCCGCTCGCGGTTCGCTTCGTCGGGGCCGCCGTCCATCGCGAGCGCGACGTGGCGGATCTCGGTTTCGTTCGCGGAGATCGGCCGCAGCACGCGGAAGAACGCCATCGACAGCGCGAGGTTCGGGAACAGGTTCAGGTTGAAGCCGACGCCCATCAGCGAGCGCACGATGCGGCGCACCGCTTCGGGCGGGTGACGCTCGGCGAGTTTCGCCGCGAGCGGCGCGAAGCGTTCGGGCAGCGGTGCGCCGTCGTCTTCGTCGAGGTCGATCAGCTCCGGCATCAGCACCGCGAGGCTGTGGCCGTTGCCGAGCGCGCGGCAGAACGCGTGCTCGCTCGTCATGAAGCTCGTGATCGCGGCGGCCGTCTCGTCGTCGATCGACTTCATCCACGACTTGTGCACGACCGGGAAGTGATAGAGATCGGTGGTGTTCTCGAGCTGGATCTTCCAGTTGCCCTTGAACTTGAACTTGTGCTCGCCGTTCGCCTTGATCGGGTAGCCGGCGCCCTGTTTCATGAACAGGTCGATCCACGGCTTCGCGCCGCCGAGGAAATCCTCGAGCGGCTCGATCGCGTCGTTGAAGCTCGCGAACACGAGCCCCCGGTACACGCCGACGCGCAGCTTCACGAGCGGCAGGTCGCCTTTCTCGCACACGCCTTCGTAGCCGTCGCCGTAGGGCAGCGCGCGCAGCGCGCCGTCGAGTGCGTACGACCAGCTGTGATACGGGCACGTGAAGCCCTTCGCGTTGCCCTTGTGCGCTTCGCACACGGTCGCGCCGCGATGGCGGCAGCGGTTCTGCAGCACGTTGATCTCGCCGGTCTTGTCGCGCACGACGATCACCGGCTGCCGGCCGATCGTCGTCGTGACGAAGTCGCCCGGGTTCGGCAGTTCGCTCTCGTGCGCGACCCAGATCCAGGTGCGGTAGAAGATGCGGTCGAGCTCGGCTTCGAACAGCGCGGGATCGTGATACATCGCGGGCGCGATGCGGTCGGGCTGCGCGAGGCCGTGCAACGCGCGGGTGTCGATCGTCTGGTAGGGAATGTCGCTCATCGTCGTCGTGGGGAAAGAGTCGCGAAAATCGGGCCGGGCTGTGCGCGGCGTCCGAAGACGAGTCTCGTCTTCTGCCGCATATCGGTCAAATTGATCTAAAATCGATAATCAAATAAATGCGGCAAATGATGGAGGTCACGATGACATCGGTCGATCATCTCGATCTGAACCTGTTGCGCGTATTCCAGGCGATCGTCGAGGAACGCAGCCTGACGAAGGCCGGCGAGCGGCTTGCGTTGTCGCAGCCGGCCGTCAGCTATTCGCTCGGCCGGCTGCGCACGCTATTCGACGATCCGCTGTTCGTGCGCACGCGTTCGGGGATGCAGCCGACGCCGGTCGCGCTCGAACTCGCGGGCATCGTCGGCAAGGCGCTCGACATGGTGCGCGTCGCGCTGCGCTACGCGGAGCGCTTCGATCCGGCCACCAGCACGCGCACGTTCCGGCTGTCGCTGTCGGATGCCGGCGAGATGGCGTACCTGCCGGCGATCTGCCAGGCGTTGCGCGAGCGCGCGCCGCGCGTGACGCTCAGCGTGCAGCCGCTGCCGGTGGAGGAGATCGAGGAAGCGCTACGCGCGAGCCGGCTCGATTTCGCGATCGGCAACCTGCCGGAATTGATGCCGCGCACGCGCCACCAGGTGCTGTTCGAGGAAACCTACGTGTGCATGACGGGGCGCCGGCGCGGGCTGCCGACGGCGGCCGCGCTGAGCCTCGAGCAGTTCGTGCGCGCCGCGCACGTCAACGTGAAATCGGTCGAGCACAGCCACCACGCGCTCGACGACGCGTTGCGCGTGCAGGGCGTGGGCCGCAACATCGCGCTCGAGGTGCCGCACTTCGTCGCGCTGCCGAGCGTGCTGTCGGTCACCGATCTGTATGCGACGCTGCCGAAGCGGCTCGCGCAGATTCTCAATCGCGACAATGCATTCCGCCTGTACGACCTGCCGGTCACGCTGCCGCCCGCGCCGGTGACGATGCACTGGCACGAGCACTTCCACGAGGACGAGGGCAACGCGTGGATGCGCGCGCTGCTCGCCGAGATCGTCGAGCGTTTCGACGAGTGATGGTCGGGCGGCTCCCGCACGACGCCACCGCCGTGGCGGAGTGTCCGTCGCCCGCGCGCCTTTACATCAGTCAATCAGTAGATCGGCGCGGCAACATGGCGGCGCGCTCGGCGCATCAGAGATCGAGCACGAGCACCGCCGAGCGCGCGCGCGACACGCAGCAGCAGATCACCGTGTTGCTCGCGCGCTCGGCCTTGCTCAGGCAGTGGTCGCGATGATCGGGTTCGCCGTCGAGCACCGGCACCATGCAGGTGCCGCATACGCCTTCGCCGCATGACGTGTCGACCTCGATGCCGATCGCCGCGAGTGCGTCGACGATCGACGTATCGGGCGCGACGCGCACCGATTGACCGCTGCGTTTCAGGCGTACTTCGAAGCCATCGGCCGGGCTCGCGCCGGCTTCGGCATTGCCTGCATCCGCGGCGACGGGATCCGCCGCGAAGCGTTCGAGATGAATCGCATCTTCCGGGATTCGCTCGGCCGCGGCCGCGACAACGGCATCCATGAACGGCCCCGGCCCGCACGTATAGACATGCGCTTTCAGATCGATCGACTCGACGCAGCGGCCGAGTTCGGCCGCGAGCGCATCGGGCTCGACGCCGTAATGAAACGTCACGTGCGATGCGTACGGTTCGGCGGACAGTTCGTCGACGAAGGCGGCATGCTCGCGGCTGCGCGCGAAATAGTGCAGCCGATAACGCGCGCCGCGCTTGTGCAGCGCATACGCCATCGACAGCAGCGGCGTGATGCCGATACCGGCCGCGACCAGCACGTGCTCGCTCGCGTCATCGGTCAGACGAAACAGGTTGCGCGGCGTGCCGATCGACAATTCCGCGCCGACGCGCACGTCGTCGTGCAATGAACGCGAGCCGCCGCGCGACTGCGCTTCCTTCTTCACCGCGAACAGATAGCTGCCGCGCTCGTCCGGGTTGCCGCACAGCGAGTATTGCCGCGTGATGCCGGACGGCGCGGTGACGTCGATATGGGCGCCCGGCTCGTACGCGTCGAACGGCTGGCCGTCGACGCGCGAGACCCGGAAACAGCGGATGTCCTGCGCCGCGTCAATCAGCGCGTCGATCCGGACCTGGTGGCGGTTCGCTTGCATGGGAAATTCCGTGGGGGAGAGGAACGCGGCGCGGCAGAGCCCCGCGCCGTCATGCGATCGAGAATAGGGATGGGCATTGCATAAATCAAATCGATTAAAAAGCGATACCGGAATAAGCGGGATGGATGATGGTGGGCGTGCCGATTGTCGCCGGTCAGCGTTGCGGCGATCGCGCGGCCGGTGCGCCGACCACGCGATCGGTGAACCGAGCGACTTCAGCGAGCGGCGATGGCGTTGCCGCCGTCGACGGCCGCGTCAGCCGGCACCGCGGCCGCTGCATGACCGCGTTCGCGCTCGAGGCTGCGGCGGTAGTGGCGGCAGCCGGCGGCGAGCAGCAGCGCGGCGAGCGTGGCTGCCGCGACGTTGACGATCGACATCGAATGACCGACCGCGGCCGGCGCGCCGAACACGCGGTCGGTAAACAGCGCGACGACGGTCGTGCCGATGCCGAGTGCGATCAGGTTCGACACGAGCAGGAACAGCGCGGAGATCTGCGCACGCATCTGGTTCGGCGCGAGCGTCTGCATCGCGGCGGTCGACGTCGGCATCGGGAACGACGCGAAGAACATCGCGATCACCAGCATCGCGAGCGACGCCGGCAGGCTGTCGAGCTGCGTGAACAGCGTCGCGGGAATCACCATGCATGCGGCGCCGATTGCGCCGGCACGCATCGGCGCATCGCCGCGGCCGCGCCGCAGGAGCCAGTCGTTGAGCCAGCCGCCGCAGAACACGCCGGCCGTGTTCGCGACCAGCAGCACGATGCCGAGCGTGTAGCCGGCTTCGACGGCCGTCATCCCGAAGCGGCGGATATAGAACGCGGGCGTCCAGCTCAGCAGGCAGTACAGCGTCATCGCGTAGAACGAGAAGCCGAGGTAGTGGCACGCGAAGGTCGCGCGATGCGTGCCGACGAAGCGCAGCGAATCGCGCATCGACACGCGCCGCACGGCGCCCGAGCGATCCTGCGCGAGCCCCTTGCGCTGCGGGTCGCGCACCGTCGCGGCGAACAGCAGCGCGACGAGGATGCCCTGCAGCCCGACGATCAGGAACGTGACCTGCCACGCATGCACCTGCCCGACGACAGGCAGCGTGAATGCGCTCGCATGCTTGAGCAGCGCGATCACGTAGCCGCCGATCAGGAACGCGATGCCGCCGCCGATGAACGAGCCGAGCGAATACACGGCGATCGCGCGGCCGAGCTTCTCCTTCGGGAAGTAGTCGGCGAGCATCGAATACGCGCCGGGCGACAGCGCGGCCTCGCCGACGCCCACGCCCATCCGCGCGACGAACATCTGCACGAAGTGCTGGCTCATCCCGCACGCGGCGGTCGCGACGCTCCACAGCGCGATGCCGAGCGAGATGATGCGCGGGCGCGCATAGCGGTCGGCGAGATACGCGACCGGCAGCCCCATCACCGCGTAGAACAGCGAAAAGGCGAAGCCGTTGAGCAGGCTGAACTGCGTATCGGACAGGTGCAGGTCGCGCTTGATCGGTTCGATCATCAGCACGAGGACCTGGCGATCGACGAACGAAAAGACGTACGCGAGCATGCAGATGACGACGACATACCATTCGTACGTATAGCGCTTGCCGTCGGCAGCGCGGGCCGTGGATGCGGACATGCGGGGTCTCCAGGAGCGGGCGGTGGAAAAGCGCGGCATCGGCCTCGCGGGCCGGGCGCCGTCGCGGCACGAAAGCGTGCGGATGACACGATCGGAGACGCAGCGTAGTCGGCCAATTTCGGCCGCCATAGCCGGAGTGACAGCCGCGCCACACGGACATTTACCGACCCGGATAAAGAAAACACCGAGGCCGTGCGCGCGGGCCGCCGCGCAGCGCGCGTGCGGCGGGGCCCGTGCGCGTCATGCGGCCCGTCTATAAGCGTTATAGAGCGCATTGCGTCGACGTCCGAAATTGTCGTTCCTAGACTCGGCCCGGTTTTGATCGGCAGCGTTCGCATCCGAAAGCGAACGCGCTTCACATCGAGCGGCGCGAGGCCGACAGGCGCCGCAACTTCTACGGGACGACGCAGATGAACCAACCGAACGGGCGGGCCGACCGGCTTGCCGTACCGCTTGCCGCGCTGCTCGCGAGCATGACGCTGCCTGCCGTCGCGCAATCGAGCGTGACGCTCTACGGCCGCATCGACACCGCGATCGAATACGCGAACGCCGGGCCGAACCACGTGACGCGCATGGGCAGCGGCAACCTGTGGGCGTCGCAGTGGGGGCTGAAGGGCGTCGAGGATCTCGGCGGCGGCTATGCGACGATCTTCAAGCTCGAGGACGGCTTCAACGCGGCGAGCGGCGCGTTGTCGAACAGCAGCGCGCTGTTCGGCCGCGAGGCGTGGGTCGGCATCACGGGGCCGTTCGGCGGCGTGCAGTTCGGCGAGCTCTATACGATCCTGCATACGACGCTCGTCACGTACAGCCTGCCGGGGCTCGGCGCGGGGCTCGCATGGGGCAACGCGACCAACAACTTCGTCGGGCCCGCGTTCCTGCGCGTGCGCAACGCGATGCGCTACACGTCGCCGCGCTACGCGGGCTTCATGCTGCGCGCGATGGCCGCGCGGGGCGCCAACGGTGCAGCCGGCCAGCCGGCGACGCTCGGCGATACGTACGGCGCCGGCATCAACTACGTGCGCGGCGGATTGTCGATCGACGTCGATACCATGCAGCAGAAGTTCAGCCCGGTCGCCGCATCGACGCTCGGCGCGACGAGCACGGCCGCGAACGGCAACTACACGCTCGGTGCAATCTCGTACGACTTCAACGTCGTGAAGATTGCCGCGCTGTACCTGCGCCATCGCGGCGGCCCCGACGTCGCGACCGCGATCGACAGCCAGAGCGCGTATCCGCACAGCGACATCATGGAACTGAGCGCGACGGTGCCGATCGGTCGCGCGTCGCTGTTGCTGAGCGTCGGCCATTACCGGAAGGTGGCCGACAGCGACGGCAACGCCGATTCGTACGGCATCCGCTTCGACTATCCGCTGTCGAAGCGCACGGTCCTGTATACGGGCGCCGCGATGGTGCGCAACGGCGCGCATGCGCGCTTCGTCGTCAACGGGGCGGCCGGCGGCGGCGTCGCCGTCGCGAAGCCGGGCGCGACCGCGAGCTCGCTCGTCGCGGGCATCCTCACGTCGTTCTGAGCGTGTCGGCGCGCCCGTGCCCTTGCTCGCTTGCGCCGCTACGCGCAGGTGGGCGGCTGGGGCGCGAGCCATGCGTCGAACGGCGCCTGCTCGCCGATGTTGAACAGTTCGAGCAACAGCGCACGCAGCCAGCGGTGGCCGGGGTCCGCATCGAAGCGGCGATGCCAGTACGCGTTGACGGTCCATTCGCCGGCGCCGGCAATCTCGTACAGCACGCACGGCTGGCGCGCCGCGAACGTGATCGCGATCGTCTCCGGCAGGATCAGCGCGTAATCGCCGTCCTGCAGCAACGCCGGCACCACCATGAAATCGGGCAGCGCGGCGCGCACGCGCGGCATCAGTTCGTGCCGTTCGAGCAGTTGCATCGACTGCGGATGCGACGTGATCGCGGCGAAGCGCAGCGCGTCGGGCGCCGTGCCGTCGAGCACGAAATCGGCGGCCAGCCCGATGCGTTGCGCGGTGCGGCGCGGCATCAGCAGCACGCAGCGTTCGTGCAGCAGCGCGGTGCGCTGGAAATGGCTCGACGCATCGGCGAAATGCCCGAGCGCGAAGTCGATGCGCCCCGATTCGAGCGCGACGTTGAGCTGGCATTCGTCGACGTGCAGCGTCTCGATCACGGCGCCCGGCGCGCGCCGGGCGAACGCGGCGAGCAGCGTCGGCAGGAACGCGCTCGCCGCGAAATCGCTCATGTGCAGGCGGAACACGCGCTGCGTGCTGTCGGGCGTGAAGCGCGAGCCTTCGTCGAGCACGTCCTGCAGGATCGCGAGCGCCTTGTCGACCGAGATCGCGAGCCGTTGCGCGCGCGGGGTCGGTTCGACGCCGGTGCCGGTGCGCACGAACAGCGCGTCGCGGAACATCAGCCGCAGCCGGCCGAGCGCGTAGCTCACCGACGGCTGCGTGACGCCGAGCCGCAGCGCCGCGCGGCCGACGTGCCGCTCCTCATAGACCGCGCGAAACGTCTTCAACAGGTTGAGATCGAGATCCTGCACGCGCAGGCCGTCGGCGGAGTCGTTGTCGTGCGGCGCGGAGTCGGGGCGGGCCAAGGCGGCCGGGCGGCCGGGAGCGGAGAGCGTCATCGTGTTTGCCTCCTCGCGGTGACGGAAGGCGCGTGGCCGTAACGCCGCGCATACGCCTTCGCGAAATGGCCGAAGCCAAGGATGCCGTGCGCGATCAGCACGTCGGTCACGCTGCGCGCGTCGCCGCGTTGCAGCGCCGCGTGCACGGCGGCGAGCCGGCGCTCGCGCACGTACGCGGCCGGCGTGGTGTGCAGAAATGCGCGAAACGCATGCTGCAGCGTGCGCGGCGCGACCCCCGCGACGGCCGCCAGCGTGGCGAGCGCGAGCGGCTCGCCGAGGTGCGCGTCGACGTGCGCGCACGCGCGCCGCACGTGCGCGGGCAGCGGTGGCGTGCCGCGCAGCAGCGCGTCGCTGTAGGCGTGCGGCAGGTGCGTGAGCAGCAGCGACGTCAGCCACGCGGTAAGGTCGGCGCCGAACACCGGCGACGCGGTGCCGATGCCCGGCTGCGCGCCGAGCCGGCACAGGTACTCGAAGGTCGGCAGCATGAGCGCGGCGCCTGCGCCGGCGCCGCCGGCTGCCACGTCGAATTGCAACGGCCGCGTGAGCGGCGCGTGCAGCATGTCCTGCAACTTGCGTTCGAGCGCGCCGCGTTCGAGCCGCAGCACGAGGTTGCGGCAATCGGGGCTCGTGCGCAGGCGGCTCGCGAGCGCGGGCGACGACACGGTCAGCTCGCCGGGGCCGGCGCGCGCGACGACGTTGCCGGCTTGCAGCTCGCACGCACCGGCGAGCGTCAGCCGGAACAGGAAGTGATCGGCGTCGTCGCCGAACTCGATGCGCGTTTCGCGGCCGTAGCAGAGTTCGAGCAGCGCGCCGTGATGCAGCGGCACCTCATATAGCTCCGCGCGAAACGGATCGCGGCCGGACGCGGCCATCCGGTGCGGCCCGAGCCGATGCGCGACCGCGCGTTCGACTTCGTCGGGCGCATGCAGCGTGCCGAGCCGGTTCGGCGCATGGCGGGAAAGGGCGATGTCCATTCGTAGACCTCGTAGCGGATGCGGGGGCGATGCGGCATGCGCCGCGCCGCGATTGCGTTGCGCGAACCGGCGCGTCGTTGCGCGTTTTGAAGCGACGCGGTGCAGGCAACCGCGTAGTCTCGGACGTACTCGATCACCAGGAGAAGACGATGAAGGTATGTGTTCTGGGCGGCGGCCATGGCTGCCATGCGGCGGCCATCGACCTGCTCGAAAAAGGCCACGACGTGACGTGGTGGCGGCGCGATCGCGAGCCGCATGCGCGGCTGCGCGCGCTTGGCGTGCTGAACGTGACCGACTATCGCGGCAAGCGGGCGGTGCCGCTCGGCGATGCGCCGGACGCGATCCGCCTGACCGACGACCTGGCCGCGGCGCTGCACGGCGCGCGGCTCGTCGTGGTGCCGCTGCCGGCCACGTCGCACGACGCACTCGCCGCGCAGGTCGCGCCGCTGCTGGAGGACGGCCAGGTCGTGTTCCTGCCGCCCGGCACGTTCGGCAGCGCCGTGTTCGCCCGCGCGGCGGCCGACGCCGGCAACCGCTCGCGCGTCGCGTTCGCCGAAACGGGCACGCTGCCGTACCTGGTGCGCAAGCATCGCGACAACGACGTCGTGATCAGCGCATACGCGACACGCCTGCCGACCGGCGTGTGGCCGGCGAACGCGGCCGGCTGGGCGTTCGACGTACTGCGCGCGGGCTATCCGTCGGTCGAGCCGGTCGAGGATGCGTTGTCCGGCGCGCTGATGAACGCGGGCCCGGTGATCCATCCGCCACTGATCCTGATGAACGCCGGGCCGCTCGAACATTTCGATGCGTGGGACATCCACAACGAAGGCACGCAGCCGTCGATTCGCCGCGTGACGAACGCGCTCGACGCAGAACGGATCGCGGTGCGCGAAGCGCTCGGCTATCGCGCGCCGCATTTTCCGCTGGCCGATCACTATGCGGCCGACGGCGACGAATGGATGTACGGCCGCGGCGCGCACGGCAAGCTGACCGATAGCGGCGACTGGCGCGAGAAGATCGATTTGCGCACGCATCGCTACATGCTCGAGGACACCCGGCTCGGGCTGTCGTTCGTCGTGTCGTGCGGGCGCTGGGCCGGCGTGCCCACGCCCGTCGCGCAGGGGCTGCTGAGCGTCGCGAGCGCGGTCGCGGTGCGCGACCTGTATGCGGAAGGCCGCACGCTGGAGCGGCTCGGGCTCGCGGCGTTGTCGAAAGACGCGCTGCGCGCGCTGCTCGATACGGGGTATGCGGCATGAAGGCGGCCTACGATGTGACGCGCATCCACGTGCTCGGCGCGGGACGCATGGGGCAGGGCATCGCGCTCGTGTTCGCGTTCGCGGGCCTCGACGTGACGCTGATCGACTTCAAGCCGCGCGATGCGGCCGGCAGGTGCGCATTCGATGAACGCACGCGCGACGAGATCGCCCGGCCGCTGCATGCGCAGGTCACGCTCGGCCGCATCGATGCCGCGCAGGCGGATGCCGTCGTCGCGCGCATCGCCCTCGTGGCACGGGACGGCGCGGCCGACGCGGTGCGCGATGCCGATATCGTGTTCGAAGCGCTGCCCGAGGTGCTCGATGCGAAGGCCGACGCGCTGCGCTGGCTCGGCGAGCATGTCGATGCGCACGCAACGATCGCGTCGACCACGTCGACGTTCGTTGTCACCGAATTGCAGCGCCACGTTGCGCACCCGGCACGGATGCTGAACGCGCATTGGCTGAACCCCGCGCTGCTGATGCCGCTCGTCGAGGTTAGCCGCAGCGATGCGACCGATCAGGCCGTCGTCGACGCGCTCGCGGCGCTGCTCGAACGCGTTGGCAAGAAGCCGGTGATCTGCGGGCCCGCGCCCGGCTACATCGTGCCGCGCATCCAGGCGCTCGCGATGAACGAGGCCGCGCGGATGGTCGAGGAAGGCGTGGCCAGCGCGGAGGACATCGACACCGCGATCCGCACCGGTTTCGGCCCGCGCTTCGCGGTGCTCGGGCTGCTCGAATTCATCGACTGGGGTGGATGCGACATCCTGTACTACGCGTCGCAATACCTGGCCGGAGAGATCGGCCCGCGCTTCGCACCGGCCGCGAGCGTCGTGCGCAACATGGAAGCCGGGCGCGACGGTGTGCGCACGGGCGCCGGCTTCCACGACTATGCGACGGTCGACGTGCCCGCGTACATGCGCCAGCGGCTCGGCGAATTCGCGCGGCTGCTCGACCATCTCGGGCTCGCGCCGGCGTTCGACAGCGCGCGGCGCGACGCCGGGCGCTGAGCGTCGCGCGGTCATGCCGGGTCGCGGCGCGAATCGTCGGCGGGCGTGATGCGCGTCTCGCGCATCACGCACAGCGTCGCGACCGTGACGAGGCCGAGCGCAATGAGGAACAGCGACACCGGCCACGACGCGTGATAGCGCGCGAGCAGCGCGGTCGCGATCAACGGCGACATCCCGCCCGCGAAGATCGACGCGACTTCGTGGCCCAGCGCGACGCCCGAATAACGCACCTCGGTGCTGAACAGCTCGCCGACGAGCGCGGGCAGCGTACCGATCATCGCACCGTGGCTCACCGCCGTGCCGACCGTCAGCGCGAGCCACACGAGCGGCGTCACGCGCGTGTCGAGCATCCAGAAGAACGGAAACGCGCATGCGACGAGGCTCAGCGCGCCGATCAGGTACACGGGCTTGCGGCCGATCCGGTCGGACAGACGGCCCCAGGCGAGCATCGCGCCCATCTCGACGATCATCGCGATCATCACGCCGGTCAGCATCGTGCCGTTCGGAATCCCGACGTATTTGCCGTAGACGAGCGAGAACGCGAGGAAGATATACGCGCCGCCGTTCTCGGCCACGCGCAGCCCCATCGCGAGCAGGATTTCCTTCGGATGGCGGCGGATGCACTCGACGATCGGCAAGTGCGTGTGTGTGCCGCGCTTGCCGGCCTGCTCGAAGTCGCGGCTTTCCGGCAGATGGCGGCGGATATAGATGCCGATCGCGAAAATGACGATACTCGCGAGGAAAGGCAGCCGCCAGCCCCACGTGCGGAACATATCGTCCGGCAGCGCCTGCGCGGCGAGAAACGCGGCCGACGACAGCACGAAGCCGCCGCCCACGCCGAGCTGGCTCCACGCCGCGTAGTAGCCTCGCTGCTCGGGCGGCGCGTTCTCGCTGATCATCAGCACGCCGCCGCCCCATTCGCCGCCGGACGCGATGCCCTGCAGCAGGCGCAGCACGACGAGCGCGGCCGGCGCCCACAGGCCGACCTGCGCATAGGTCGGCAGCAGGCCGATCGCGAAGGTCGATGCGCCCATGATCAGCAGCGTCCATACGAGCGACGCCTTGCGCCCGTAGCGATCGCCGACGTGGCCGAACACGATCCCGCCGAGCGGCCGCGCGACGAAACCGAGCGCGAAGGCCGCGAACGCGGCGAGGCTGCCGGCGAGCGGCGAGGCGCCGGGCGGGAAGAACACGTGGCCGAACACCAGCGCGGCGGCCGTGCCGTACACGAAGAAGTCGTACCACTCCATCGCGTTGCCGGCGACGGAGGCGATGACGATCCGGCGTAGCTGCCGGTCGGCGAGCGGCCGGACGGCGCTCGGGGATTGCACGGTGTCGGTCGGGTACATGGCGGACTCTGAAGGGGGAGGCGGGCGCGTGCCGTCTGTTGCAGCACTGCGGGCTAGTGTTGTCGGCCCGCGGCTCCCCGGTCAAATCCGCAGAAAAAGGGGAGTGTCATCACTCCCGCAAATGATGGTCAGCCTTCTCGGGGCGCCGTGGCAGCGCGCGCCAGTGCCCCTTACCGCTCGATCTGCCGGTTCCAGCGCGTATCCCACTGTGCACGGCGCGCGTTGATCGCGGTCCAGTCGACCACCGTCACCTTGCGCACCAGATCATCGATGTTGCCGAGGCTTTGCTGCATCGCGGCCGGCATCTTCGCGAGGCGGTTGGTCGGAATCTGCTTGCCGGCCTCGGCCGCCTTCGTCTGCGCGGGCGCGGACAGCAGGAACTGCGCGAGCTTCTGCGCGAGTTGCGGATCGGGATTGTTCGCGACCACGCACAGGTCGACGAGCAGCAGCACCGGGCCTTCCTTCGGGTTCGCATATGCGACGGGGATGCCCTTGTCCTGCAGGTCGCCGACGCCGGTCGGCGTCAGCGGGAACAGGCCGGCCTCGCCGGTCTGCACCATCTCGGAGATCTTCGCCGAGTTCGGGATGTACTCGACGACGTTCGGCCCGACCGTGCTCGCCCACTTGCTGAAGCCGGGCTCGACGTTCTGTTCGTTGCCGCCGAGCAGCCGGTTGATCGCGAGGAAGCCGTGCAGCCCGAACGTGCTGCTCGACGCCGACTGGAATACGACCTTGCCCTTGTATTTCGGATCGGCGAAATCCATCCACGACGTCGGCGGCGCCCAGCCCTTCTCGGCGAACAGCTTCTTGTTGTACGCGATGCCGGTCATCCCGAGCTGCACGCCCGCGCCGACGTCGTCCTTCATCCGCGCGAACGGGTACAGCTCCTTGAGCACCGGCGAATCGTCGAGCTTCTGGCACACGCCGAGGCTCACCGCGCGCGCCATCACGCCGTCGTCGAGGAACGCGACGTGGATCTGCGGCTTGTTGCGGTTCGCAAGCAGCTTCGCGAGCACGTCCGACGACGTGCCGGGCACGATCACCACCTTCACGTTGTTCGCCTTCTCGAAGTCGGGCAGCACCTGGCTCGTATAGGCCTTTTCCATCGGCCCGCCGTTCATGCCGACGTAGATCGTCTTCGTTTGCGCGAACGCGGGCGTGTTGGCGCCTGCGACGCAGAGGGCGGCGGCCGCCGCGATCGTTCCGAGCAGTTTCATCTTTGGATTTCCTCTTGACGGAAAGGGGCGGTCGGCGCGGCTTCGCGGAAGAAGCGGCCGATCGAGAATGCATCGAGTGGGGTGGCGGTTTCACCGGTGGTGACGAGATCGGCGAGCACGTCGCCGACGCCCGGTGCGAGCAGGAAGCCGCCGCCGGAAAAACCGAACGCGTGCAGCAGGTTCGGCGTGGTGCGGCTCGCGCCGATGATCGGGTTGTGGTCGGGCGTGCAGCCTTCGACGCCGCTCCACGTGCGGATCAGCAGTGCGTCGCGCAGCGCGGGCAACAGCGCGCACGCATCGCGCATCACCGCGCGCGTCGTGTCGACCGACGGCTGGCCGAATTCGCCGTCGCCGCGGCCCCGCCCGCCGCCGATCACGCAGTTGCCGCGCGCGACCTGGCGCGCGTACACGCCGCCGCCGTACACGCCGAGGTTGTGCGCGATGAATGGCGGCAGCGGTTCGGTCACCCACATGTTCGGGTAGATCGGCTCCATCGGTACGGCTTCGCCGAAGCGTTCGGCGATCGTGTTCGCCCATGCGCCGGCCGAATTGATCAGCCACGTCGCGGTGTGCGCGCGGCCGCCCGCCTGCAAGTGAAAACGCGTGCCGTCGTGATGAACCTCATCGACGGCGGTGTGCTCGAACACGTCCGCGCCCGCCGCGCGGGCCGCGCGCGCGAACGCGGGCGACACGAGGCGCGGGTTCGCATGGCCGTCGGTCTCGCACAGCGAGCCGCCGAGCGCCGCGCGGCCCAGCCACGGGTAGCGGCGACGGAACGCGTCGCCGCGCATCACCCGCAGCGACAAGCCGTGTTCGCCGGCGAGTGCGGCATATGCGTCGAGCGCGTCGAGATCGGCGTCGCTGCGTGCGAGCCGCAAGTGGCCGGACACGACGAATTCGCCGTCGATGCCGATCAGCTCGGGCAGGCGATCCCAGATACGCCGTGCACGCAGCGCGAGCGGCAATTGCTCGGCCGGGCGGCCCTGACAGCGCACGCCGCCGTAGTTCACGCCGCTCGCCTGCGCGCCGCAGTCGCGCCGCTCGAACAGCCCGATGCGCAGCCCGCGGTGCGCGAGCGCGAGCGCGGCCGACGCGCCGACGAGGCCGCCGCCGACGATCGCGACGTCGTAATGCCGGATGTCACTCATCGCGCGCCTCGTCGGGAATCGCCGCGACGTCGTCGCCCGCGAGTGCGGCCGAGATCGGGAACGGCTTCACGGGCGGTTGCGCACGCAACCGGCCGACGTCGGCGAGCGGCCGGCCGGTTGCGGCGGCCAGCACGAGCGCGGCCGCGTCGCCGCACATGCGGCCTTGGCAGCGGCCCATGCCGACGCGCGTCAGCGCTTTCAGCCGGTTCAATTCGGTCGCCGCGCCGTCGCGCACGCAGCGGCGCAGCGTGCCCGCGTCGATTTCCTCGCAGCGGCACACGATCGTGTCGTCGGGGCAGCGGGCAGCCTGTTCGGCCGGCGGCGCGAACGCCGCCTCGAGGCCCGCGCGGAATGCGCCGATGCGCGCGAGCGTGTGGTCGAGCACCGTCGCGTCGGGTTTGTCGGACGGCGCGAGCGACGCGATGTCGGCATCGTCTAGCAGCGCGAGCGCCGCGCGTCGGCCCGATGCCTCGGCCGCATCGGCGCCCGCGATGCCCGCGCCGTCGCCGGCGACGTAGAAGCCGCGTACCGACGTGCGTCCGGCCGCGTCGCGTTCGGGCAGCCACGCGCGATTGAGCGGGTCGAATTGGAACCGGCAGCCGGCGAGATCGGCGAGTTGCGTTTCGGCGCGCAGGCCGAAGCCGAGACCGAGCGCATCGCAATCGAGCATGCGCGGCGGCGCGGACTGCGCGTCGTCGCCGGCGGCGCGCCATGCGAGCCCTGTCACGTGCTGATCGCCGAGCACGCGCTCGAGCGTGACGCCCGTTTCGATCGCGACACCATGCGCGCGCAGCCAGCCGTTGTAGTAGAGCCCTTTCGCGAAGATCGACGGCATGCGCAGCAGCGCGGGCGCGGCGGCGGCCTGGCGGCGCAGCGGGCTCGTGTCGAGCACGGCCGCGACGTGCGCGCCGGCCTTCGCATACTGATAAGCGACGAGGTAAAGCAGCGGCCCCGTGCCCGCGAACACGATGCGCCGGCCGATCGCGCAGCCCTGCGCCTTCAGCGCGACCTGCGCGCCGCCGAGCGTATAGACGCCCGCGAGCGTCCAGCCCGGCACGGGCAGCATGCGGTCGGTCGCGCCGCTCGCGACGATCAGGTGCGAGTACGGCACCGTCACCTCGCGGCCATCCTGCAACGTGTCGACGCGGCCCGCGCCGCACGACCACGCGAGCGTGTTCGCCCGATAGTCGACGTGCGACAGCAGCGCGGCCATCGTCCGGTGCACGGCGTCGGCCTTCGCGGCCTCGAAGCCGTACAGCATGCGCTTGCCGCGCACGAACGCGGCGTCGGCCGGCGGTTGACGATAGATCTGTCCGCCCCAGCGCGCGTTCTCGTCGATCACGACCGGGCGCAGACCGGCGTCGACCAGCGCCTCGGCCGCGCGCACGCCGGCCGGCCCCGCGCCGATGATCACCGGTTGCAGTGCGGCGCTCACGCTGCGTCTCCGGGCGTGATCGGCCGCGCGGACGTGAGAATCCGCATGCCTTCGGCGATCGGCGTCGAGCATGCGCGCAGCCGTGCGCCGGCTTCGGTGCGCACCCAGCAGTCCTGGCATGCGCCGATCAGGCAGAACCCCGCGCGCGGCTGACCGCTGAATTCGCTGACGCGCACGCGACGCTGCGCGACGAGGATGGCGGTGAGCACGGTGTCGCCGGCCAGCGCGTGCGCGGGGCGGCCGTCGAGCGTGAACGCGACGGCGGCGCGTTCGCGTTCGGCGACGCGCACGAACTGCGCGCCGTCGTCCGCGATGCCGGTGGAACGGGAAACGGGAGTCGTCATCAATGTTGGCCGATCAGGATGCGGTTCAGGCCGTACACGCGATCGAGCAGCAGCATCGCGCCGGCGGTGATGAAGATGACGAGCGCCGATACCGACGCCATCATCGGGTCGATCGATTCGGTCGCGTACATGTACATGCGCACGGGCAGCGTGACCGTCTGCGGCGACGTGACGAAGATCGACATCGTCAGCTCGTCGAAACTGTTGATGAACGCGAGCAGCCAGCCTCCGGTGATGCCGGGCACGATCATCGGCAGCGTGATACGGCGGAAGGTTGTCCACGGGTCCGCGCCGAGCGAGCACGCGGCCTGCTCGATGCTGCGGTCGAGGCCAGCGACGGACGCGAGCACCAGCCGCATCACGAACGGCGTGATGACGATCATGTGCGCGAGCACCAGCCACGCGAATGAGCCGGTCGCGCCGATCAGCGCGAAAAAGCGCAGCAACGCGATGCCGAGCACGAGGCCGGGAATCACGAGCGGCGACAGCAGCAACCCGTTCAGGAACGCGCGGCCGGGAAACGTCGCGCGGCCGATCGCGAGGCCGGCCGGCAACGCGATCGCGAGCGACAGCGTGGCCGATGCGAACGCGAGCTTCACGCTGTTGAAAAACGCGGTAACGAAGTCGGGATAGTCGAGGATCGCGCGGAACCAGCGCAGCGACACGCCGTGGGTCGGCAGCGTCAGCGTTTCGTCGGGCGTGAACGCGACGAGCACGACGATCACGAGCGGCGCGAGCACGAACAGGATCACGAGCGTGTGGAACGCAAGGGCGAAGGGGCCGTTCTTTCTCATCGCGTTGCGCCTCCCAGGCTGCGCGCGTAGCGGCGTTCGAGCACGCGGTAGTAGGTGAGCATCACGACGAGGTTGGCGGCGAGCAGCAGCACCGCGATCGTCGCGCCGAGCGGCCAGTTCAGCGAGCCGAGGAATTCGTCGTAGACGGCCGTGGCCGCGACCTTCAGCCGGCGTCCGCCGAGCAGGCCCGGAATCGCGAACGCGCTTGCCGACAGCCCGAACACCATCAGGCTGCCCGACAGCACGCCCGGCATCAGTTGCGGCACGACGATGCGGCGCAGCGTCGTGAACGGCGACGCGCCGAGCGACAGCGCCGCGTGTTCCGTCTGCGGATCGAGCCGCTGCAGCGCGGTCCACACCGGAATCACCATGAACGGCAGCATCACGTGCACCAGCGCGATCACGATCGCGAACGTCGTGTATTCGAGCTTGTACGGCCCGAGGCCGACGAGCCCGAGCGCCTGGTTCACGAGCCCGCTCGTGTTCAGCAGCATGCTCCAGCCGAACGCGCGCACGACGACCGAGACGAGCAAAGGCGCGAGGATCGCGAGCAGGAACAGCGAACGCCACGGGTCGCGCATCTTCGACAGCACGTACGCTTCCGGCGTGCCGATCGCGACGCAGATCGCGGTCGTCAGGGCGGCGATTCCGAACGTGCGCGCGAAGATCGTGTGGAAGTACGACGAGCCGAGCACGTCCGCGTAGTTGCCGAACTGGAACGCGGCGATCGGGCCGGTGGCCGGGTCGAAGCGGTAGAACGTCAGCACGAAGGTCATCGCGAGCGGCACGAGCACGAGTGCGGCGAACAGCGCGAAGGCGGGCGCGCACATCAGCCACAGCGGCGCGTGGGCGCGCCACGTCGCGCGCATCGGGTGCGCGGCGGTGGCGCGTGCCGGCACGGCATCGTTTGACACCGCGGCCGACTGCGCGAGTCCGGCCGGTGCGCGGTCGGTCGAGAGCGGGCGGGAAGGCTGTCCCATTCACGCCTCCCGACGCATCACGCGCACGGCGTCGCTGTGCCAGTCGATGCCGACCGGCGCGCCTTCCGCGAGCGGCTCCGCGCCTTCGTTCTGGCAGCACACGAGCACTTCGCCGAGCGCGCTGTCGACGCGGTAAAGCCACTGGCTGCCGAGGAAGAAGCGGCTCGTGACGGTCGCGGCGAAGCGGCCGGCGTCGGGCGCGCACAGCCGCAGCTTCTCGGGACGGATGCAAACCGACACTGCATCGCCGACGCGGATGTCGCGCTCGCGCGGCGGCAGGTGCGCGGTGCGGCCGGTCTCGGCGAGATCGTGCCCGAGGTCGATGCGGATCGCGTCGCCGTCGTGCGCGACGATCGTGCCGGGCAGCAGGTTCGCCTTGCCGATGAACTGCGACACGAAATGATTCTCCGGGCGTTCGTACGCGCGGTACGGCGTATCGGTCTGCGTGATGCGGCCGGCTTCCATCACGACCACGCGGTCGCTGATCGACAGCGCTTCCGACTGATCGTGCGTGACCATGATCGTCGTCGTGCCGATCTTGCGCTGGATCGCGCGCAGCTCGAACTGCATCTCCTCGCGCAGCTTCGCGTCGAGATTCGACATCGGTTCGTCGAGCAGCAGCACCGGCGGCTCGATCACGACCGCGCGCGCGATCGCCACGCGCTGCCGCTGGCCGCCCGACAGTTCGCGCGGAAAACGGTGCGCGAGCGCGTCGAGGCGCACCAGCGCCAGCGCCGCGCGGACGCGTTCGGCGCGCTCGGCCTTGTCGACGCCGCGCATGTCGAGGCCGAAGCCGACGTTCTCCGCGACGCTCATGTGCGGAAACAGCGCATAGCTCTGGAACACGATGCCGAGCCCGCGGCGGTTCGGCTTCAGGTGCGTGATGTCCTGCCCGTCGAGCGCGATGCGGCCGCGCGTGACGTCGACGAAGCCGGCGATCATCTGCAGCGTGGTGGTCTTGCCGCAGCCGGACGGCCCGAGCAGCGACACGAATTCGCCTTGCTCGACCGACAGGTTGACGTCCGCGACGGCGGTGAGTTCGCCGAACGATTTCGTCAGATCCGTAAGCGTGAGAAACGACATGGGGAGCTCCGGGTTCGCACACCGCATGGCCGGTGCGCCGATGACGCGGACTCTAGCCAGCCATATTTCGGAGCGTCAATTTGGAATTCTGCTGAACGGGAGGAATTTCCGAAAAATTCCATTCAATGGAACGAACGGGAAAGCCGCCTGCGAATCGTTCCGTTGGATGAAGGGCGGCCGACCCGCGAAACGCACGCGTCAATCCCGTGCACACCCGGATGCCCGCGGATTTTCGGCCGGACGACAATGGCGGCTATCGTATTCCGTTCAATGAAATCGTCGAGGAGAGCCGGCATGCAGGAACCCCATTCGACCGGAACGTCGCCGGCGGCACGTACGCCGTGCCCGGACGAGGACGCCATCGACCCGGCCGATACGGCCGGCGCGCCGGGCACCGGCATGCTGCAGCGCGCGTTCGCGATCCTGCGCGCGCTGGCCGGCATGCAGCAGGACGGCGTGCGCGTCACGCATCTCGCGAAGGCCGTCGGCCTCACGCAGGGCACCGCGCACCGGATCCTGCAATCGCTGATCGCCGAAGGGATGGTCGAACAGGACGAGCAGTCGAAGCTGTACCGGCTGAGCGTCGACTTCTTCGCGCTCGCCGCGCTGGCCGGCAACCCGAGCAGCATGCGCACGCTGTGCCGGCCCGCGCTGCTGCGCCTGTGCGCGAGCCTCGGCGAAACCATCTTCCTGCTCGTGAAGAGCGGCTTCGACGCCGTGTGCCTCGACCTGTGCGAAGGGCCGTTTCCGATCCGCTCGTTTACCGGCGACATCGGCGGGCGCATCGCGCTCGGCGTCGGGCAGGGCAGCCTCGCGATCCTCGCGTTCCTGCCGGAGGCCGAGCGCGAGGAAGTGATCCGCTTCAACGTACCGCGCATCCGCGGCTACGGCGTACTCGACGAGGTGTACCTGCGCACCGAGATCGAACGCGTGCGGCAACTCGGCTACGCGGGCCGCAACAGCGGCGTGCTCGACGGGATGGCCGGCGTCGCGGTGCCGATCCTCGATCGCACCGGTTATCCGGTCGGCGCGCTGAGCGTCGGCACGCTCGCGTCGCGGCTCGGCGACGACCGCATGCCGATGGTCGTCGAACTGCTGCGGCGGCAGGCCGACGCGATCGGCCCGCGCACGAATCCGTTCGACGCCGCGTTGCGGCGGCCGATGCACGGGCTAGCGGGGAAAACCGCATAGCGGCGTTACGCGTTGCCGTTTCGTCGGCTTGCTTGCGCAAGCCATTCACGTTCGATCGAGGCGCGCAGGGTCCAGTGGACCTGCGCGCTTTTGTTTTTTACGGCGTCGCTTGCCGGCTCGGACTGAATGAAGCGAATGGCGCTTTTCGAGGGTTATACGACCTTTGCGACATTTGCCTCCCGCTCCATACTTGACGTGAACGATCAAGCCGGAACACGCACGCACACGCCATCGCGTGTCGCGTATCCGGCCTGGTACTCACGACATGAAAAGGAACGGAAGATGAGACTCGGCAACAAATCGGCGTTGATCACGGGCGGTACCAGCGGCATCGGCTTGGCCACCGCGAAGCGGTTCATTGCGGAAGGCGCGCGCGTCGCGGTGACGGGGCGCGACGAGGCCGTATTCGAGCGCGTGAAGGCGGAGCTCGGCGAGCACGCGCTCGTGCTGAAGGGCGACGTGCGTTCGCTCGACGACATGCGCGCGATTGCCGCCGAGGTCGACGAGACGTTCGGCGGCTTGGACATCGTGTTCGCCAACGCGGGCTGGGCTTTCCCGTCCGCCGTCGACGACATTGACGACACGCTCTATAACGACATCATGGACGTCAACGTCAAGGGCGTGGTATTCACGCTTCAAGCGGCGCTGCCGTACTTGCGCGAGGGTTCGTCGGTGATCCTCAATACCTCGTTCGTCGATCAGACCGGCAAGCATGGCATCTCGTTGACCGCGGCGGCGAAGGCGGCCGTGCGATCGCTGGCCCGCAGCTGGTCGTACGAATTTCTCGACCGGAAAATCCGTTTCAACGCAATCGCGCCCGGCCCGATCGATACGCCGCTGCTCGCCAAGTGGGGCAAGCCCGACGACTGGGTGCGCGAGCGCAAGGCCGAATTCGCGCACGCGATTCCGGCGGGCCGCATGGGCACGGCCGACGATATCGCGTACGCGGCGCTTTATCTCGCCAGCGACGAATCGTCGTACGTCGTCGGCACCGAGCTGGTCGTCGATGGCGGTGCGTCGCAGCTTTGAGCCGGCGCTTCGCGCTGCCCGCGCCCGGCACGTCACCCCGGTTCATCCCCATCCCCGATTTTACGTCCGCCACGCGATTCGCCGTGGCGATTATTCGACCTGGCCCGGCGTGGTGCGCTTACCCATGGGCCGAAGTGCAAGGAGCAATCATCTTGACCGACAGTAGCGATAACCATGCCTCTGCCAGGCAACTCACGCGGGCAGGCCGTTCGCGCCGCGATGCCCTGAAGTTCGGCGGCGCCGCCACGCTCGGCGCCGTGCTGGGCGGCGGCGCGTTGCTCGGGCACGCCACGCCTGCGCCTGCACCGATGGGCAACGTCGGGCTGCTTGCGCCGAACGAGCCGCTCAACATCCTGATCGTCAACTACGACGGTGGCACACTGCTCGACTTCGCGGGCCCCAGCGAGATTTTCCACCGGCTGCCGAATACGAACGTTCGCTACGCGAGCCTCGATGGCGGCAACGTGACGCTCGAATTCGGCGTCGTGTACGGCAAGACCGAACGGCTGGCCGATATCGACAAGACCGACGTGATCCTCGTGCCCGGCGGTTCCGATTTGTCGGCGCCGATGCGTCCGGCGTATCAGGCGCAGATCCGGCGTCTCGCGGAAAGCGCCAAGCACGTGACGTCGGTGTGCAACGGCTCGCTCGTGCTCGCCGCGACGGGCGTGCTCAACGGCAAGCGCAGCGCGTGCCATTGGGCGTTCGTCAACAAGCTGGCCGAATACGGCGCGATTCCCGTTCCCGATCGCTTCGTCGAAGACGACGACGGCCGCTTCATGAGCGGCGGCGGCGTGACGGCGGGCATCGACTTCGCGCTGCGCGTGGCGGAGAAGCTGCGCGGCCGGCAGGCGGCCGAATACACGCAGCTCGTCGTCGAATACGATCCCGATCCGCCGTTCCATTCGGGTCATCCGAGAGATGCACGGCCCGAACTCGTCGCGATGGTCGACAAGAAGCTGCCCGGCGCATCAAAGGGACTTGCACGCGTTCCCGGCGTTCGCTGACACGCTTGCCGGCGACGCGTGCAGGGTCGCCGCCTCTTCAATTCACACCCGATCCGGAAATCACTCGATGCGACAGATTCATCTTTGTACGGCTGCGCTTGCAGCGTGCGTGTCCTTTTTTGCGTTCACGGCGCCGGCTGTCGCCGGTGGTGCGCAACGTCTGCCCGAAGCGGCCATCAAGGCCGAAAACGCGCGCTGGGCAGATGCGTTCTCGCGAGGCGACTACGACGCGATCGGCCGCCTCTATACCGACGACGGCGCGCTCTTGCCGCCGGGCGGCGACAAAGTCATCGGACGCCGCGCGATCGCCGACTACTTCACGAGCGGATATGCGGGATCGAAGCCCGGCACCGTCTCGTTCAGCAACTATGAGTTCTACGGTAATGAACGGGTCGTGACGGAGGTATCGGATGCGGAGGTTCGCGACGGTGACGGCAAGCTCAAGGTCCGCGCGAAGCAGACGCTTGTTTTCATGAAGCAGCACGGCACGTGGAAGCTGCATCGCGACATGTGGAACGCTTACCCGCCCGTCAAGGATTGACGGACATCGACGTCCGGCGAAATGGCGCGCCGCGTAGTCACGCTACGCGCGCGCCAATCATCCGTTAGCGAGACGTCGACCCCGCAGCGTGCCGATCGGCGCGCGGTCGATCAGCGCGCTGCGTTCGACCGGCTCTCGCGTCGAACCGCTTGCGGCGGGTGTCCGAGCAGCTTGATGAAGGCTCGGCGCATCCGCTCCGGATCGGTGAAGCCGACCGCCAGCGCAATCTGCTCGATCGGTTCGCTGCCGCCCTGCAGGCGCAGCCTCGCGGCTTCGACGCGCAAGCGCTCGACGGCCCTCGCGGGCGTTTCACCGGTTTCCCGGCGAAAGGCGCGCCCGAACTGCCGCACACTCAGGCTGGCCGCATCGGCGAGCCGCTCGACCGGCAACGCCTCCGCCAGATGTTCCCGGGCGAAATTCAGCGCGATGCGGATGCGATCCGATTCCGGCTCCATCTGCGACATCGCGGAGAACTGCGACTGCCCGCCGGGCCGCCGATACGGCACGACCAGCAGCCGCGAGACCTCGCGCGCAATCTCCGCGCTCATGTCTCGTTCGATCATGCCGAGCGCGAGGTCGATGCCGGACGCGATGCCCGCCGACGTCCAGACGCGGCCGTCGACGACATAGATACTGTCGCCGTCGACCCGCGTGCGAGGAAAGCGCGATTGCAATTGCGCGGCGTAGCGCCAGTGCGTCGCCGCTCTCAAACCGTCCAGCGAACCGGTTTCCGCCAGCAGAAATGCGCCCGTACACACGCTTGCCACGCGCGACGCCTTGGCGGCGAGTTTGCTGGCGGCGGCGATATTGTTCGGTGTCTGCATCGGCGCGATATTGCCGCCGACGAACACGACGGTGTCGAAGGCGCGTCGCCCGATCGGCTTCGTGTCGATCGACAGGCCGGTATTGCCGGGAATCGGGCCGCCGGACGGCGAGATGACGTGAAGATCGTAGGGCGTGTGGCCGGCGGCCGTGGCGACCTGATTGAAGGCCGACAACGGGCCGCCCAGATCGAGCGCGTCGTAGCCGCTGCAAACGAAGAATCCAATGCGATGCATGCCGAACCAATTGATCGAGAGACCCGGAATGGCGGATTTTACCGGGAACCCTCGCTTTGTGCCGTTTGACTGGAAACGACGGAAAAACGACGTTTACACCGTCATCGATCCACGATATTCGTTTGCGCCGCGCCGAGGCGATGCCGACAGGAAGCGACGATCAGCGGCGGTAGATGAACTCCAGGTCGGTCGATTCGCCGACCTTGAAATCGTACGTACCGACACGCTTGAAGCCTGCCTTCTCGTAGAACGCGATGGCCTTCGCGTTGCCCGACCACACGCCCAGCCATACCGGACCAGGGCGCGTTTCGGCGAGATACGCGAGCGCGGCGTCGAACAAGGCCCGCCCGGCGCCGGTTCCCTGGGTGCCGCGTCGAAGATAGATTTGATGGACCTCTCCCGACCCGTCCGCCACTTCCGGGTGCGGCAGCTTGCACGGCCCCGCGTGCGCATACCCGACCAGCGTGCCGTCGTCGCCTTGCGCGACCCACGTGCGGCACTGCGGGTCGCCGAGCTGCCCGGTGATCGCTGCCACCGAATAGGCACGGGCTTCGTATTCGGCCAGATCGTCCGGCGGGTAGTCGATGCCGAATCCGTCCTG